>JACZJB010000078.1 GCA_014860805.1 Anaerolineales bacterium
GTGCAGGCTGTTAATTCACCACTGATTAGGCAGGTAATCAGGTTTTAGATGACGCTCGAAAAAGACACACTCCTTCATAATCGTTATCGAATTATAGAAATTCTCGGCCAGGGCGGCATGGGGTCTGTATATCGCGCCGTGGACGAAAACCTTGGCGTTCATATTGCCCTTAAAGAAAACCTGTTTACAACAGATGAATATGCACGCCAATTCCGTTTGGAAGCTGTCATTCTGGCCAACCTGAGGCATCCCAACCTGCCGCGTGTGTCAGACCATATCGTCCTGGGCGATCAGGGTCAATATCTTGTCATGGATTTCATCGAAGGGGAGGATCTGCGGTTCCGCATGGAACGCCTCGGCATGCTCACCGAAGATGATGCAGTTCATATCGGCGCAGCCATCTGTGACGCGCTCTCTTATCTGCATTCTCGCAAGCCCCCGATTCTCCACCGCGATATTAAACCCGGCAATGTCAAGATCACGCCGGATGGCCACATCTTTTTAGTGGACTTTGGTCTTGCCAAGGTCTATCAAAGCGCAAGTCAGGCTACTACAACTGGCGCCCGCGCCATGACTCCGGGATACTCTCCGCCTGAACAATATGGAACTGCACGCACCGATCCGCGCACGGATATTTATTCGTTAGGCGCCACGCTCTATGCGGCGTTGTGCGGAATTATTCCTGAAGACGGGCTTGCCCGTGCCATGGATAATGCGCAATTGACTCCGTTACGGAAACGCAATTCAAAAGTATCCCGTCGTTTGGCGGCAGCAATTGAAAAAGCCATGGCTGTGGATCCGAGCGATCGCTTCCAGACTGCGGAAGAATTCAAAAAAGCGTTGTTGGGCGCCAAATCCAAAACACAGCAAATACCAGGCAGTTACACGGTTGTCCCGCCTCCGGCGGATGCTTTTCCTCCGAAGGAAATGGAAGAAGCAGCAGCAACTCCGATTAAAGAGAAGACGCCCGTTCGTTCTCCAAAAGGACCGGTTCACTCCCCGACCAGGTTAGAAGAGGAACAACCCTTTGTATCTCCATTAAAAAGGCAAAAAGAACGCGAGCGCAAACGCCGCAATACATTGGTCCGTTTTATTTTTGTGCTGTTGATTCTGCTCGCGGTAAGCATTCCATTTTTTGCGCCTGCAATTTTGCCTTCCAATGTACGTGGAATGATTCCCTTTCTCCTGCCATCCAATACAGCTACCCTGACAGTAACGCCTACAGTTCCTTTACCTACCAGTACCGTTGCTTCTACGGCTACCTCAACTGTATTGCCAACGGAAACGAAAATACCGCCCACGCCGACAACCGGGCCCACCAATACCTTAATCCCTGGCGTGGTTGAAACAGGTTTGCCGACCGAGACAATTGTTTCAGGCAACCCTATTGCGCTTGGCGGCGGTTCGGGTCATCTGGCGTTTGCATCCAGTCGTTCGGGAATTCCACAAATCTTCCTTGTTGACTTGGATACAAATGGTGCTACCCAAATTACCAATATGCCCAATGGTGCCTGCCAGCCATCCTGGTCGCCGGACGGATTGAAATTGGTTTTTATCTCCCCTTGTAAAGGCATGGACGATATCTACTTCAATGCCAGTTTGTACATCATTAATGCGGATGGCACAGGACTGACTCCCATCCAACCCGGGCCCGGTGGAGATTTTGACCCAGCTTGGTCTCCGGATGGAAAGACCATTGCTTTTACTTCCCTGCGTACCGGACAAATGGAAATCTTTTCCGTCGCTGTGGATGATCTCTCCAAATCCACTCAAATCACCAAAGGAGCTCAAAAGGTTGAATCCCGCCAGCCAGCCTGGTCGCCAGATGGCTCTCAAATGGTTTATACAGTACGACGCGTTGGCGTCTATCAAATATGGATGATGGACGCGAATGGAGAAAACCCCAAGCAGATCGTCCGCAGCGGGCAGGCTTTCAATGATTATCTTCCCGCATGGCCGACGGGTGGTGACCTCATTATTTTCAACCAACGTTGCGCAACTACGTTTTGTAATCCGTATTTAATGAGTATTTCCGCCACAGACCGTAGTGTGGAGCAGGGGAAGCGGATGCAGATTAACGTGCTTACCGTTGAAAATGTGGATTATTCTCCAGATGGTTTTTACCTTGCTTATGAGGGCGTTGTGGAAGAAAAGAATATGGATATCTTCTACATGACCGCCGCAGGCGGTGCACGGGAAAGAATTACAACCGACCCTGGGTTGGATTTCGACCCAGCATGGCGTCCCAGTGTAAAAACGCCGTAATACATATACGTTGTGTAAAAAGAGGAAAAGCAAACGCTTTTCCTCTTTTTGTTCGCCTTTTGTAAATAATTCTTACACTCCTCTTATTGACTTCCCTTTTTTGCACTGTTATCATTATTCCACAATACTAGCACTCTCAATTTGGGAGTGCTAAATTATGAATATGAACAACCTGACTGAACGCCAGAAGACACTTCTTCTTCTTATCATACGAGATTACATAGAATCCGCTCAGCCTGTCGGCTCGAAGCGGCTGGCGGAGCATTATCACCTCGGGCTTTCGGCGGCTACCATTCGCAATGAAATGGCCGCCCTGACTGAAATGGGCTACCTGCGCCAGCCTCACACATCGGCCGGACGTGTCCCTTCAGAAGAAGGTTATCGTTATTTTGTCAGCCAAATGATGCAGGACGCAGAACTGCCTGAGAGCGTGCAACGCACTATCTCACACCAGTTCTACCAATCACGCGCCGACATGGACCAGTGGATGACCCTTGCGGCTTCCATTCTTGCCAACCAATCGCAAGGTGTTTCGATGGTCACGGCTCCACATGTGGAGCAGGCAAAATACAAACATGTTGAATTGATCTCCACACAGGGCAGGCAGATTCTCATGGTGTTGGTGATGGCGGGCGGGGAAGTTTCCCAGCAGATTTTGACTCTGACCGAACCTGTCTCGCAGGAACGGCTCAGCCAAACCGCGGCGCGTCTTAACACCCTGTTAGCTGGTCTGGCTGTGGACGCAATTTCCTCGCTGCCGCATCGCTCTGACCCGCTCGACCAGGATATTCTGATTCTCATCCTGCAGGATATGCGTAATTCAGCAAGCCGTGTCTCTGGCGAGATTTATACGGACGGATTGACCAATGTATTGAATGAACCTGAGTTTTCAGGCTCAGGAGAGGCGCGCAAGACTTTGAAACTCTTCGAAGAGCGCACCACTTTGCAAGATTTGCTGGCGCGTACCACTACAAACAGCAATATCGGCGGGCTGCAAGTATTGATCGGCGGTGAAGGGGAACTGGATGAACTTCGCCAGTGCTCAATGGTCATCGCGAGATATGGCGTGCCCGGCATGGCGACGGGCACTTTAGGTGTGCTGGGACCGATGAGAATGTCCTATGCGCGGACCATTCCAACCGTGAGATATGTTGCCGGGTTGTTGAGTGATTTGGTGAATGATACGATTTCAGGTGAATAAAAAAATCATGTCGGCCTGCATGGGCGCAGGATGACATAAAACAACGAGAGTGAGAAACATGGCAAAAGAGAAGCATAAACACGAAGAAGAACCAATCGATGAGACTCAGTCTCCAGTGGAAGAAATGCCTGTTGACGTTGATCAGGCGTCGGTGGAGCGTGAGGCGTTGGTCAATCAATTGAAGGAAGCAGAGTCCAAGATGTCCGAATACAAAGATGGGTGGGCAAGGTCTCAGGCTGAATTCCAAAATTACAAGAGGCGCATTGAGCGCGATAACGAGATGATGTATGCCAGTATGAAAGGCGACATTGTCAAGAAGGTTTTGCCGGCGCTTGATGATCTGGAGCGAGCTTTGGCAAACCGCCCTGCGGATGATGCGTGGGCGAGCGGTATCGAATTGATCGCGCGCAAACTCCAAAATATTTTGGAGAGTGAAGGCGTGAAACGTATCGAAGCAAAAGGCGCGGCTTTCGACCCGAATTTTCATGAAGCCATCTCGCATGAATCCAGCGATGAAGTTGAAGGCGGGCATGTGATTGATGTTGTGCAAAACGGATACATGCTAGGCGAACGAGTGATCCGCCCCGCATTGGTTAGAGTGGCGCAATAAATTCGGTTAAAGGTTGAAGGCTGCAAGTTTGCATAAACCTTCAACCTTTCAACCTGCAGCTTGAAACTTAGGAGAACTCATGGCAAAGATCATTGGAATAGATTTAGGTACAACCAACTCGGTGGCTGCTGTTATGTCTGGCGGGGAGCCGGTTGTGATTCCTTCTGCGGAAGGTGAACGACTCGTCCCTTCTGTGGTGGCGGTGAATAAGAACGGCGAACGTTTAGTGGGACGCGTGGCGCGCAACCAGGCAATCACAAATCCGCAGAACACGATTTTTTCAGTGAAGCGTTTTATGGGACGCAAGGCTGACGACCCTGAAGTGGAACGTACCCGCAAGCGTGTGCCATATGCTGTCAATGCTGCGGATAATGGCGATGTCCGCGTGCAATTGGGCGAGAAGGATTATTCCGCACCGGAGGTCTCTGCGATGATCCTCGCGAAGATCAAAGCGGATGCGGAAGCATATTTGGGCGAAACGATTACGCAGGCGGTGATTACAGTCCCTGCATATTTCAACGATGCACAGCGTAACGCCACAAAAGATGCGGGCAAGATCGCCGGACTCGAAGTGCTTCGCATCATCAACGAACCAACCGCGTCATCGCTCGCATACGGTCTCGACAAAAAGAAAAATGAGGTCATTGTTGTGTATGACCTTGGCGGTGGTACGTTTGATGTGTCCATTCTCGATGTGGGTGACGGCGTCTTCCAGGTCCGCGCCACAAGCGGTGACACCTTCCTTGGCGGCGATGATTTTGACCTGCGTATCATGGATCATCTGATCGAGACCTTCAAGAAAGATAACGGCATTGATTTGAATAATGACCGCCAGGCTTTGCAGCGTCTCAAAGAAGCTTCTGAAAAAGCCAAGATCGAACTGTCCACGGTAATGCAGACTGAAATCAACCTGCCTTACCTGACTGCGGACGCAAATGGCCCCAAGCATTTGGTGATGACCATGACCCGCGCCAAGCTGGAACAAATTACAGCGGATCTTGTCGACCGAACGATTGCTCCTGTCAAACAGGCATTGGCAGACGCTGGATTAAATGCCGGTGATATCAATGAGATTGTTTTGGTAGGCGGCATGACCCGTATGCCCGCCATTCAAGACCGTGTACGCGCTTTCTTTGGTAAGGATCCGCACAAAGGCGTGAATCCTGACGAAGTTGTCGCGATCGGGGCGGCGATTCAAGCCGGTGTGCTTGGCGGAGAAGTGAAAGATATCCTTCTCCTCGATGTGACACCTTTGACCCTTGCCATTGAAACGCTTGGCGGCGTTGCTACAGCTCAAATTGAACGAAATACAACCATACCAACCCGCCGCTCACAGGTCTTCTCCACTGCTGGCGATAACCAGACCCAGGTTGAGATTCACGTTCTGCAGGGAGAACGCCCAATGGCAAACGATAACAAGTCGCTGGGTAAATTTATTTTGGATGGAATTCCCCCTGCTCCGCGCGGCGTGCCGCAGATCGAAGTGACGTTTGATGTGGATGCAAACGGCATTTTGAAAGTCAGCGCGAAGGATAAGGCCACCGGGCGTTCACAGCACATCACGATCACCGCCTCTTCCGGTTTGAGCGACAGTGAAGTTGAAAAAATGCGCAAGGACGCGGAAGCTCATGCAGAGGAGGACCGCAAGCGCAAAGATTTGATCGAAGCACGCAATAACGCGGATAACACTGCCTACGCTGCCGAAAAGGCTTTACGCGAATTTGGCGACAAAGTCCCTGCTGAACTACGAAGTGAAGTTGAAACCAAGGCTGCGGAGGTTAAGTCTGCGGCGCAGGGCGAGGATGTAGATAAGATCAAAGCTGTTACGGAGGCGTTGGGACTGGCCATTCAAAAGATTGGCGCATCTGTTTATGAGCAGGGTTCCTCTACGGGGACTTCGCAGGCTGCGGGTGGGGGTGAAGCGGAAGGTTCTCCATCCAATGACGCGGGACCTGATGTTGTTGATGGCGAAGTGAAGGAGTAAGTCCAGTTTAAAGTTCAATGTTTCAGGTTGGAGGTTCTTAACCTGAAACTTGTAACCTGAAACTTAAATTATGAGCAACGATTATTACGAAACTCTGGGTGTGGGACGCAACGCGAGCGATGATGAGATCAAAGCCGCGTTTCGCAAACTTGCGCGCCAGTATCATCCTGATGTGAGCAAGGAAGAACACGCCGAAGAAAAGTTCAAAGAGATCAACGAGGCGTATGGCGTGCTTTCCGATGCTGAGAAGCGCGCGCGCTATGACCGCTTTGGCAAGGAGGGACTTGGCGGCATGGGCGGTTTCCAGCGTGATTACACGGTGGACTTCTCCGACATTTTCGATGAACTCTTTGGCGGATTCGGATTCTCTTCAGGCCGCCGTTCGCGCAAATCTCCGCGCCGCGGGCGTGACTTGCAGATGCAGGTCACATTGACGTTTGAAGAAGCTGTCTTTGGCGTGGACAAGGAAATCGAGTTTTCACGCGACGAAATTTGTTCCCACTGTCACGGAAATGGTGCGGAACCTGGAACGTCGCCGGTGAAATGCACCACCTGTAATGGACAGGGTGAAGTGCGTCAGGTGCGCCAGACCTTTTTAGGTCAGATGGTGCAGACAGCGACCTGCCCGACGTGTAACGGGCGCGGCGAGATGATCTCATCGCCTTGCAAGACCTGTCATGGAAATGGGCTTGAACGCAAAAAAATCAAGAAGAAGGTGCAGATCCCCGCAGGTGTGGATGCTGGCACGCAGATCCGTTTGACCGGAGAGGGCGCGCCTGGTGAAAATGGCGGTCCGCAGGGAAGCCTCTTCCTGGTGTTGGATGTGAAACCTCATCAGTTCTTCAAACGCCGCGAGAATGACCTGGTTCTGAATCTCGATATCAATGTAGCGCAGGCTGTATTGGGTGCTGAGATCGATGTGCCAACCATTGACGGCGATGAAAAGTTGAAAATCCCTGCAGGCACACAGCCCGGTAAAGTTTTTACGATCAAGAATAAAGGTGTTCCTTATCTGCGCCGTAAAGACCGCGGCAATCAATTGGTGATCGTGAATGTCGCTGTCCCGACCAAGTTGACGAAGGAACAGCGCGAGCTGTTCGAGAAGCTGGCTGAGAGTTTGGGTACATCGGTCAAGCCGCAGGAAAAGGGATTTTTGGATTGGTTGAATGAAGCTCTGGGTGGGTGAGAAGTAAAGAGCTATAAATAGTAATGAATGAGCGGATAAGAGTCCGCTCATTTTGTTTTTCGGTGGGCTGTAGTCTATGGTAGTTTATAATGCCGTGATGAAGACTCTCTTGCGCCTTTGGCGTGTACTCCCCATGTGGTTTCATGTTTTGGCCATGCGGATATATCGCCCCAAATTCCGCGCATCGGTGGCGGCGATCATCTTCGATGAACAAGGACGGATCCTGCTTTTCAAGCATACCTATCGAAAATTTGAATGGGGTCTTCCTGCAGGCGGATTGGAGTACAACGAACAACCTGATAAAGCAATTGTCCGTGAGTTTTACGAAGAGACGGGCATGCAAATTGAAATTGAGCGATTGCTCACGGTGGTTAGCGCGCGCGAAGACCACAACATTAGCATGGCCTATCTGTGCAAGATAGCGGGCGGGGAATTCAAAGAGTCTCATGAGATTTCGGAGATAAAATACTTTCCCGTGAACGAAATGCCTGCCATGATGCTAACCACGGAAAAAGAATTGATAAAATGGGCGGTGAAGGAAATTCAACGATAAGCGATGAGCCGCAAAATTTCCATCGTCTGCGGTCTGTTGTTATTTATTTTTGGTAAAGAGGAAGTATTTTGACAAACATTCTTCTCGTCGGTTTTGGCGGATTTATCGGTTCAATTCTGCGGTATCTTGCCAGTGGATATGTTCAACAGACGACCAAAAGCGTTGGCTTTCCTTACGGCACGCTGGCAGTTAATATCATTGGGTGTTTTGCGATCGGGTTTCTCGCCCAGCTTGCTGAAAGCCGCGGCGTGTTCACGAGTGAAGCGCGTTTATTCGTTTTTGTCGGCATTCTTGGCGGCTTCACCACATTTTCTTCCTTTGGGAACGAGACGCTCAATCTCGCGCGCGATAGCCAGATGATGGGCGCGTTGGCAAACATCGGCATGAATGTGATCATCGGCCTGTTTGCTGTTTGGCTTGGACGAACCGTTTCTTATTTGATCTGGAGATAACCATGCACCTGCCAGAAGAAGGATACCTGCTCCGTATTTTCATCGGCGAGTCAGACCGACATGATGGTAAACCGTTGTATGAATGGCTGGTTCTACACGCCCGCGAACATGGACTTGCGGGCGCCACGGTTTTGCGCGGCGTGATGGGTTTTGGCGCGAATACGCGAGTGATTCACACCTTCAAGATCGAGCGTCTCTCTGAGGATTTACCGATGGTGGTTGAGATCGTGGATACAAAAGAAAAGCTCGAAAAATTTCTTGAAGAAATAGATGAGCATCTCCAGGCTGGGCTTGTTACCCTGGAAAAGGCTCAAATCCGATTTTATAAGGCAGATAAAAAATGAACTGGTTGGAAATTTCATTAACCGTGGACGGCGAACTCGCCGAATCCGTTGCGGACGTGCTCGCACGTTTTGCGCCCAATGGCGTGATGACTGAACAGGGCGTACGATTTGTCAACGAGGAGGATGAAGGTACAGCAACGGGTCCCATCACCGTCCGCGCTTATTTGGAAGTGAACGATCAACTCGAAGAAACGCGGCAGAAACTCGAAGAGTCTCTTTTCTATTTGGGGATGATCCAACCTGTGCCGACTCCTGCTTACAAGCAGATCGCGGATCAAAACTGGATGGAAGCCTGGAAGCAGCACTACAAACCGATCCTCATCGGACAGAGACTCCTCATCCTGCCTGCGTGGCTTGAATCTCCTGAACCGAAACGAATCCCGATCAAGATCGACCCTGGCATGGCGTTTGGCACAGGCACGCACCCAACGACTCAGTTATGCCTTGAACTCATGGAAGCATCCACGGACAACCGAGCATTGACCACTGTCATTGATGTCGGCTGCGGCTCTGGCATTCTCTCCATTGCTGCGCTGAAGCTTGGCGCAAGCAAAGTTTTAGGCGTGGATATTGATATTGAGTCTGTCAAAAACTCGCGTGAGAACGCAGATACCAACGGAGTGGGGGAGGAACTACTGCTGGGGCAGGGGTCAGTGACTGAGGTTTTGAGAGGCAGTTTCCAGTTTAAGTCTGCGCCGCTGGTGGTGGCGAATATCCTTGGCCCGATTCTCATCCGTCTCTTTGATGCGGGTCTTGCAGATTTGGTCGAGCCGAATGGCGAAATCATTCTGAGCGGCATTCTTGATCACCAGGCTGAAGCTGTCATTAAGGCTGGGGAGACCAAAGGCTTGAAACGAAGCGACCAACGCCAGATGGGTGATTGGGTTGCGATATCCATGAAAAAATAAGAAGATTATGTCATTGCGCCGTGCGTAGCGTTGGTGTGACATTTCATTTGGATTGTGCTATCATACGAAACATTATGGATCGTCGAAAGCTTATTCAATACCTGCTTCTCAATATCTTTGTCTCGGCGAGTGTGACGGGGACGATCCTGTTTTGGTATGACCGTAATTATCGCGCTGCCAACCTGCCGTCGGTTCAGCAAGCTGCGCCTGTCATCAGCAGTGACTCGTCCAATACGCCTAGCACCGAGTTGCAGACAGATATTCCCGTGAAGATCAGCAGCGTAGTCGGCGCGGGGACTTTTACTTCCGAGATCGTTGTAGTTAAATTCGAGGGTGAAGGCCAATTGGACTTGACCTCATGGCAGTTAAAAGATGAAACCGGCAACACATTTACCTTCCCTAAACTCACGCTGTACCCAAATGGAGCCGTTCAAATCCACACAACTACAGGTACAGACACGGTCATTGACCTGTATTGGGGCATAGGCGATGCCGTATGGAGCTCTGGCGAGAATGCCCGTCTTTTTGATTCGCAAGGCAATCTGAGAGCGGTGTATCGAGTACCTTAATCACTGGACGGCAGGAGAGCGGAATGGATAAACTTCAGCCAGGACAGATGCTCGGTGCATACCGAATTATCGGGCAGATCGGCGAGGGCGGCATGGCGGCCGTTTACAAGGCATATCAGTCTTCCATGGATCGCAACGTGGCGATCAAAGTCCTGCCGGGGCAATTGGCTGAAAGCGAAGAGTTTGTCAAACGCTTTCAACAGGAAGCGCGCATCATCGCCCGGCTTGAACATCCCTACATCCTGCCAGTTTTTGATTATGGCGAAGAAAACGGGACGGCTTATTTTGTGATGCGCTATCTCGA
>JACZJB010000079.1 GCA_014860805.1 Anaerolineales bacterium
CCCAACAGCAATCCAGGAAATGGTATCGGACAGCATGTTATGGAGAACCTTGAGTTAATATGGAAACGAAGAGGGCAAGAAAGAGCAACGTCCACATGATGCCACCTTCTCCCTCCAGTGTGACAATGATCGCCTGACTGATCCTTGCTAGGACGCGGTATAACGTCCAGAACCCTTGATAGATTCCGTTCAAACGCGATGCTGTGGAAGTGATCCAGTGGGCACGGATCGGGTTGAGGATGCGGAAACGCGGTGTTGCCCAGACCAGCCCAAAGGTCAGGATGGAAGCGATGAGAGCTTGCAGCCAGGCGCCGATCTGTAGCGCTCCATTCCAGCCGATCAACCCTAATGTCACTTGGATAATAATCAAAAGAAAAATGCCTGCGGGATACACAGCGCGTGCCCAGCCCGGTTGTGAGTCGAGTAACTCTCGCTCAGGCGGACGGACGACATGGCGGATGAATCCAGCTATGGTTAATGCTTGTGCTGCAATGACAAATGGGATGAAAATTCCCAGCCCGCCGAGCCAGGCACTTGCGGTTAATGAAAACGGCAATGTTGAAAGACTCCACACACTTATCAGCATGACACGATTTAACCAAGTCATTTGTACTGAAGTAAGGAAGAGTGCTCCTCCCACGAGGATCAATGCGCAGCCCCATGCGATTACACCTGTTGGATTGCCGCTGAGTGCAGAGACCATGGATAACGATACAAGGCTGATGATCCAATACGGACGGCCGTTCAACTCATCGGGAGCACGCAACCACATCCAGCCGCCATAAAGGGAAGCGATCAACGCCAGAGTTATTAGAAACGGGGTAACGATGGAATTCAAACTTCCGACAGGAATGTGCGCCAATACCACCATGCTGGATGCAGCGGAAATCAAGCGCAGTGACGTACCGAACCCGCGCCGCAGTGCCGATTCGGATGAGTAGGGCAGATGCAAAGGGAACACCCCCAGTCTCAAGCCTGCCGCGGCAACCAGGAACAAGCCAGAACTTGCCGACATGGATTGAAAGTTGACAGTACTTCCTTCACCAGCACTGACAATATTCGCCCATAGCAAGAGCGCAAGCCCAAACGCGCGGGTTGAAAATGAAATCACAACTTTTTCGTTGTTGGCTTTTCCATCCACAGAACGCAGTTGTGTAAGCAGTTCGGTCAAATCCAAAAAAGCCCATACCAGCAATAACGTCAGCGGATTATCCGCCGTTACCGCCAAAATCCCAACCCCGCCCAAGGCAAGTGCACCCATCCATGCAAAATCATTAACAAAGACCGGGCGTGCGGCAGCCGTCAATACCGTAGCCAAAGTCAACGCCGCAATGCTTATTGAGAAAGGCCAGGAAATTTCATCTGCACGAAATAAGATCGGAGTTGCAAACAAGGAAGCAGGCTGCCATGCAGGCAGGACAAATTCAAAGGGCATTTGTGTCAGCCACAGAAAGACACTCAACAAGGATAGAATTCCGCCGCTTGCCGCCACCAGCCAAGTGTAGCGGGCAGTGGGCTGCAGGACTCGCAAAACGATCAATGTCAGCGCTGTGACAAATAGTAAAAGGCAGGAGATCAAAATCAACATGGGAGTGTACAATTGTATCAGTTTTATTGCTGAGATACTTTCCCCGTTTGCTTTTGGTACAATCCCCAGCATGATTTATCGCCATCGCAGATTTGTTGTCCAAAAGACTGCCCTCTCGATTTTAACAATTATCCTGATCGCATCCTGTGCCGCCCCTGCCGCTTCCCCTTCAGAAGACGCAGCGCTTCTCCCTTCCCCGCAGCCTGTTTCTGTTTCCTCGGACATTCAACCTACCCTGACGCCTTTTCAGCCTTTGCCTGCTGAATCACCCGACCCCTACCTCTCTTTGGCAACCTTGCAGCCTTTACCAACCTATACGCCTTACCCAACAAAATACGTTTCCGGAGATGGGCTGCCTACGCCGGTGGATGCCATTCCATCTGTTGACACAACAATTTCCATTGTCAACAACCCGTTGACAGGATTGCCCGTTGCCGACCCGTCTCTTCTGCTGCGCCGACCGCTTGCCATCAAAATCGGCAATTCGCCGGATTATGTCCGTCCGCAATCTGGTTTAACCCTGGCAGACGTTGTTTATGAATATTACAT
>JACZJB010000080.1 GCA_014860805.1 Anaerolineales bacterium
TCTCTGACTTTTTGAATCTTGAAACTGTCACTGAAATGCCTGTGCATCCGTTCTTCAGTTGTCATTTTAAATTGCTCTCTTGTTGCCATTTTTAACTGTTTTTAATTGCTAAAAGTGGTCAACCTATTTCAGGCATTGACAGTATAAAGGCTAAAGTTTTAAAAGCTAAAGCCCGAGAAGCATCATGTCATTGTGAGGCTGAGTCAAAGACGAAGACGTGGCAATCTCATTTTTGATATATTTTTCGTTACGTTATGAGAACGCTTTCCCGATAGATCGGGACAGGCTGTCGGTCGCCTCCTCGCAATAGGGGCGATTGTTTAATTTATCATTTTCTTTATCATCCTGAACGGAGTGAAGGATCTTAGCGGAAATGAGATTCTTCGTGTTGCCAGAATAACAAAGCGTTTCCGGGTATAAATGAAAGAGGCGCTTGCATTGCAAGCGCCTCTTTGGGATTAGAACATTAATTCCTTACGAATATATTAATGGATTCGAGGAGTTGGGGGCGGTCTTCGAGGGCGATGCGTGCTACATCGCGAAATTCACGCATCCATTCGTCCATCCGGGCAAAGGCTTTGTCTTTGGCCTCGGTGGCGTCCTGCGATTCTCCGATTTCCCGCAGATAGGTTGCCCGTGCGGCTTCGAGTTGGGTGATGGCTGCGAGGGCTGCCGTGATGTCTTCGGGAAGCACTTTTAACGGTGCCAGCTTTGCGAGCCAGTCTGCATGTTCCTGCAATCGGGTGTAAAATGTCTTCAACGACTCCAGAAATTTGATGTATCCATCGGGAATGGAACCTGTCAGTCCCAGGTTTTGAAGGATGGCCTCGCTTTTGCGGAAAACTGTTTTTGCTTTTTTACGGTGCAAAGAATAGGTGGCGCGCACAGCCGTAAGCTTTGCATTTAAATCGTCTTTTGCCAGGTTGCTTTCCTCATCTTCTTTGTGGTGAAGATCGAATACCGTCCGGGTAGCTCCTAAAAGTTCTTTCCCTTCTGCAACGGCAGCGCTGTCGTAACCGAAATCTGCCATGATTTGTGCAACTTCGGTCTGGGTTTCCACATTTTCCAAAGCCACCCGGTAGTTTTCCAATGTCTGGGCTTCGGATCTTGATTTTGAAATAGCCATAATTTTAAATGTTTTAATGAATAAATAAATGAATTATGCAGGGGAGTGGCTAACTCCTTCCTGTTTATTGTTGGTTTTGGCGGTATATCATGTTAAGAACTTCTGCTAAACGGGTCGACCCTTCCGTAAGGGCAGTTGACCTCTGCGTAAGGCCGGTTGACCTCTGCGTAAGGCCGGTCGACCTCTGCGTAAGGGCAGTTGACCTTTCCGTAAGCACGGTTGACCTCTGCGTAAGGACGGTTAACCTTTCCGTAAGGGCAGTCGACCTCTCCGTAAGGACAGTTGACCTCTGCGTAAGGAGGTTTGACCTTTGCGTAAGGGGTTTTTAGTCCCTTGTAAATGCTTCGACCGCTGGCGCGGCAGGAAACTATATAT
>JACZJB010000081.1 GCA_014860805.1 Anaerolineales bacterium
CTTTCATCATTTCCTCTTCCGTGGCTTTTACGAGATCCTTGCCGTCAAACATGATCTCGCCTTCTTCGATCTTGCCAGGCTGGCTGATGAGGCGCATGATGGAAAGAGAGGTAACGCTTTTTCCACAGCCTGATTCGCCCACAATACCGAGAACTTCGCCATTATTCACTTCAAAATTCACACCATCCACGGCATGAACAACACCATCTTCTGTGTAAAAATAAGTTTTTAGATTCCGTACTTCGAGCAATGGTTTTTGATTATTTGTTGCCACGGGTATCTCCGCAAATGAGATTTTTCTTGCCGACTATAACTTCAAACGAGGATCAAGAGCGTCGCGCAGACCATCGCCAATGTAGTTGAACGCGAGGGAACAGACGAAGATCGGAATTCCCGGCAACAGGGGCAGCCAGGGCTTGTCGAACATATAAGTCTGGGTTGCAGAGAGCATATTCCCCCAGGTAGGAACGGGGTCTTGAATACCGAAGCCGAGAAATGCGAGTGCGGCTTCTGCAACAACATATCCTGCAAGCGCCAGCGACGCATCCACAATAATGGGAGCCATGGCATTCGGGATCATGTGCTTCATAATGATCCAGATATTCGTCCCGCCGAGGGAACGGGATGCTTCCACAAAGGTCTGCTCGCGGAGAGATAAAACCGTACCGCGCATGAGCTGTGCAGAAGACAGCCAGCCGAACCCAGCCAGAACAACAACAATCAATACTGCGTTGCGAGCATCTCGCGGATTTAGCAGCATGATATTGCCGACAAATTTTAAAACCGATTCCGGGATCGGAATCAGGTCTTCGTTTCGCAAAAGCATGGATGAAATAATCAACAGCAAAGGCAGGGTTGGGACGGTCAGCATGAACTCCACAAAACGCATGAGTATCGCGTCGACCCATTTTCCATAGAAGCCGGAAACGGCCCCCACGAAAATACCGATGGTCTCAGAGATCAATACTGAAAGCAAAGCCACAGTGAGTGAAATGCGTCCAGCATAAATAATGCGGGAAAAATAATCTCGTCCAATGTTATCTGTTCCCAGATAATGGATGCGGCCGGTGGGTTCATCCACCGTGCCAAACGGGACAAAATATTTACTGACATTGATTTCATCCACCTTGAAAGAGGTGATGTAGGGGGCAAGAAGCGTGACAGTGAAAATAACCACCATGACAGCCAGGGAAACCATCGCAAGACGGTGGCGGATAAAGCGCCTCATCACGACTTGAAATGGGCTGCGTTCCTCAATGGTTACTGATTCAGCATCAAGTTTGTCTAATTGAGCAGATACGGTCATTGGAAAATATCCTCAACGCTAGTTTAAACGAATGCGGGGGTCCACAAGCGTATATATAATATCACGAAGCAAAGTAGCAATCACGGTCAAGACAGCCAGGATGAAGAATATCGCCATTGCCACGGGATAGTCATAATCACCAAGCGCAAGGATGTATAGGCGCCCCATGCCCGGCCAGGCAAATATACTTTCAGTAATGATCGCACCGCTAAACAAGCCGGGAATTGTAAACACCACGATCGTAACAAATGGGATCAAGGCGTTTCGAAGCGCATGTTTCATAATTACGGTAATTTCACGCAGCCCTTTTGCACGGGCTGTGCGGACATAATCCTGGCGCAGCACATCCAACATGCTGGCACGGATAAAACGGCTCCAGCCTGCAACATTGATCAAAGTCAAAACAGTGACCGGCAATATCAAGTGTAAGACTCGGTCTTTTGCTGAGCCTGCCACCACCTGGCCGATTAATGGAATCGTGTAATCACGCACAGACTCGGATAATCCCGCAGGGATATACGGCAATCCCGCACCTTTGGGGAGAATTGAAAACACCAAAATTAAAAGTAAACCAAAGAAGAAGCTTGGCATGGCTGACCCCATAAATGCCAGCGTAGTAAAAACATAATCAAATTTTGAATACTGCCGAACGGCAGAATAAATACCTAATGGAATTCCTATAAGAAGGGAGAGAAGTGTCTCAAGCCCAATGAGTTGGAGGGTCTTGGACAAACGGCTTTCGATCAAGTCACTGACCGGCCGGTCACGTAAAATACGCCAGGAAAGGCCAAAATCGCCCAAAAGAATGCCCCGGCTTGTTCGACGGCCAACAAGGTCTTTCATTAAGACTTCTTCTTTACATCCCACCTGAATAATTTCGTATACACCGCGGGAATTCAACACCTCTGCTTCAATGGGTTTGCGGCAGCCAACTACCGTATCCCCAAAATATTCATTTCCGCCAATGACCACTGGTCCCTTGGGGAAACCAATCAGCCAGCGGCTGAAGCGAACCCAAAGGTTGAGGTCCAGCTCAAATGAAGCGCGGATGCGGGCAATATCTTCTTCTGTTATCTGAAAACGTCCGGATTGCTGAATTTGGCGTAACCCCGCCATCGGTCCCCCAGGTGCGAAGCTCAAAAGTACGTAGGTGGCTACTGCTGAAATCAAGACCACTAAAATGGATTGCAAAACGCGACGGATCAGATACGCAGTCATAAATAACTTCTCCAACAGAAAGTGCGAGGATTTTATACATTTTGGGGTAGGCACTTACGTGCCTACCCCATTCTAACCTATTACACTTGCGAATTAGCGGAGGAACAACTGAATGTCGATGTGTTCCCAGGTGCCGCCAGCTTCGGTGTAGGTAACGATCTTGCCAGCTTCTTCGGCAGCTTTCAATGTCTCATTGAGACCAGCCAAAGATTCGGAAGCCAAAATGTCAACTTCGCCACTGAGGAGCAAGCCTTCAGCGCTTTCAGGGGTTACGAACTGGATCACGAAGTTCGGGGAAGCAGGAGCTCCACCAACCCAATATTCATTGGCAGCGAAGACCATCTTCTCGCCCTTGACCCATTCAACGAGCTTGTATGGACCATAAGCAAGAGGCTTTTCAGCTACGCGGGGATCGGTTGCCCAATCCTTGGCAGGAAGGTCACCCAACTGATGGGAAGGATAGATCGGCCAAACAGGAACGAAGTATAGCGGGTCCTGAACACCGGGTACCCAAGTGTGGATGTAACCAACAGCGTCGGTGAGGAATTCAGTGCTGGCTGTCTTGTCACAGATGATGAAGGAAGTTGCACCGGATTCGGGATCGCAGGAGACGGTCTTGCCCAATTCAAGGTCGGCGCTGGAGACGGGGGTGCCATCTTCCCAGGTGAGGCCGTCAATGATCTCGAAGCGGGAAGTCAATTGCTTCATGGTGACGGTTCCGCCGGTGAATTCAACGCGCTCACCAGCAGCATTGAGGACGAATACGCCGGGGGCGAGGTCAACAACGTTACCATCGGCATCGACAACCTTGGTGCCTTCGGAAACCTCAACATCGTTATTGGTGGTGCCACCATTTTCGAGGGTGGGGAGTTCCTTGACCAGGGAAGCCTTGAAGTCATAGTTCAAGTGGGTTTCCTGAGCAGGGCGGGCGATCTGGTAGGCAATGTTGGCTACGAAAGCATCTTCAACCAGGGTGAACAAGGAAGCAGGTTCCTGTGTAAAGCCGAGGACGACGGTGTCTGAACCAGCCTTGGCCCATTCCTGAACATTGTAGTTATAGTATTCCTGTCCAGGGAAGGGAGCGAAACCGGTCAAATCAGCAGCGGTCGCAAAGGTTTCGGTGCGGTTGAATAGAGGAATGGAAGGAACATCCTTGGCAAATTCCTGCTGTACGATGGTGTACGCGGCAATGCGGTCGTCTTTGATGAGGGTATTGTTCGCCAACTTGATGTTTGTGCTGGCGAGTTGATTACACCAACCCATAGCATTCTGACCAGCCCAGCCGTTTTCGGGCAGAGGGATCTGATCGCAAGCATAGAGTGTCTGACCACCGGGGTCAGCCTGACCAACCCAAGCGAAAGCACCCAATTCATAGTCGCGGCGGGCGAGACCAGTGGTATCGCCGAACCACCAGGAAGCAGGAGCATGCAAGCGGATGATCTGAACACCGCACTCAGCCATCTGAGCTTCCCAAATGGCAGCCCAAGTCTGGCGGAACGCAGCAGATGTGGTTGTGAACTTCAGGGAGAGTTGGTCACCAGCGGCGTTGGTGCGGAAGTCCGCGCCGTCAGCGAGGGTCCAGCCGGCTTCGTCGAGCAAAGCAGCGCCCTTGGCAGGATCGTATTCATATACGGTGACGTTCTCATCGCCAGCATACGCCCAGTGAGCGCGCGGGATGAAGGTGTTCATGACCAAGGAAGCCTGTTCTTCTTCGGTGAGAAGAGGATACACAGACTTGATCAAGTCAAGTTTGTTGGTGCAGTAGGACAAAGCCTGGCGCACACGAAGGTCACCCAAGATCGGGTGAGGAGTGGTGAAAGAAGACTGCTCAGCAGCAGGAGCTTCGGTCATAGCAGGAGCTTCGGTCATAGCGGGTTCTTCCACAACAGCGGGAGCATCCGTTGCTACGGGGGCTGTGCCACCACAAGCGGAGAGGATTACACTGGCGATGACCAGCAAACCCATAACAAAAAACAAACGGTTTCGTAACATGGTTTTTTCTCCTCCAAAGAAGAAAATGTAGGGGGTTGATTTTTTTCGGACACAAATTAAACTTACGCTTTATTTATATCTCTGACGTTTCACCTCCTTCATTAGTAAAAAACCTAAGGTGGTTCCTTAAAACCAGCAAATTAGATTATACCTAATTCTTTAGGTACGTCAACACACGCCCCCCAGTATAAGATGTATAGTCCCTTTTAACAAAGAAAATACCCTCATAATCAATAAAAAACCCTACCAGAGAACTGTTTTTGTCGGTTTTTTTAACATACTTTCCCCTAGAGGTTGTGAAAAAAATAGCGAATCGCCGCTTCCTTCTCCGCCGGCACTGGGTCGGCATCGAACAGCCGATTCTCCCCTTGAATGGACATAAAACAGCATATCATCGTTGACAAGCCCCACGTACTAACATAGAATTCAAACAGCATTCACCCTTGTTCAAGGAGCAGAATATGTTAAAGGAATTCAAGGAATTCGTCATGCGCGGCAATGTGCTGGACCTTGCCATCGCAGTCATCATCGGCGGAGCATTCGGCAAGATCGTCGCATCTCTCGTCAACGATATCCTCATGCCGCTCATCGGCGCGCTATTTGGCGGCGGTCAATTCGCCGAGCTTTCCTCCAGCGTCAATGGAGTCGAAATCTTTTGGGGCTTGTTCATCCAAGCCATCGTAGACTTCCTCATCGTGGCCTTTGTCATCTTTATCATCGTCAAAGCTGCCAACAGCATGAAGAAAGCTCCTGCCCCGGCAGATCCAACAACAAAAGAATGCCCGCACTGCTTTAGCACCATTTCCATTAAAGCAACCCGCTGCCCCAACTGCACCTCTGAACTAAAATAAACTCGGAAAAGGCAAACAAAAATTCAGGCGGAGGTAAAAACCTCCGCCTGAATTTTCCACTCACCCAAAATGAATTTTCTCGACATACTTAACCCACAACAAAAAAGCGCGGTCACAGCGGCAGACGGTGCCGTTTTAGTCATTGCAGGCCCGGGGTCCGGAAAGACGCGGGTACTGACCCAGCGCGTCGCGTATCTCATTGCATCCGAAGGAGTCCGCCCGTGGCAAATCCTCGCGGTGACTTTTACCAACAAAGCCGCAAAAGAAATGCAGGAACGCGTGAACTCCATGCTCAATGAGCAGACTACTGAAGGCATCATGCTTGGCACCTTCCATTCGATCTGCGTGCGGATTCTCAGGCGTGAGGCTGACCATCTTCCGCTTGAATCCAATTTTGTGATCTTTGATTCTGACGACCAGGAAAGAATCGTCAAAGCAATTATTCGTGAATTTAATTTAAATGAAAAGCTGTATCGTCCCGCCAGCATTCATGCAGCGATCTCGCGCGCCAAAAACGAACTCATTGGCGCGGACGATTACCCGATCAACACCTATCGCGATGAAGTGGTGAAACGCGTATACACAGAATATCAAAAGAGACTTGTATCTATGAATGCCGTGGATTTTGATGACATTCTCGTCTACACTGCCCGCCTGCTGGAAGATGTGCCCGCCGTGCGCGACAAGTACGCCCAGCGTTTCCGCCACGTGCTTGTGGATGAGTTTCAAGATACAAATCTTGCACAATATGCCTTGGTAAAACATCTCGCTTCATATCACAAGAATATTTTCTGCGTGGGCGACCCCGATCAATCGGTGTACGGCTGGCGCGGCGCGGACTGGCGCAACGTACAGCGCTTCGAACAGGATTTCCCCAACGCACGTGTGGTTTTGCTCGAGCAAAATTATCGCTCGCATCAAAACATTCTTGATGCCGCAACAGGTGTGATCGACCGCGCTCACAACCGCAAAAAGAAACGACTCTTTAGTGACCGCGGCGCAGGCGACCGCATCTTCTTTTACGAAGCACGCGACGATTACGGTGAAGCATCCTTCGTTGTGGATACCATTGCACAACTCGTTGCCTCGGGCGACTTCGAGCCAGGCGATTGCGCGGTGATGTATCGCACCAACGCCATGTCCCGTTTAATTGAAGAAGCATTCTTACAGGCGCGGCTTCCCTATCGCTTGGTCGGCGCGCAACGCTTTTATGGACGCCGCGAAGTCAAGGATGTCATCGCCTTCATGCGTCTCGTCCACAACCCCGCCGATGAAGCCAGCCTCGACCGCATTATCAACGTTCCGCCGCGCGGCATCGGTGAAAAGACTCTCACCACCCTGCACATGATCGCGCGTCAAAATGAAACCTCGCCTGCCGCGATCTTGCTCGACCTCGCTCGCGGCGCAGACTCACCTTTTTATAAATCCTTCACAGGCCGCGCCGCCGTTCCGCTTGCGGATTTTGGCGGAATGTTGGGAAACTGGCGGGCGCTCGCCGCAACCCGAACCATCCCCGAGCTTTTTGACAAAATTCTACAGGACATCAATTACAAAGATCACATCGTCGAAGATGATTCAGAAGAAAGCGCTGACCGTTGGGAGAACGTGCAAGAGTTGAAGCGCCTTGCAATGGAATATTCCACACGCACAATGGATGAATTCCTTGAAAACATCGCGCTCATCGCCGATCAGGACACCATCACCGACCTGAACGCACCCACATTGCTCACGCTCCACGCCGCGAAAGGACTGGAATTCCGCGCCGTCTTCATCGTCGGGCTCGATGACGGCATCATTCCGCACAGCCGCTCCTTCGACGAGCCTGAGCAAATGGAAGAAGAACGTCGCCTTTTTTATGTAGGTATCACCCGCGCAAAAGACAAACTCTATCTCCTGCGCGCCATTCAACGGGGCGGACGCGGCATGGCGGAAGAAACCTATCCATCCCGCTTTATGGATGATATTCCTGAAGCCTTGCTTGTTGGAAAAACCCGCACGGGACGTCCCATGCGTGGCGCACCGCTTGAAACAAAATGGTCGCTTCAATCTCCACCCCAGTCTGCTCCTGTTGCTGCAAGCAAATACCACGCTGGAACACGCATCAAGCACGCAACATGGGGCGAAGGTATCATCCTCAACAGCCGCCTGCAAGACGGAGATGAGATCGTGGACGTGGTCTTTGAGTCAGTTGGGATAAAACGGCTGGCGGCAAGTCTTGCGAATCTGCAAATCATTTAATGACAGTGGACGGTAGACGTTTTTTGTAATCCACCATTAAGGAGAACTTATGCAATATACCAACCTCGGCAAATCTGGTTTGAAAGTCTCACGCCTTTGTTTGGGCATGATGACTTACGGCTCGAAAAATTGGCGCGAGTGGATATTAGATGAAGAGCAAGCCAGGCCCTTCGTCAAACGCGCCTTGGACGCCGGCATCAACTTCTTCGACACGGCAGATGTTTATTCACTGGGCGAAAGCGAACGGGTTACAGGCAATTTGCTAAAAGGAATCAAAAGAGAAAATATCGTCCTCGCCACAAAAGTCCACGGACAGATGAGCGACGACCCGAATGACCGCGGTCTCTCGCGCAAGCACATCATGGACTCCATTGATAAATCCCTTAAGCGCCTGCAAATGGAGTACGTGGACTTATATCAAATCCACCGCTGGGATTACAACACCCCCATCGAAGAAACCATGGAAGCTTTGAATGATTTTGCCCGCGCAGGCAAGGTGCGTTACATCGGCGCATCATCCATGTTCGCGTGGCAGTTCATGAAAGCTCTGCATGTCTCTGAAATGAACGGCTGGTCAAAATTTGTCTCCATGCAGAATCACTACAATCTCGTCTATCGGGAAGAAGAACGCGAGATGATTCCCCTGTGTATTGATCAAGGCGTTGGTCTCATCCCCTGGAGCCCGATGGCACGCGGATTCTTCGCGGGCAACCGCAAACGCGGAGGCGGGGGCGAAACGACCCGCGCACAGAGCGACCCGTTCGCTGACCAACTCTATTTCCGCGAGGAGGATTTCCTCATTGCTGAGCGCGCTGCGGAAGTGGCAAAGAATCACAACACATCCACTTCGCAAGTCGCATTGGCCTGGGTGTTGAGCAAAGCTCATATCACGGCACCCATCATCGGGTCCAGCAAGATCGAGCATCTGGATCAGGCAATTGCAGCTTTGGATATCCATTTATCAGAAGATGAAGTCAAGAGCCTGGAAGAAGGATATCGTCCCCATCCAGTTCTGGGTCATTCATAAATGTATTTCAAAATTTTATATTTGGGGTTCAAGATCTATTGCTTTCTTTTCCGCCCCGTCCGTATGGGAGTGCGGGTGATGATGATAAAAACCAATGAAGTATGGATGGTGCGGCACACGTACCTGAATGGCTGGTTTTTACCCGGCGGCGGGTTGAAACGTGGCGAGACTCTTGATCAGGCTGCCCGCCGCGAGGCGTATGAAGAGACAGGTGCAGATTTAAAGGAAATAAAGTTGATCGGCATCTTTACAAACTTCGATCAATGGAAGACCGATCACACCTCTGTTTTCTTATGCAGCGACTTTAATTTCAAAGGAAAACCGGATGGGGAGATTGCTGAAGTACGCAGTTTCGCATTAAGCGAATTGCCAGCTGATATGTATTCCGTGCACCGCGGCTTGCTGGAAAAATACAGCTCAGGCTCAATCACCTTCCAGACCGGGCAGTGGTAGCAAGGCATGGCGCGTTTTAATTTGTTGGGTATTTGAAAATCTCTGGGGGATTTGCAGACGGTATAATACAGTTCGATAAAAATCACCATTTACAAATGGACGGCAACCACCATGACCAATGATTCTCTAAAGATCGTCATCCCAATGGCAGGCTGGGGCTCGCGCATGCGGCCGCATACCTGGAGCAAACCCAAACCACTGGTGAGTGTGGCTGGCAAAACATCCCTTGAGCACCTGCTGGATATGTTTCGGTCCCTGCCAGACTTTGAAAATAGCGAGTTCATTTTTATTGTCGGGCCGTTTTTGGGCGAACTGCAAATCCCCGCTTTTGT
This sequence comes from Anaerolineales bacterium, assembly GCA_014860805.1. GTDB lineage: Bacteria > Chloroflexota > Anaerolineae > Anaerolineales > Villigracilaceae > Villigracilis. The sequence continues at coordinate 9,418 of JACZJB010000081.1, forward strand.
AAAAGAGAATTATCCCAACCTCAAGGCGAAGTACGTGGTACAGCATGAGATGAAGGGACAGTCCCATGCGCTGGCGCTGGCTCGTGAATATTTACACGGCCCAATGATGATTTGTTTCTCCGACACTTTAATGGAAACGGACTTTTCCTTCCTCTCAAAGGAGGAAGCGGACGGCGTAGCGTGGGTCATGCCTGTAGAGGATCCACGCCGTTTTGGCGTGGCAGAAACAGGCGCTGACGACTGGGTGAAACGGTTCATCGAAAAGCCCCAAAACATGGACAATAACCTTGTTGTGGTCGGGTGTTATTACTTTAAGAGCGCCGGACAATTGCTGGCAGCCATTGACGATCAGATGGCGCGCGGTGTGATGTTGAAAAATGAATATTTCCTGACTGATGCCATTTCCATCATGATCGAAGGCGGAGCAAAAGTCCGCACCCAGAAAATCAGCACCTGGCTCGATACGGGCACCATCGAAGCTACATTGGACACAAATAAAATTCTGCTGGAGAAGATCGGTTCAAAGGTTGGAAAGTTTAAGGGTACAAATGTGAAGGTCATCGAGCCGTCAGCCGTCCATGAAACGGCTGAGATCTCCAACTCGACCATTGGACCTTATGCTTCGATAGGCGCGAACTGCAAGATCGAGAATTCACAGATCGCCGAGAGCATTCTCGAAGCGGCTTGTGAGATCCAAGATGCGGCCTTGAGCCGTTCATTGATCGGCAGGCAGGCAAAGGTTAAAGGGAGAGGCGATGGTCACGTCATGCAATTAAATGTCGGCGATACAAGTACGGTCACTTTATAAGTCATGGAAGCTGTTGAAGTTCGCTCGGATACAGAATATGCAGAACGCCCTCTTTCATTAGTATGGCAGGGCCAGCGCTACGAGATCGCGGAGATCATTTCGCGCTGGCGTGGTCCCGGTGAAAAAGGCTTTCGTGTAAAAACGGTAAATGGTCTGGCTTTTGAATTAACCTATCACGAAATTTCAGATGACTGGCATGTACAATCAATTTAAATAACAGGAGGCTCAATGCAGGAAATCAGTGAAGTACAAAGACTTTCAAAACGTGTGGCTGGTTTAAAGCCCAGCGGCATCCGCAAATTCTTCGATATTGTTGCGACCATGAAGGATGTGATCTCGCTGGGTATCGGCGAACCGGATTTCACAACCCCAAAGCCGATCCTTGATGCGGGTATTCGCTCACTCCAAAACGGCGAGACACATTACACATCCAATCATGGAAAGATCGAGCTGCGCCAGGGGATCGCTGACAATCTACAAAAATTATATAAAGTGAAATATGATGCCGCCAGCGAAATCGTGGCAACGGTAGGCGTTTCGGAGGCGTTGTATCTCACGTTTACAGCAATCCTGAATCCCGGCGATGAGGTCATCATCCCCACACCCTGTTTTGTTTCCTATCAAGCTGAGGTGATTCTGGCTGGCGGCATGCCGGTTGAAATTCCCGCGCGCCTTGAAAATAATTTCACCATCGATCCTGATGATATTCGCAAAGCCATTACACCGCGTACCAAGGTAATCTTTATTGGCTATCCTTCCAACCCGACCGGCGCGGTGGCTCCGCGTGAAGTAATGCTGGAGATCGGCAAAATTGCAGAACAGCATGATCTGATCGTGGTCTCGGATGAAATTTACGACCGCCTCGTTTATAACTTTGAGCACGTCTGCTTCCCCGCTCTGGATGAAACTCTGAGGCGCCGCACGGTTTTACTCGGCGGCTTTTCAAAAGACTATGCTATGACGGGCTGGCGCATCGGCTATGCCTGCGGGCCAACCGATATCATTCAAGGCATGGTGCGCATTCATCAATACACCATCATGTCCGCGCCGACCACAGCACAAGACGCCGCCATTGAAGCCTTGAAAACAGGCGAACCGTACGTGCAGGAAATGGTGACCGAATATGACCGCCGCCGCAAACTTTTGGTGAACGGACTCAACCGCCTCGGCCTCTCGACCTTTGAGCCGCGCGGCGCTTTTTATACCTTCCCCAACATCAAAGCCTCCGGCATGGATGATGAAACTTTCGCAGAGACGCTGCTAAAAGAAGAAGGTGTCGCTGTCGTTCCGGGCAACGCCTTCGGTCCCGGTGGAGACGGTTTCGTCAGAGCATGTTACGCAACAGCCTACGAAAAGATCGAAGAGGCTCTCTTGCGAATGGAAAGGTTCATGAGCAGGCACGGATAAAAATAAAAGGCGCACACTGTCTTTTGATGGGATGTGCGCCTTTTATTTTCAGAGCAGACTCAAATGAAAGATAGCAATTTGAACCTGAAGAAAATCGGAAAACCATTTTGGATCATCCTGGGACTTCTGCTGCTATTCACCGTCTCAATCCTGGACTATGCAACCGGAACTGAACTTTCCTTTTCCCTTTTTTATTTGATCCCCATTATCCTGTTTGCCTGGTCCATCGACGGCACTACCGGCATCATCATCGCCTCCGTCAGCGCGGGGATATGGTTTGTAATTGAGCTTATCTCCGGTCCCGAAGTAAGTCTGTTCGTTAATTTTTGGAACGCGATTATTCGTCTCGGCTTTTTCCTGGTTCCTGTCCTGTTAATAAAGAATTTGGAACGCGAGAAGGAGCATGCCCGCACCGACTTTTTAACCGGCGCAATGAACACACGCGCCTTTCACGATCTAACTCAAAGCGAAATTGATCGCTCCCTCCGCTACCAGCGCCCCTTCACTGTGGCATTTATCGATATTGACAATTTCAAAACTGTGAATGACACTTTCGGCCATGCCTTCGGAGACATGGTACTGCGGGTCATTGTTCAGAGCATTCAAAGAAATTTACGCAAAACAGATACGATTGCCCGCGTAGGCGGCGACGAGTTTGCGCTCCTGCTGCCCGAAACAGATACGAACACTGCCAAAATCGCCATTTCCAAAATGCAGAAAAAGCTTCAAGAGGAAATGATGGCAAACAAATGGCCCATCACTTTCAGCATTGGTGTCATCTCTTTAAATGCGCCGCAGCTCTCAGTGGATGACATCCTTGGCCTCGCCGACAAATTGATGTATTCAGTAAAAAATTATGGAAAAGACAATATCAAATACGCCACCTATTAACGTATGAACAACAGACTCTTTATCCTGCTCATTCTTCCAGCAATCATATTGACATCCTGTCAGGCTCCGCTTCCACCTCCGCCGATCACTGCCGCTGTCAACGAAGATTTTATCCTGCGCCCCGGCCAATCCGCCGCCATCGACAGCACAGACCTGACCATTCAGCTTATCGCAATTTCCGGTGACGAGCGTTGTCCCCTGAAAATTGAATGCGCCATGAGCGGACCTGTGACATTAACCATTTTCATTCAAAAAGGGGATGATGAACCTGCCAAATTCAACCTGCAAACCTTTACAGACAATACTGGCCGCGCACCTGAGATGTCTTTTGAAGGTATTCAAGACCGCGTGGAATATGAAGGATATGTATTTCGAATAAAAAGTGTCATGCCATATCCCGTTGACTCCATGAGAGAGATCAGAGATTCCGACTATCGGGTTTCATTCGTTGTAACATCCGAATAAAAAAGAATATCCATGTCAAACATACAAATTTCGTCCCCGTTAGTCACCATCCAATGGCTGGCTGAACATCTTAATGCCGATAACCTCATCATCCTGGATGCCAGAATAAAACCCATCACCCCCGTCGTCAGCGACGCTACACAGGAAGATCCTGGCTGTATCCAAGGTGCATTGCGCTTCGATTTCGATGAACACATCCGCGATAAAAGCACAGACCTGCCCCACATGATGCCGTCCGCAGAGTTCTTTGCTGAAGAAATGCAAAAGCTGGGTATCAACAAGGACAGCGCCATTGTTACGTACGACGATGTGGGCGTGTATTCCAGCCCGCGCGCGTGGTGGATGTTTCGCGCCATGGGACATCATCAAATCGCCGTTCTGGATGGAGGACTGCCCGCATGGAAAAAAGCCGGTTACCCTTGCGGTATACAAGCTGAGACCCTTGGAAAAACTCGGGGAAATTTTGTCTCTCACCCGCAAAAGGGTATGTTCGTCGATTCCGCGCAGGTGCTCAAAGCGTTATTCGACCCAGCTTTCAGCGTGGTGGACGCCCGTTCTGAGGGACGGTTCAAAGGTCAGGAACCTGAGCCGCGTGCAGGGCTGCGAAGCGGACACATGCCCAACGCGGTCAACATCCCCTTCGCCGATCTTGTCGTGGATGGATTCGTCCGGCAACCGGAATCACTAAAATCCATCTTTGCAAAGAAAATTAACCAGAATCAACAACTTATCTTTAGCTGTGGTTCCGGCGTTACTGCTTGTGTGGATGCGCTTGCCGCCGAGCTGGCGGGCTACACCAAACTCACGATCTATGACGGCTCATGGAGTGAGTGGGGCCTGCCGCATTCCGGGCTGCCCGTTACAAAAGAATAATAAAAAGCGGACATCATCCGCCTGCTATTTTTACCTTGTACCCCAACTTCGTCAGCACCTCCGCCATGCGTTGGCGATGTTCTCCCTGAATTTCGATCACGCCGTCTTTGACGGTTCCACCCGTACCGCATTCCTGTTTGAGTTTCTTGGCAAGGGTTTTCAAATCCTCTTCAGTGAGGACAAGATTCTTCACCACGGAAACAACCTTCCCACCCCGTCCGCCTGACTCACGGTGCAGGTACGCAGTCTGTTGTTGCGGCGGCAGGGATTTGGCGTGAGACGTGGTTTGCTCTTTCTTGCGAAGGTCTCCATCTTCAGAAGACCAGACTGTTTTGCTGTTGTTAGTCATGGGACAATTATAGCAATAGCCTGGCCGCTTTTCCTGTACAATACAAATTATGAATGAAGAACCGCTTCGCATTCTCCTCTTTTTGCTTTCCCGCCTCGAACGCATCTCCGCTGATTCATCGGTGGCGTACCGCGCCAGCGGCGTGAGAGGGTCCATGCTGCGGGTGGTGGAAAAGCTCGAAGCGGGCAGACCCGTTTCAAGTCAGGATGTGAAGCGCTTGATCAAGAGTGGATATGAATTGCTTGTGAAGGCGGCCAGCGAAAAAATCCGCTAAAAATTTACAATTCCCGTCCATGTGTAAACTAGCTGATGGGACAGGGGCAACAAGGCAGGCTGCAACTATAATTTGAGTTGCAACCAATCTAGTACTGCCCTCGTAAGCAAACTGCAAATTCTACATCGCTATACACTGGAGACCTTTATGCAACTCACCATCAACAAATTGGGAAAAGAATACAAACGCGGATTTTGGGGACTCAAAGATTTTTCTCTCGAAATTAAACCTGGCATTTTGGGATTACTCGGCCCGAACGGCGCGGGCAAATCCACATTCATGCGCATGCTCGCCACCATCACCAAACCGACAGATGGCACAATCCAATGGAACGGCGTGGACGTTGTGAAAAGCCCCGACACATTGCGCGACGTGCTCGGATATCTTCCGCAGGATTTCGGCGTGTACCCCAACCTCAACGCCGTGGAATTTCTCGAATATATGGCAGCCATCAAAGGGTTGGATGCCGCATCTGCAAAGAAACGCATTGACGAACTTTTGCAATTGACCAACCTCGTGGAAGCCGCGAAACGTCCGCTGGGCGGATATTCAGGCGGCATGAAACAGCGCGTGGGAATCGCGCAAGCCTTGCTCAACGACCCGCAACTGCTTATCGTGGATGAACCCACAGTCGGGCTCGATCCTGAAGAGAGAGTCCGCTTTCGAAATCTGCTCTCAGATCTATCGGGAGAAAGAATCGTAATTTTATCCACGCACATTGTTTCAGATGTGGAAGCAACCGCCACCCATATCGCCCTCGTCAACAAAGGTCAACTCCTGCGTGAGGACGCGCCCGAGAACCTGCTCAAAGAACTTGAAAACAAAGTTTGGGAGTGGACAGTTCAAAGCGACGACCTGCCCGCGCTCAAGCAAAAGCACATCGTCAGCGGAACCATCCGCAGAAGTGACGGCGTTCAAGTACGCGTGGTCAGCGCGGAGAAACCCGAAGCGCAGGCTGGCAGCGTAAGCCCGAATCTTGAAGACGCCTATCTTTATTTCATCGGCGGTAAACAATGAAATCCGCGCGCGTCATCTATCATTTAGCCCGCGCCGATTTTTTGGAGCGTGTGCGTCGTTACAGTTTTCTCGTTATGCTCGGGTTGGCCGCATTACTCGGCTATCAAACCGCCATCGGCAATGTCCAGCTTCAACTCGGTGAATATCGCGGCGAGTTCAACTCCGCATGGGTAGGCGGGATGATGTCGATCATCGCGACCTTCTTCATCGGCTGGTTCGGTTTCTATCTCGTCAAAGGCTCCGTCGCACGCGACCGCGAAACAGGCGTCGGGCAGATCATGGCCACAACGCCCATGACCCGTCCGCTGTACACGCTCGGCAAATGGATCAGTAACTTTGCTGTCTTGATGCTGATGGTCGTCATCCTCGCCATCTTCGGCATCGTCATTCAATTCCTCAGCGGCGAAAGCATGCAAGTCAACCTCAGCACCTACCTGCCGCCCTTTATCTTCATCGTCATGCCGCTCATGGCGTTCGTCGCGGCAGTGGCCGTGCTTTTTGAGACCATCCCATTTTTATCAGGCGGTTTCGGCAATGTCGTTTATTTCTTTGCATTCATCTCGATGCTGCCACTCATTATGGAACGCGACATCATCAATACCAATCCAGCCATCGAACCGATGGGGCTCGCCCTGCTAAAAGCCGACATGACCGAAGAAGTCCTCAAAGTCTTCCCCGACTATGACAACAGTTTCATGCTCGGCGGCATGGACACGCCCATCATCGGCACCTTCACCTGGACAGGCATCGAATGGACTCCGTCAATCATCGCCACCCGCTTTGCTTTCATCGGCCTCGCGATTCTTTTGACTCTGCTCGCCGCAATCTTCTTCGACAGATTCGATCCCTCGCGCAGCAAACCCAGGCGGATGAAAAGCGCCGCCTCAGACTCTACGCTCACGCCTGCATCAACATCTCAAGCATTACCCACGCCCCACTTAACTCCGCTAAACACCACCACAAATGGATTCAGCTTTTCAAGAGTCCTCATCGCTGAATTGAAACTGCTGCTGAAAGGTCAACGCTGGTGGTGGTACATCGCTGCCGCAGGACTCATTATCGCCTGCTTTGCAAATCCATCCGCGACCACGCGTGAGATCGTTCTGCCCTTCGCATGGATCTGGCCCATCTTAATTTGGTCAGCCATAGGCAACCGCGAAATCCACAACAACGTCCAGCAGCTGACATTCTCCTCCGCGTCCCCGCTCTGGCGTCAACTCCCCGCACAATGGATCGCTGGATTGATCGTTACCCTGCTCATGGGCATTGGCGCAATTTTGCGCTACACGATTGACGGCGACACCGTTGGCTTGCTGGCCTTGCTTTCAGGTGCGCTCTTCATTCCATCTCTCGCGCTCGCCTCAGGCGTTTGGAGCGGAACCAGTAAACTCTTTGAGATTCTCTATATGGTCATCTGGTATCTCGGTCCGCTCAACAAAGTCCCCGGGCTGGATTTCATCGGTTCTCATAGCAATGGGTATCCACAATTCTTCATCCCCTTCTCACTCATGTTGATTGCCTTCGCATTTTTTGGCAGGTCACGGCAATTAAGAAATTAAATTTCCGCTGAAAGAATAATGCAACTCCGAATTCTTGCATCGTCCCTAGTGGGGCAAGAATTCGGAGTTGCTCTTTTAAAAACTACATCTTTACACAACCTTTACATGAATTTTGACATCCCTCTACACAGGAAAATTACACTCAGGCTGTAAATTTCTGGAGGATTCAATGGTCACATTGTTAAATAAACGTATTCGCCTGTTCCGTCCACACACAATTTGGATCCGCAGAGTGGTCCAATGGTTCTTCTTTCTTTTGATCGCTGCCATTGCCATTAATCACACGCTGGCAGAAAGCGGAGCGGCGATCCCATTCCTGGCAAATGCCTCGCTTCATGCGGTCTGTCCCTTTGGCGGTGTAGAGACGTTATACACATTCGCGCTCAGTGGATTGATGGTTCAAAAGATTCACGACTCTGCTCTTGTGTTGGCAGGGATTGTCCTGCTGCTATCCGTCCTGTTTGGCCCCGTCTTTTGCGGATGGGTTTGTCCGCTAGGCACAGTGCAGGAATGGGTTGGTAAACTAGGCAAAAAATTCTTCAAACGCCGCTACAACCATTTCGTCCCAAAAAAATTAGACGCCTTCCTTCGTTATGCCCGTTATGGAATTTTAGTTTGGGTGCTGTATGTCACTGCCGCCAGCGGGACATTGGTCTTTGAATCCTACGACCCGTACTTTGCCCTCTTCAATTTCTGGAGCACGGAAGTTGCTCCCAGCGCCCTCGCCATTTTGGGGACCACCCTGCTGCTCTCGGTCTTTGTGGAACGCCCTTGGTGCAAGTATGCCTGTCCATACGGAGCCGTACTTGGAATTACCAATCTCTTCCGCGTCTTCTCCATCAAACGCGCAGAGTCCACATGCAAGGCAGATGGCGCATGCTCGATCATGTGCCCGATGAATATCGAAGTGGACACGAAGACTGTTGTCCGCGACCATCAATGCATCTCCTGTCTTGAATGTACCTCTGAGGCGATCTGCCCTGTTGCAAAAACCGTCCTCTTTACAAGTGGAGGTGTGAAATGAACCTGACTTCAAAACCCCTTGCGGTTATCGTACTCGTTCTCATGTTTGGCGGAATCTCTTTCTCCTCTGTTATGGGTTGGTGGCAAACCGAAACTACCAAAGAACCTGCCACATTTACAGAAGGCGAATTTGCGGGCATGGCAAATCCAGCGGATATCCGCGGCTCATACACTTTTGGCGATATCACCAACTCGTTCGGCATCGACTCACAAATTTTGGCGCAAGCGTTTGGCATCGTCACAGAAGATCCCGCCACCTTTGCCGTCAAAGAGCTGGAAACCATCTATCTCGACAGCGGATTTGAAGTCGGCACCGCCTCGGTTCGATTATTCGTCGCCTATTACAACGGCTTGCCTTTCGATACCACAGGACAGGAAATTTACCTGCCCCGATCCGCCACAGATATTTTGTTCACACGTAATAATCTCTCCCGAGAACAGATCGCGTATCTGGAAATGTTCACAGTTAATCTCAGCGAAGCATCCGCTCCTGTAGTGGAAGAACCCGCTACAGAAGTGCACGCAGAAACCGAAGCGTATGTCATCAAAGGAAAAACCATCTTTGGCGAACTCATCACCTGGGGAGTTTCGCAAGAGACCATCGAAGGCATCATTGGCGCGCCCATGCCTGACCCCGCCATGAAGATCAAAGACTACGCCACTGCCAACGGGCTTGACTTTGAAACAATCAAGCCTGCTCTGCAAGCCGAAGTTGACAAAGTTATACCCTGATAAAAGAAGTAGAATCCACTCATGACAAAAATACTCGTAATTGACGACGAACCTTCCATAATTAATCTGGTGAGCGCCTATCTTAAACCCGAGGGCTACGAGGTCTTCACCGCCTCAGATGGCATCGCTGGACTCAAGGCTGCGCGCACCTTCAGACCAGACCTGATCATTCTCGACCTCATGCTACCGGGCATGGATGGCATCGAGCTGCTCACCCGCCTACGCCGCGAATCGGATGTGTATGTCATCATGCTCACCGCCCGCACCGAAGAGACCGACAAGGTGATTGGGCTTTCCGTCGGCGCGGATGATTATGTGACCAAACCCTTCAGCCCTCGTGAGTTGGTGGCGAGAGTCAAAGCGGCGCTGCGCCGTCTGCAAACAAGAGCAGGTACGAGCGGAGTGCGAAGCGTACTTTCTTTCAAGCATGTCCGCATCGATGCAGGCGCGCACACCGTCCACGTCAATGACGAGCTGATCGAATTAACCTCCATCGAATTTGATCTGCTCCATGCGCTGGCTGAAAACCACGGGCGCGTGCTTTCGCGCGAACAATTGCTGGAGAAAGTGTGGGGCGGCGAATATTTCGGCGAGATGCGCGTGGTGGATGTTCACCTCGGGCATGTGCGCCAGAAACTCGGCAGCGACGAATTCATCGCCACCGTGCGCGGGGTCGGCTACCGTTTTGATGATGAGCCGCTTTAATCGAAAGTAGTTTTTATGAAATATATCCGCGAACACCTCGGCGCAAAAATTTTTTTCGCCAACATCCTCGTCATTGCAATTGGCGTGGTGGTTCTGCTGATCGCAACCGAATTGGCTGTGCCTGCCGCATTTCAACGACACATGGGGCAAATGGACATGTCCACGATGCAGGGAATGGGATTGGGAAACGGCAATGGACGGGGCGGCATGAATTCCTTCTTCCAAAATTATCGAGCCAGCGTAACCGAGTCACTCGCCATCGCAGCTACGGCTTCCGTGCTTGCCGCTTTGCTCGTTAGTTTATTCATCAGCCGCCGCATCGTCGCGCCTGTGCAGACTTTGAACAATGCATCACAGCACATTGCCGACGGACAATACGATAAAAGAGTTGAAGTAGCCGGCGAAGATGAACTCTCTCAACTTGCGGCCAGTTTCAATCAAATGGCATCGCAGCTTGAAGAAGTGGAAAACAAACGCCGTCAGCTCATCGGCGATGTCACGCACGAATTGCGCACCCCGCTCACGTCCATCAAAGGTTACATGGAAGGCCTTGTGGACGGCGTCCTCCCCGCCACGCCCGAAACCTACAATCAAATTCACAATGAAGCCAGCCGCCTCGCTCGCCTTGTCGATGATTTGCAGGAACTCAGCCGCGTGGAAGCCAGTGCTTTTTCTTTGGAAATTCATCCCACCGATATTTCCCAGCTCGTGGGGACAATCCTCAAACGGCTTTCTCCACAAGCGACGATAAAACGCATCAGCCTCCGGTCAAACCTGCCAGCCAATCTTGGGCAGGTCCTCGCTGACGAAGATCGCATCACGCAAGTCCTCACCAACCTCGTGGCGAACGCCCTGCAGTACACACCGGAAGACGGTACAGTCACCATCTCTGCAATCCAAAAGGATGACGAAGTTCAAGTGTCTGTTAAAGACTCCGGTATTGGAATCCCGCCCGAACATGTACCGAACGTTTTCACTCGCTTCTATCGTGTGGACAAATCCCGTTCGCGCAATGCAGGCGGCGGCTCTGGCATCGGACTCACTATCGCCAGGCATCTCATCGAAGCGCATGGCGGGCGCATCTGGGTTGAGTCGGAAGGCGAAGGAAAAGGCAGCACCTTTTCTTTTAACTTGAAGATAAAAAAGTAAAATTAAATCAAAAAACTCCCTGAGATTTTCATCGCAGGGAGTTTTACGTATTAAGAATGAATTAGCTGACAACGACTACGTTGGTAGCCTGCGGACCCTTGGGGCCTTTCTCAACGGTGAATTCAACCTTCTGACCTTCTTCAAGGTTTTTGAAACCGTCGCCCTGGATCGCGGAGAAGTGGACGAAAACATCCGCGCCGCCTTCACGGGCAAGAAAGCCGTAGCCCTTGCTTCCGTTGAACCATTTGACTGTTCCTGTAATACGTTCTGACATGTTTGCCTCCTATGGCAAATAAAAAATTTGGAGGACCCGGTTCTTTCGCCAGAACATACAAAAAAACGGCTCATGGACTTGTACCCATGAGCCGATGGTTATACTTCCAAAGCGAACTTACTGGTATCCGTGTAGGCCACAACTTTATCACGGTGATTGTGTGGCGTCAATGAAAATTCAGGCTGAAATTAAGCCTTCGTCACGCTGAACTTTTCCTTGCCGATCTTGTAATTGCCGCTATGCTTGATGACCTGGTCAACAGCTTCTTCGGGAACATCCACAAAGGAATGCTTATCCTCGATGCGGATCTTGCCGATGGTGTAGCCGGGGATATTGGCATGGAAGGCGATCTGCCCAACAATGTCATTCGGGCGGATGCTGTGAGCCTTGCCTTTGTTGATCTTCAAACGCACCATGCCTTCTTCGTGCGAGTCGCGGCGGGGTTTCTTTCCAGCGAAGTCACCGCGTCTCGGTGCGTTGAAATCACGCTTACCGCCCGCAGCTTCACCCCGTTTGCCACGGCCAAAGTCACGCTCAGGTCTGCGGGAGAAATCAGCTTTTACATCGGCCACTTCGGCAATGGGACGCTGTTTCTCGTCGGCGCGGGCGATCTTGATCGCAGCTGCAGCGATATTCACCACATCATGACCTGCTTCGATCAACTCCTGCACCATTTCAAGCTCGCGCTTGAAACGTCCGCGGCCAAGCCATATCTTTAGGTTGTCCACAGTCTGTTGTTCGCGGTGTTTGATGATATCGGAGGTGGTGGGCAATTCCATTTTGGCAACGGGCTGCTTGGTGAGAGCTTCCACTTCGCGCATGCGGCGTTTTTCTTTTGGCGAAATGAGGCTGATGGCAATGCCTTCCTTGCCTGCGCGGCCTGTGCGTCCAATGCGATGAACGTACACTTCGGCATCGTCGGGCAAATGGAAGTTGAATACGTGGGAAATATCGTCGATGTCCAAACCACGGGCGGCGACATCGGTGGCGACCAACACTTTGAGTTGATTGGCACGAAAACGTCCAAGCACACGTTCGCGGGCGTTCTGGTCAAGATCACCATGAATGGCTTCGGCGGGGATACCGCGGACAACCAGTTCATTGGCAAGTTGTCCCGTCTCTGCGCGGGTGCGGGCGAAGATCAGCGCGCTGTGAATGGGTTCAATCTCAAAGAGACGAGTGAGGGCGTTGATCTTGTCGCTTTCGTGGACGAGGTAATAGCGTTGTTCGATGTGCGGGGTGGTGAGTATACTTCTTTTAACAGTAACAGATTGAGGGTCCCGCATGAAGCGGTTTGCCAGGCTGCGAATCCGTGCGGGCATGGTGGCGCTGAAGAGGCAGGTCTGACGCTCGGGAGGAGTCATCGAAAGGATCTTTTCGACTTCTTCGACAAATCCCATGTTGAGCATTTCGTCCGCTTCATCCAGGACGACGGTTTTGATCTCGTTTAGGACAAGGACTCCACGCTCGATGAGATCGTTCAAACGGCCGGGCGTTCCGACGACAATATCCACGCCGCGTTTGAGGCTGTTGATCTGCGGGCTGTAGGGTTGACCGCCATACACGGCGAGCACACGCACGTTGAGGTGCTTGCCATATTCGATCATCGAATCGGCGACCTGTAATGCGAGTTCACGCGTAGGCGCAAGCACCAAAGCCTGTGGATTTTTTTGTTTTTGAAAATTGTGAAGAATGGGGAGGGCGAAGGCGGCTGTTTTGCCTGTGCCAGTTTGGGCCTGACCGATTACGTCAACGCCGGTGAGCATGAGGGGGATCATGCCCGCTTGAATGGGTGTGGGCTCGGAATAGCCGAGTTCAGTGATAGCCTGCACGATCTCGTCACGCAGGTTGAGAGAGGAAAAATCGGTTGTCATCTGTATCCTTTTGTTCGTCAATACAAGAGGCTTACGCCCTCGCAATGACATAATGCGGGATGTTTCGATGACTCCGTTTTATCTTCCTTCTTGCCAACAAAGTTTACTTTTTCAAGCAAACTCGCCCAACAAAAAAGCCCGACTGGATTTCATCGGGCATTCGTTCAGAGTGATCAAAACAACTTCCCAAAAATTTTGCTCTCCATTGAGAGCGGAGGAGAGTTTACCACAGATTTTTACGAGCGGGGGCAGCCCAGAAGGTACCCTTTACTCCAGCGTTTCCATGCTGAGCAATGTCCACACGCCCTGGTCTTTCACACAATAGACGCGATACAACCGCTTGGACTGAATGACCTCTCGCAGCGAATCTGTGATATTGAATTTAATACTATCCATTTGCAAAACATGAGATACCCGGGCCGATTGATGTCCACGCCGATTGATACCGCCCTGGGATGTGTACGCTTCGGCGCGCGCTTCGATGGTCTGAATCTCCCCCAACGGACTCGCGGCAAGCGGCGTGCCCATGCTCCGCGCCATTTCCACAGAAGCCTGATACTGGCGCGGGACAATGACAAATATAAACAGGGCTGCAAAGATCAAAGCGCCTATCATCACCGGGAAGAACAGGCTACCCAGCGCATTCCGCAGCATATCGAACACACCCACAAAATATAAAACCACGGCAAAGATAAGGAACCCAAAACCGAATATCAGGGAAATGACCGGGCCTTTGTTATCATATTTACTTGCGGAATACTGCATGAAATTCCGCGTCTCCTCAAAACGCTTCAATTGGGCGGGAGAATAACGTCCCTCTTTGTTGGCTTCGAGATCGGCAGCGGTGAACAAGCCATTTTGTTGTAATACCTGATTATGTTCTAAAG
>JACZJB010000082.1 GCA_014860805.1 Anaerolineales bacterium
CCCGTCTTTTGCCAGTATAAAATTAGGATGAAGACCTTTCGCCTCATTCTCGGACTTTGGCTTGTTGTTTCCATCGCAGGCTGCTCCATCCTCCCAAACATTCCCACCATCACACCCACTCCACCCATTACCGCCCGAGTCAGTGTTGGCGACAAGGCCTTATTCAATGGCGATTATGATAGCGCGCTCCTCGACTATCAGATCGTTCTTCAGGATTCCCCTGACCCTTTGCTACGCGCATCCGCTAAATGGGGAGAAGCGCGCATCTTTTATGCCAGCAAAAGATACAACGAAACCCTTAATGCACTGCAAGCTCTGATCACCGAATACCCTGATTCGCCATACTTTGCTCAGGCATATTTCCTTCAAGGATTTGTGTACTACCGCCTCGAAAACTATTCCGCCGCTGCCGATTCCTGGCAGACGTATCTTGTGCTGCGACCGGGCTACCTGGACGCCTATGTGCAGGAATTACGCGGCGACGCGCTGTACAATGCAAAAAGTTATGCGGCTGCCCTGTCTGCTTATACGGCTGCCATCCAGGCGCCTGCGCTCGGCGACGGTATAGAGATAGACATGAAAGCCGCATCCGTTCAAACGCAAATGGGAGATTATGATTCTGCGCTGGCAATGTATGACGGTATCACAGCCCGCGCGCCAAACGATTACATCAAAGCTCAGGCGGCGTATGAGTCTGGGCTGGTGTATCAGGCTCAGGGAAAGACTGATGCGGCGATTGAGAGATTTCGCCTCGCCGTGGAAAACTATCCGCTTTCCTATTATGCCTATCTCAGTCTTGTCGCGCTTTTGGATGCAGGCGGCACGGTCAGCGAATTGGACCGTGGTCTGGTGGATTTTTTCGCAGGGCAGTACGTGGTAGCCATTGCCGCGTTTGACAGGTATCTGGAATCAAACCCTGTCGACAACGATGGGACAGCTTATTATTACCGCGCACAGGCAAGACGAAATTTAAATTTCTACGATGAAGCTTTGCAAGATTACGCAACCTTTATCGCCGGCTATCAGTCGCACCGGAGTTGGGGCGATGCCTGGGGCGAAAAAGCTTTCATTGAATGGTCGCAAAAAAGCGACTATTCAACAGCCGCACAAACTCTTCTGGATTTTGTAACGACAGTACCAAACACCACACTCTCCACCGATTACTTGATGAGCGCAGCCCGCATTTACGAGCGCGGTGGTCAATATGACAAAGCCGTGGAAACTTGGGCGCGTGTCGCTAATGAATATCCGGGATCAACACAGGCTCCCAGCGCAGTCTTCCTGATGGGCGTTATTTATTATCGACAGGGAAATTTCCCGATGGCATTGGATTCTTTCGAACGAAGCCGCGCCTTGTCACAATCAGTAACAGAGCAATCGCGCGCATATTTATGGATCGGGAAAACTCAACAAAAACTTGGGAACAACGAAGCCGCATTGAATGCCTGGCGCACCGGACAAAACCTCGACTCAGGAGGTTATTACAGCGAACGCGCACGAGACCTGCTCATCGAACGCCTTCCTTTTGCGTCCGCATCATCAATCAACCTTACGCCAGATCTTGCTTCAGAACGTAGAGACGCAGATTCCTGGATACGATTAACCTTTAATCTTGCCCCTGAAACGGACCTGACAGGTTTGGGTCCGCTCGGCTCGGACATACGCGTGATCCGCGGGAAAGAATATTGGGATCTGGGGCTGTACGAAGAAGCGCGCCTTGAATTCGAAAACCTGCGCACCGAGTTGGAAACTGTACAGGATGCCGTTAACAGCTATCGTCTGGCAAATTATCTAATGGACATTGGCTTGTACCGCTCCGCGATCTTTGCAGCGCGGCAGGTGCTCACCCTGGCAGGATTGGACGAACATACCGAATCGATGATGGCACCGCCTTACTTTAGCCGCATTCGATATGGATTGTATTATTCAGACATTATCATCCCCGAATCGCAAAAGAATGGATTTGATCCTCTATTCACTTTCAGCGTTATTCGACAGGAAAGTCTCTTCGAGGGATTCGTCAACTCAAGCGCCGGCGCTCGCGGATTAATGCAGATTGTCCCTGCCACAGGCGCGCAGATCGCGTCCGAACTGGGACAGCCTAATTACTCGGAAAACGACTTGTACCGCCCGCTGATAAGCATTCGGTTTGGCACACATTATCTTGCCAACAACCTTCGGCTTTTCAATGGCGATCTGTATGCCGCACTCGCCGCATACAACGGCGGTCCCGGCAATTCCCTGGAATGGAAGAACCTCTCTGGCGACGACCCCGATCTCTTCCTTGAATCTGTGCGTTTTGAAGAAACACGCAATTACATCCGCAACATATATGAAATTCACATTGTGTACCGGCGCTTATACGGCGCAGCGGAATAACAATTCCAGCACATAAATTCTCACGGACAAAAAAAAGGATGAAGGACTCCCAAGTCCTTCATCCTTTTTTACATTTCATGAAGATCGATCAGTCCATATGCGCCAAAACGCGCTGATGTGCAGTCTCCACATCCATATCCAGCACAGAGACCAATTTGTCCCTGCCGCTCTCGCCGGCGACAATTTCCACACGGGACCTTGGAACGCCCAACACCTCGGCAAGGAAAGCCACCAATTCGATGTTGATCTGGTCTTCAGCAGCATCGGAAGAAAGATGCACCTTGATGGTCCCATCGTCCACCAACCCGACGATCTGATTATGGCTTGCCCGCGGAGTCACTCGAACCGCCAAAGCTGAACCGCGCCGACCGTTATGAAGGTTAAATTTTCTAGTCATCATGGCCACCTCATTACAACGAAAGAAGAATGGAAATCAAAATCCGCGACAAAAACTCAACGGCAAGGATCAAAATCAATGGGCTGAAATCAAGCATTCCCGTTTGCGGCATCAAAGATCGGATCGGGTTCAAGAATGGATTCACGATCCGATCCAGCGCCTCACGCACAGGATGATAAGGCGGCATAAAGAAGGAAAGCAGGGATGACGCGATCACTACATAAATAAAAAGCCTGGATATCGATGAGATCACGAGGGCTAAAAATTCAAAATTCATTCCGTCTCCGTTTGATATTTTCTTGTACCGACAATTGCCGTACCCACCCGCACAAATGTGGCGCCTTCTTCCACCGCCACTTCGTAATCCATGCTGGTTCCCATGGAAAGCTCCGAAAAATCCACCTGCGGGAATTGAAACGAAAGATATTCCTGCAAGCGTTTTACCTTTTGAAAAAATGAGCGTGAAAATTCGGCCGTCTCACCGAGCGGAGGCATTGCCATTAATCCGCGCACCGTCAAATTCGGCAGAGAAAAAACCTCAGCCAATTCAGCAGATAATTCCTGCCAACGCGCCTCATCCCAGGCGGGCCAGCCGCCTTTGCTGTCCTCGCCGCCGACATTGAACTCAAGCAGCGTTGACAATCGTCTTCCCGCTTCACCGCAAAATCGATCCATTTTTTTTGCAAGCTTCAAGCTGTCCAGCGAGTGGAAATAGTTAAAGTTCGCTGCCACAAGCTGCGCCTTGCGGCTTTGCACATGACCTATCATGTGCCATTCTACCGCAGAAAAATCCTGGAGAAATTGAATTTTCATAACACCTTCTTCAGGATAATTCTCCCCAAAAATTTTCACACCCGCCTCGATCGCCGCACGCACAAGCTCCACAGGCTGTGATTTCGTCACCACCACCAGCTTTACAGATTCGGGATCGCGCCCTGCGCTTTTTGCAGCAACGGCGATGCGATCCAGAACTGCCAGATATCTTTCTCGAATGGATTGGATTAATTCGCTCATGGATTTATTTTACCGCTTGTATCATAATTTACTAAAGTGGCGGTACTTCGTCACCGAACTGCGCTTCTTTCCCGACCCCAAACCTGCCCGCAAACCTCAAACATCCGCCGCGCTGACAATTAAGCCAGCGCCATCAACGCGCCAAACCTGCCCGTCTTCCCTTTTTCAGCGCGGTGCGAGAACCAATCGTCCAAGTGACAGGCTGTGCACACGCCAGAGACCTGCACCTGTTCCACGCCCGCATTTTGCAGTTGAATCAGATTCGCCGCCCACAGATCCAAATAATGGCTGCCGTTTCGCTCCTGAAGAATACGCTCGGCATCTCTGCCGTATTTTTCGCGGAATTGCGAAACGACATCCTCCCCCACTTCATAATGATCCACACCGATGGACGGGCCGATACCAGCCTGAACATCTTCGGGCTTGCAGCCATAACGGGTTTGCATGGCTTCAATCGTGGTGGTCGCGACGCCTTTCACCGTTCCCATCCAACCTGCATGGGAAATTCCAATGACATGCTTTTTCGGGTCATGGAACAGCAGGGGGACACAATCTGCGAAACGCATAAAAAGCGAAACTTCAGGATTGTCCGTCAAAATGATGTCAGCACGTTCGGGGTGTTTATCGAGCGGGCGAGGCGCATCAGCGTAGACAATGTCTGTGCCGTGAACCAGCCACACATCATGGATGGAGGCGGGAGCGCGACCAAGCGCATCAAATATGCGGATGCGATTCTCCGCCACATGAAGAGGGTCATCTCCCACCGATCCGCCCAAGTTTAAAGACTGCCAGGGCGCAGGGCTTACGCCGCCGCGACGAGTAAAGACGGCTTGCGTTACCGCGTTTGAAAAGATATCAAAACTGTAATATCGCAGATTGTTGCGTTCGTGAAAAGGCATTATTCGGAAGCCTGATGGACAGCAAATTTCTTGGCATAATACTGGCGTGTTTCGCTCATCGACTCTTCAATGTTAGGATAGGCAAACCAGGCAGTCATCAAGCCAAAAAGCGCCCCTGTCAACGCACGCAGGAAGGGTGTGCTTTCACGATACGGAACAAGGGACGCAAGCCATTCCCAATTGAACTGGCTGAACAATTGTGAAAAACCATCAAGCCCAATGGGACCAATACCGATAAGCAGCCAGACCATCCAATGCACCGATTTAAAGCGGCGGCCTGTCAGCCCAAATACAATGCCAAACGCCAGAATGGCAAGGTAAATGGCTACGTCACGCTCGCACAAAGCAATCTTGTATCCAACCACATCATCACCGATGTAGTTGCGAGCCTCAAAACGTGTAAAGCTGTAGGGATCACTAAGGTTTGCAATCCCAGTCACTTCTTCAAACGTTCTGACGCCGCTCACTCCTGCTTCCGCCAGTGGATAATATGGCTGCTCTCCATAAAGGAAGAAGGAACGAAATCCAAATTGATGGCAGAAAGGTTTATACATTCGGTAAATAAGCTGGGCGGGCAATTCGGCATTTAATTTCATCAAGGTTGGGGCAAGGAAAGGCAGCCCAACATAAAAAAGCATAAACAAATTCAAAATAAGCAGATATCGCTTGGCAATCCAGTATGAGATGCGGTCTCCAGTAGTCACATTTTTTCCTTTTTCGATGCGCATTTTGTATTCAGGATCTTCCAGTTGTTCCAGTTGATTTCTTCTGTCGGTAGCTGCCCCAAGGGTCATTTGCAATTTCTGGCGCGTGATGGGAGCCTGCAACGTATACGGTCCCACTTCCACAACCGGGATGGTTTGTCCATATTTTGCGACCAGCGCAGAATCGGAATTAATATCCACCTCAACAAGCCTGTGGGGATATCTAGCCTGAAGTTCAACTAATTCAGCCTTTACTTCATCACACAGTTTGCAGTCTTTTCGGGTGTAGAGGGTTACATTAAGCATGGATGATTCCTATAAAAAAACGTCCCGCAAGTTTTGATAATTCCTTGAATTATCCACATATCCTTACGAGACGATAGTGATCGACTTGCCAGCTAGATGCCAAAATTAAAGTAGAAGAATTGGCCCTGTTGCGCAATGAGTTCAAAAATGCCTGTGAAAAGCATGATACCAACAATCACAAGCACCACGCCCATCGCAATCTCAACA
>JACZJB010000083.1 GCA_014860805.1 Anaerolineales bacterium
ATCACCAGACCATCCACTTTGATTTTGCCTTCTTCTTTTGTCATACACGCCTCTTGATCTATTCAGTATCTTTGAAGGAACGCCGCTTGATACGGCGGATTGCCTTCTTCTTTTCCATACGGCGGGTTTCGCTTTTTGAAACGAACCAGCGTTTGCGGCGAACAGTGCTTAAAACACCACTCTTCACGACCTTCTTGCGAAAGCGCTTGAGCAAGGAGTCCTGGGACTCACCATTTCGTAAATTTACAACTGCCACTGTATTCACCTCCTTTCCGTTTGGAAATAAAAAATCGGCTGTCACACAGACTCAGCCGAAGGCATTCATCAAAAACATGAAACGAACTCAATGACCGTGCGATCAAAAACTACGCTTCAACTCTCCTTGATTTAGTCCTGCGGACGTAAAATCCACAACCGAATCTGCAAAGTAGATTATACATGATAAAAACGAGCCTGCAAAGGGGTTTTATAAGGGAGCAGACAGCCTTATACCCTAAAAAAACGGGTGAAAATAGGTACAATGAGGTGGTATGAAAGACATTATTGAGAAAATCAAAGCCGACCCTCGTTATCAAAGAAATATTGAGTATGGCGAACCTCGCTCCGGCCACCCGGAAGGCAAGGTCAAATTCCACATTGTAGACCTGGAAGCCAATCTCGAAGCACTACGGGGAAGGGGCATTGGGGAAGAGGATTACTGGAAACTTAAATTCATGATCCATGTGCATGATTCTTTCAAGGCGGAGGCGGAAAAATACTCCCCCACCCTTCACCCCCGCAATCATGCCACACTGGCAAGAGAATATGCCAGCCAGTTTACCGATGATTCTGATCTTTTAAATATTCTCCAATACCATGACGAAAACTACAAGTTATGGAAGGAATATACCCAAACGGGAAAATACGACAAGGAAGTTTTTGAAAACATGCTTGCTGTGATCAAAGACTGGGATTTGTTTCTTGCTTTTACAATTATTGATGGATGTACAAACGGCAAAGAGTATTCAAAATTGGGCTGGTTTATCAATGAAGTGAAAAAATATAAACAAACAATCGTAGATTCCAGTTGGGTTTTACTCCCTGAAAAATAACAAGATTTGTCTAGATGTATACAAATCACCTTTTGTCTTGCGTAAGATTCAATTAAGTTGTACACTACAATTTGAAAAACAAATAGTACCAAAGTCCTTGTATCTATACCTTCATCACAGCACGGAGGGAATATGATTCGATTTCTACGTACCCTCATTTTGAGGAACATCGAAAGAGAAGGCCGCAATCAGGGTTCTCCGACGATCAAGTTTGACAATAGAAAAATCTTTGTTGCTGGAGAAAATCTGTACGCAGGCGAGTGGTGGCCTTTAAGAGCACTGGGTGCGAATGCGTTTTACCTGCCTTTACCTTCGAATGCTTATGGTGTCGTGATCTACCCTGATGGCACCACACGTAATTTGGCAGGAGGATTGCACGAAGTTCCGCCTGGGCTGTATAAATTACAATATGTAGACAAGCATGAGCGCTTTGATGTGACGGCACCCATTTCCGAAATGGCATTGGATGGGGAGAAACTCACTCTCACCGTCATGGTACGCTACCGCGTCACAGAACCGATTACCGCCCTTCGTATCGACAAACCTATTGAGACCTTGATTGAGCACCTCCAAACAGATGTGGCGCAGTATATCCGCACACACAACCACAATGATATAGCCGATGCCCCTGAAGCAAACGGTACAAGCAAAATTCTCTCCTTCTTCACTCAAAGACACGCAGACCGCTTTCCGCTTTCAAGAGCAATTGCGATTACAGGCATTGAATTGAAGGAGTTCACGGGAGACATGGACTATATCAATATACGGCGCAACGACTTGATCCAACAGCAACAAGATCAAATTAATAAACAGCAATTGGACCGTCAAAAAGAAATTGAAAAATTGAAAGCAGAGCATAAAGTAGCCATGGATGCAATCAGCGCCAAGGCCGCAGCGGAACAAACGGCTCTGCGAAGCGAAATATTGCACGAAACTCAGAAACGGGACATTCAACTCGATGAATTAAGGCAGCAATCCCAGCGAAGGCACGAACTTGTCGTCAAAGCAGTGGATGCCATCAGCCAGGCTTTGGAACATTCCGGGTATTCACGAAACTCCGCAGAAATAAAGAGCGCCATCGGCGACCTACTTTCCGCTGTAAGGGAAGATAGACCCGAGACAACCCAGCCATCTACTAAAAATATGAATAATACTCATCCGCGCACAACAAACAATGACAAGATCGAAGATCTGACAAACACCCTGCTAAATTTATTAAAGCCGAGAAAATGAACACGCCGTATCTTGAAACAGTTCAAACGCAGGAGGGTTGGCAGACAACGTTTGCTTTTCAGGTCTTTCACCGCCCGGCAGACGAATGGATGGCCATGCGGTGGGGTTTTAATGCAGGCGCTCTCCTTGATGAAGCCTTAGATCGTTATCGGCTTTTTATCGAGTCTCAGGCGCTGAGTGAAGGTGCCTACTTATCTAATGAACAACCTGCAGATCGCACTTTAACCTTGCGCGGAATCAATCTGCCGAATGAAGGTCTACAAATGGCCTTGCTCGGCAAGTCAACCGCTCCCGAAAAAGCGCAAGCTCAACAGGCAGCCAAGGATTATGCGCGGGAAATTTTTTCCATCTTTCCCCATGATTTCATTACCCAGCCTGCCGAAGAAAAAGCCGATTATGATCGCCTTTTTGGCAGGGAACTTTTTGCGAAGAATCCACAAGTGGCATCCATCCAACGCGCCATGGTCTTTATCCCGCCCATGGAAAAGTACCAATATTTTTCAGGAATATGGCAAACTAGCCAACGCGCAAACGAACAGGTTTGGCGCGCTCTTTCAAATACACAAAATACAACCATGTTGAACATCACGATCCAGCCGTCAATTCTTCATGAAGGAGAAAAAGAAATGCTGCTGGACGCAAAAAAAATGATCGCAGACATCCTTGCTGCCGATGCGCACGCAGGGAAAGACATCCATCAGAAGGAGAATACCTTTTCGGCCCACCTCGCATGGGCAGACGCCCATATCAAGCGACAGCTCTCTCCATGGAAAAAATTCTTTCAAGTGCAAATCCATGTTCTTGCGAATGGAGCGGTGGATGAAAACCTATTGCGCTCCATCGGCGCCACCGTCACACGCGACACAAATGAAAATTCAATACCAGGTTTTCAGGTTCTGCGGCCCCAATCCAAAGAGGAGGAAAAGGAATGGTGCGAAC
>JACZJB010000084.1 GCA_014860805.1 Anaerolineales bacterium
AGGGGATGCCACCCACATGCACATGTTCGGGATTCCAGTCTGAACCTTTGACAAGTTCCTCTTTTTGCAACTGAGACCAGCAGGTCGCCCACTGCACATTTGCACCTGAAACGTTGTACGACGAGGAATTGTCCCAGCCGACGATGACGGTCATATTCGGGATTCCGCGCTTGGCAGATTCACGCAGGAGGTAACGGTCCATGCGCCAGCCTGGAGTTGAGGCGATGACCATGTCGGGTTGATACTTCTCAAAGAGGTCAGTATACAGCCCGGGGGTAGGCGTGAAGCGGTTCTGCATCCGCACCAAAAGTTTGCGGGCGAAGGAAAAATTTCGCAGGAGAAGAATCAGCAACGCGGAGGGAATCCAAATGCCCAAACGGAATTTCCAGCCGTTCTCCGCCCAGACTTCCCAGATGTGGCTGTCCATGGCTTCGGTGTTGATGCGGCGCGAGCCGCCGACGCGGCGCAGGTAGGCGAGCAGCCATTGCAGGCGCGGCTGTACTTTTTTTGCGTAGTCGTTGGCCTGTTTGAGGCGCAGACCTTCGAAGGTGAGTCCGCGCTGCGTGCTTCGGCCCTGCTCAGCAGAACCGAAACGTGAGGCGATCTTTTCCTTGGTGTCGTCGTCGGTGAGGACAACGACTTCAACACCCGCGGCGAGCAGAGTCGGGACGACGTCGCTTTGCAGGAAGTAGATGATTGCCATGCCGTGGTCGGCGGAGATGAAGATACGTTTGGGCATAAAAACTTTGAACCGCGAAGCACGCCAAGAACACTAAGTTTTTTCTTTGTGAACTTTGCGCTCTTGTCGGTTAATAATCTATGAGTAGTACCAGGAAAAAATTTTATTATAAATAGCAAGCAAGATTTTCTTGATAAATCCAACTTCCAACACTCGCTTCCCAAACGAGATAGGTTTCTTCCTCCCAACTTCCTTCAACTCCCCGCGCAAATATCCCAACGTGTTGGACATATTCATTGCCAGTGGGTCAGAGACCATCAGACGCAGCAAGCCTGCATCGTTCATGCGCTTGTCCAATTGGCGGACTTGTCCCATGGGTTTGTCCATGTCGAAAGGCAGGAATTGTCCCAGCGTGGATTTGTACGCCGTAAACTGCCAATGGCTTGCGCCCGCCATCGCGGTCACGCCTTTGTATTGAATACGCCAGTCTTTCGTCTCCGCATACACTTTTTTATTCTCTTCTTCGGTTTGTCCGAGCGAGAGATTGAATTCAAGGAAAGTTTCCCACGGAATGAACTGACCATCTTCAAGTTGAGCATTCTCTTTTGCCCACTTCAAGGTCGATTCGTAAAACTCAGGCGGTGTACGGAAGGGACGCGCGGTCACCATGCCGATATTCGGGAAGGTTTCGAGGATTTCCACAGAACGCGAGAGCCACTTCGGGGAAAATAAAACGTCTGCATCGGTGTAGGCGATGATCTCGCCCGGCGCGCCCGCCAGCATCACATTCCATGCGCCGCCCTTGCCCATGTTCTTTTCCGAGAGAATCAAATATTGGATTCGTCCTTCTTCCTTTTCTTTCACGAGGAAGTCACGTACTTCGGCGCAGGAGCCATTATCGAAAACCATCAAGTCGAATGGCAGACCCGCGTCCTTGCGCATGGATTCCAAACTAACCTTCAACACATCGAGAGTCTCGGCATAGAATCCGCTCAGGAAGGGGATGTAGTTGAGTAGCGCGGCGGTGATCCGCTCGGGGCGGACTACATCTTTGACGAACTTGGCAGGGTTTTGACCTTTACGCATGTTTTCCTTTAGTATTACTATGATATTTTAAGTGGTCAATATTTCAAATTCACTTTTATCGGATCACCGTTGATAACGAAGTCCAAACTATATAGTGAAAAAGGTATTAATTCAAACCAAACACGAAATTCATCTGCGATTCCAAACAAAAAGATACCAAAAATAAAAGGAATGGAAATCAATTTCAAATAGAAAATTTTTCGATCTGCATTTGGCAACAAAAACAACACAATCAATGTGCCGGAGTTAATAAAATATGGAATTAAGTTTTTAAAAACTCGCAAGTTGCTTCTAAAGTAATACTCACTTCCTGTTTCCAATTGAGTTTTCATTGTAAAAAACAACAAAGAATTCGTATACCAATCAATAAAGACTTTAACACCTATTGAGAGCACTAGCACTCCAGCCAGTAATGCAAGTCGCTGTCTCCATGGCAAATCAAAAAATAAGAAAACAAGACAAAATATCATTCCGGTTTCTTTAAAACCAATCGAAATAGGTATTAAGAAGAAAAGCCACCAATACTTTCCTTTTATAAACAGAAGCACGAATGCAGTAAAAAAGAAAAGGGCTGGTAAATCCCAAGGATATACACGCGGAGCCTGATAAATACCCGACAAAAACAAATATCCAAATGAAACACATGCATACAAACCAAATATATAAAACAGCGATCGATTCTTTAAAAAACAGATCAACAGAACACACGTCAAAACATACCAACTGGATGTCCAAAAACTAACGACAAAATCCATTTGCTTTCCCGACGGAAAGTCTGTCTGTTTAAGAATCCATCCACTCAGGTCAACAAATTTTGCAGCGAGTGCATTTGAGAATAACCGGGGCTTCCATGCTGTTTTGAAATCATAATAATCATCTAATCCACGAGAAAGGGAATTAAAAGATTCAAATGTATCTACTTTTTTACTTGCTATCAAGAAGATATTTCCAAACAGAGCAATAGCTATCCCTGTCGCAATAATGGCAGGAATAAGGTAATTAACTGAAAAAGTATTCCAAAGATTTTTTTTTGCCATGTAATTCATCAGCCCTAACTCCCATCTATCCATTAAATAATTTATCAATTCTCTTTTTCCATCTCTTCGGTCTCGCAAGGTTTTCAACCATCTTCTCAGGCAAAAAAAAGAAAATGGCGCGCAGGAATAATTCAAACTTGCGTGTGAAACGCAAGGATGTCATCTTCGGGCGGATAAGTTTACCATCCACGAGTTGATACGTCGCATCCAAAATTGTGTAGCGGATGTTGGCATCTCCGCCCGCGAGACGGATGTTTTCGTTGGTTTCAGGGTGTTCATAGTGCGGCTTGCCATCGGGCAAATGAGAGTAATCGTGATTCTGATGCGCGATCATGATGGATGGCGTGCAGTCAATCACAGCCCAGCCTTCCACCCGCGCCTTGTAGATCATCCAATTATCCCAGCCCGCGCGACCGATCGTAAAGTCGGGAACATCTTCATAACAGGATGTTGGGAACAGAAAAAAATCGCTTCCTGCGGGACGGTGAAGCTGATTCTGTTTTCTGACGCTTTCTCTCAACTGAGACTCCCACCCTTCGGCAAAGTTGATTGGCTTCGTGATGTCATAATCCCAACGTTGACTCAGCAAAACAAATTTATCTTTGAGCTTAACAGCTTGTTTTGCCGCTTCGACAAAATCAGGCAAGAGAATCATATCCGCGTTGATGATGCAAAGTAATTCACTATTTGAATTTTCCCGTGCCAATTTAAACATGGACGAGATCAGCGGCACACCTGCTTCATTCCGCACCACGGTGGGGATGTGCCTCACACCGAGTTCTTTTGCAACTTCAGCGAGTCCCATCTCTTCGCCGAGCAATATGACCTCGACATCATGGAGCAGAGTCCATGATTTGATCGCATTGCGTTGGATTATCGCGATGTGAGGGTCGGTGAAGGGTTTGGGGGCGGAGAAGAGAGTAATTAAAGGCATAATTTCTATAACAAATATGTCGTTGCGAGGAGCCGCAAAGCGGCGACGAAGCAATCCCCTGATAATGAGGAGATTGCTTCGGGCTGGGTTCATCGATACGCGCTTTCAGCGCTACTTAACCACCAGCCCTCGCAACGACATCATTTTAAGGCACGGTCATCAACATCCTTCAATGTTTTATGCTGCACACTTGAATTGATCTTCAGCAACTCAGGATTGTCGTGAACCAAGTCCAGCACTTCTTTCCAGGTGAAGTCATCTCGTCCATCAAAGTGACTGTAGACCTGTCGCATGAACTCCAAGTCTTCGGGGGTGTCCACTGTCCAGCGGTAGTCGCCGAAGTCGGTGGTGTGATGGAGCAAGGCGATATTATATCCGCGAGGGGAAATTCCTGTTTCAAGAGTTCGGCTTTGACGAGTCAGTTCGACGCCTTCGTAGAAGTAGGGCATGGCGTGTTCACGGTGTTGTGGTTCTTTGGCTTTTTTCCAAGCTTGCTCCAACACTTTAAACGAACAGGCTTCCACATCCAAGCCAATGGGGTAGGTGCGACTCCACGGCGGAGGGAGACGATTGCAGACAAAGTCGTATTCATCTTCGAGCAGGGTATTAACTACATTATCAATTAGCTCGGGGTCAATGACGGGACAATCCGCCGTGATGCGGACAACGTAATCCGCCTTCGCCTGTTTGGCTGTTTGATAATAACGGTCAAGCACATCGTAGAGACTGCCACGCGTGAATGGGATTCCGCTGTAGTCGCAGTATTCGGCGACAGGGTCGTCGGAGGGATCGGTCGTCGTGGCGAATAAGGTTTGGGAGATAGAAGCAGATCGCGAGGTCCGAATGAAGACGCGTTGTAACATGGGTTGACCCGCGATGTCTGCGAGGATCTTGCCAGGCAAACGCGATGAGGACATGCGTCCCTGAATGATGGCTACTACTTTTTCAGTCATTGAGTCTGCCCTTCGGAGGGAATCGGCTGAGGAGTCACAAATCCCTTTGCTCTAAATTTTTCGACATACTCGTAAACAGTTTGATAATCGAGACCGACCTGCTCGGCGATGTCGAAGATGGTGTGCTGACCTTCGAAGCGCATCATGATCTTTTCGATGGCACGGTTGAGTGCCCAGTTATCGCGCCAATCGACCCAAAGACCGTGACCGCTGAGAAACACGGGACCGCGAAAGGTGCGCTTGGGAATGTAATTGCTGGCGTAGATGCGGATGATTTCTTCAGCAGTTTGCGCCGCACCGACGAGCATGTCTTCGTGCATGATGTCGAGATTGTCGTCGGTGGTGTGATACTCGTCGTAGGGAAAACGGTTGAGCGAGATGCACGGCACGTTGACGCCAGGTCCGTTGATGACGCGTTCATCGTTGGCGGGAGCGGCGGCGAAATCACGGGACTCGTGAGGCGTATCGCGCAGAACGTAATCCGTGATGCGGTCGAGCAGATGATCGTGTTGGCGCGTGTGATGCCATGCAATTTGATTTTGATTGCCCGTCATCTCCATGAAGATTCCGCCGCGCAGGTTCGGGATAAGCGACTCGTTATGCGCGAGCCAGGCGATCGTGCCGATGGTCTCGGGTCCAAACCAAAAGCGGACGCTCATCGACCCAGCGGGAAGCGGATTCTCCGCGAGTCGCCGCGCCAACTCGATGGTGCTGACCACGCCCGCGCCATCGTCATTGGCTTGCATGGGGTGACAGGTATGCGCCTGCACAAGGAACTCGCCCGCTTCGGGATTGGGTCCGCCCGGGGGATGGACAACCGCAGTGGCAACTTTGAATCCCTGTTTGGGATCGGTGACGAATTCACAGTTGATGACTGCATGATATTTTTTATCACGAGGAAGTTTATCGAAGGTATTCTTCGGCAGACAGAATCCCCAGTCACGTTCGTAGTATTTGAAAACCCACGGCACGGTGTGCGGACGTTTCTCGTTGAAATACAAATGTGGCTGGAGTTCTCCAAAGCTCAGAACTTTATCAGTGGGCAACGAATACGAAACAATGTGAAGCGGATTGTCTTTGAAGTCCACGATGCGTTCGCCATCTTCCGTTTCGAGATACGCCTCATGGACAACGTATCGCTCAGGCACTTTCCACGTCCAGACGGGAGTCAGCGGCGCGTAGGTTTCAATGGCGTAGTTGGATGAATCAGGCATATACGAGCCGACGATTTCCAACGTCTTGTCGTGATCGTCGGAGGCGAGGGTGCGGTGCAGAGGGAAGAATTCCGCGAGAATGGATTTGAGGGAGGTGTAGGGTTTCATATGTATCACACGTAAGGCCGACTCGCGAGTCGCCTCTACAAAATATTTAAAATTTCCTGTACTTCGGCTCTTCGATGTAATGCAGTTTCTCGGGGTGTTCGCGCACGATCACGGACATATTATCGTAAAAATCGTTTGCTGTCGCATAATGGACCTTTGCCGCGCCGACCTGAACCTCCTTGATGACGCCAGCCGCGAGCAGTTCGTCCATGCCTGGGTTGATATAGGTCTTGACCGTATCATCCTTGCGAACGAACATCGAATGCATTTTTATTTTTGGCACACGGTCATACCCAACGTAGATCCCTGAAAATTCCTTGATGCGGCGATAATCGCAGCCCACGTTATATTCAATATAGTGGTGCATTGAAAACGTGCTGTTGAAATCCAACCCAATGCTTACGATGGTTCCGTTAATTTTATGGAACAATGCGAACGCCGAGTTCGGCCCATAGGCTTCCACATCTTCCGCTTTGGAAAATTCATCAGCGCGGGCGCCAATTACAGAGAAGCTATAGATCGGGTGCGGAGTCCGCTTGGCGTTAGGCCGGAGGCGCGCCTGTTCGGTGATCGCGCCCATCTTCGACGGAGTCTCCAATACGTCGAAGTAATGGTTCTCCGTCCACGATTGAAAATTGAAGGCGGGGAACATCACCGTCCCATCCTGCCCCGCCAATTCGATGAACGCATCGATGACTGTATCCGCGCCGCCCTCCACGCCGCCCAGCGATTTATACGATGTATGCACAATGATCGTATCGCCGTTCTTAATTCCAATTTGACCAAATCCATCAATGAGTTGTGTTTTAGTTAGCATCTTTTTCTCCAAGACTTCGATAGACATTCATCAACGCTGCAGCATTCTTTTTCCAATCCGCGCGCTTCTCTGCGGACCTGCGACTGGCTTTTCCAATCTCAGGCAGTTTCTCACGCTGATCCATCGCAGCGAGAATCTTCTCTGCCAGATGATCCGAATCCCCATCGCGGAACAACCAGCCGTTTTCATTTTCTACAACCCATTCCTTGTTTGCAGGAATGTCCGAAACCAGACAAGGCAGCCCGCATGCCAACGCCTCCATCAGCGACACGGACGAACCGTCTACATGTGAAGGTGAGATATACAGATCCGCCATATGATACCAGCGCGGCAGATCGGTTTGTGAGATCTGCCCACCGAAAGTGACTGGGTCCAGTACGCTGCCGCTTTGAAATATCTGGCGAAGTTTTGCACCCTGCGAACCGCCGCTGAGCAGAATCAGATCCACGTTATCTTTTTGCTGTGCCACTTTGACGAATGCCCGCGCCAGCACGTCCACACCGTAGCGGGTTTCCCAGGAGCGGTTGCAAAAGAGGGTGAAGGTTGAGGAATTGGAAGACTGTGAAGCGGGCTTGAAATGCTCCAAGTCCACACCCCAAGGGAAAACGATGGTTTTCTCTGGGTTCATGCCATATGCTACGGCTTTGTCTTTGGTGACATTCGCATCGCTGGTAAAGAACGTTGAGCGTTTTAATGTGTATCGAGTGGCGAATTCCCACATCCGCCCTTTGTGGACATCATCCATCAGATCGAAGCCCCAAGACATGGTGAGGATGGGGCTCGCGCCAGCGAGAACAGCGATAAAAGCACAGGTTTGGATGGGTCCCGCATGAACCAGGTCAGGCTTGAGGTCTCGCAGGAGGCGTTTGAAATCCATCACCAACGCAGGGAGTTTGCTCCATGTAAATGCTTCTCGTCCGCCCTTCCAAATGACCTGATTTACATTTTCAGGCACCGAGCGGCTTTCCACTTGTCTCTTATTGCCTTCAAGTTGGACAAAGAATACTTCATGCCCGCCATCTGATGCAGCTTTGAGGAAGCGGTAGTCGTGAGTGGAATAACCGAGGGAAAAATAAATGAGTTTCATGTACACAATTCGTCATTGCGACGATGCAATTTCAAATGCGGTAGGGATTGCTCACCGCACCGCGTGCGGCGCAAGTGCCATGCGAAAGGGCGTTGCCTCGCAATGACAGCTAAATTTACACACCCAAATCCGTCCAGCGCAGTTCTTTGCCTTTTGGCATATCTATAAGAGACTTGGCGCCAATAACGTTTTCAATCTCATATGGCTTGATCGCGCCAGGAGTAGCGGGACGAAGCACATCGATCATGTCACGGGTGAAGGTTTCACCAGCCTTGATATCACGCGCGGCGCGCAGGCAGCGACGTTGCACAACTTTTGTCTCCTGCTCGTTGTCGGCGATGAATTTATCGGAACTGCCGAGCGAGCGTTCGAGCAGGCGGGTCTCTTCGACCATCTTCGCCCAGTTTTCAGGGTTCATCGCAAACTTGTGGTCGGGACCTTCGCGGTCATTGCTGTCGGTAAAATGACGTTCGATCACGCGCGCTCCCAAAGTGACCGCGCCGAGGACCGGAGCAACAGAATGAGTGTGATCGGACAAGCCCAAAATCACATCCGGAAACATCGCAGCATAGGTTTTTAAGACGTTCAAATGCAAATGGTCGTAGTTATTTGGGCTGGCAGTGTAATTTGTATTGCACTGCATTAAAACCAATTGCTTGTTAAGTTTCAGGATCGCATGGACGGCACGCTGCACATCGCCAATATCCGAAGCACCGGTGGCAACGAAGAATGGCTTACCTTTGGATGCCATGCGTTCCAGCGCTTCGATCCAGTCAATTTCGCCCGAACCTGCCTTATACACTTCTACATATTGGTCAAGAAAATCAATCGCCTCGAAATCGTATGGAGAGGAAAAATAATCGATTCCAACTTTCTGGCATTCCTCCACAAGTGTCATTGACCATTCAAAAGGAATGGAAGCGCCTTTATACACCTCAAATACAGATTTCTTCCATGAAGCCTGGTGCGAAACCTGCCCGCCGCTCATAGCTTTAAAGCCATAGTCTGAGACGATCTTCGGAGCATCAAAATTCTGGAACTTGGCTGCATCCGCGCCGGCTTCCTTTGCGAGGCGGATAAGCAGTTTTGCGCGTTCCATGTCGCCGTCATGGTTGGCAGCAATGTCCGCGATGAAATAAGTCGGGTGATTTAAGCCAATCGTGCGATTTCCGAATTTGATTTCCATTGTTCCTCCGATTTTGTGGAAAAAGATGGGTTATACCTGTGGATAAGTATGTGGATTCTGTGGATAACTTCGGTCAAAATCTCGGTTTTTAGCAAGAAACTGCCAAATTCCTGTGGAAAAATGCGGGTATTCGCCTGCCAACCTGTGGATAAATCCTCGTTTTGGAGAGATACCTGGGCTATATCTGTGTATAACTGCGTATCTTCTGTGGATAACCTTGCTGATACTGTGTGTAAAACTCGTTCAAACCTGTGGAAAACAAAGGTAAATCCTCACCCAAAGCTGTGGAT
>JACZJB010000085.1 GCA_014860805.1 Anaerolineales bacterium
CATTTGCTTCTGTGGTGATGTGATTTTCAATGGCAGTGTTGGCCGTACCGATTTGCCCGGAGGTAATTTTGACACTCTCGAAAAAAGCATCCGTGAACAAATTTACACAATGCCCGATGAAACCCGCCTGCTCTCTGGTCATGGTCCTGAAACGACGGTAGGATACGAAAAAAAACATAATCCATTTGTGAGTGAATAAATGAAACGTGCAGTCAGTGTCAGCCTCGGAAGTTCAAAACGCGATAAAAGCGTAACAGTCAACCTCAACGGGCAGGAGATTCTTGTTGAGCGCATCGGCACAGATGGGGATATTGAAAAAGCCCGCCAAATGTATCTGGATTTGGATGGCAAAGTGGATGCCTTTGGCGTTGGCGGCATCGATCTTTATCTCCGTTTGGATGAAAGAGAATATCCGCTTCATGCCGCGCTCAAGCTTGTCTCTGGCGTCAAGCAGACTCCACTCTGTGACGGACGCGGACTCAAACACACCCTGGAGCGTCGCGTGTTTCAGTTGGCAAATCCTCAGCTTGGAAATGTTCATTTCAAACAGGCATTCGTCCCCGTAGCTATTGACCGGCTTGGATTGGCAGAAGCAGTTGCTGAGGTCAGTGAAAGAACCGTGTTTGGGGATTTGATGGTTGCTTTGGGAGTCCCGCTCCCCATTTATGGAATCCCTGCCTTCAAACGAGTCGCGAGGGCCATGCTGCCAATCGTGAGTCACTTCCCGATGAGCATGATCTTCTACGGCAGCGACGGCGCAGAGCACGAGCCAAAGTATACAAAATACTTCACTGAGTCAGATTTGATTGCAGGCGATTTTCTCTTCATGCGGAAATACATGCCAAAAGACCTTTCCGGCAAGACCATTGTTACAAACACGACCACTGAAGACAATATTGCCCTGCTCAAAGAGCGCGGCGTGAAACAGGTCATTACCACCACACCGCGGTTTGATGGCCGCTCCTTTGGCACGAACATGAACGAAGCCATGCTCACCGCCTACGCAGGCAAAGGGCGTAGGTTGAGTGATGACGAATTGAACCGATTGATCGATGAGCTGGGGATGAGACCGACAGTGATTGAGTTTAGTTGATACCCAGAAGCAAAAACAGGATGATCAAGTCATCCTGTTTTTGCTTTAAATTAAATAAGCCAATCGGTAAATTATTTCAAGAATAATCTTTCAGCTAGCTGAACTTTGGGTTGGGGGCTGGCACATAAGCTTCGACACGCGCCCACAGTTCGCGGATATTGATGGGCTTGGACATATACACGTCGCAACCGGCAGAAAGCGCTTTTTCAGCATCTCCCTTTAGGGCATTCGCAGTGATGGCAATGATGGGTACATATGCCAGGGCGGTTTTCCCGCTGGCGCGAATCCGGCGAGCAACTTCATAGCCGTCAATATCCGGCAGATTGATATCCAGCAGGATTAAATCCACTTCCCGCTGTTCGGCGGAGGCAACACCGGTCAAACCGTTTGGCGCTTCAAGTAATGTATATCCGCGCGATTCAAGCGCGCGTTTGACAAGCATCATGTTATCCGGGTTATCTTCAATATATAAAACGTTACTTCCCATGGTCACTTCTCCTTAAGATCCACTTTTTGTTTCATTCTTGTCTTCAATAACGTGGATGACCTGATCCACAAATTTTCGAGTGGGCAGTGAGCCCTTTTGATATAACGCCTCAATATTTCCGTTGAGGCGGTTGCGTTCTTCTACAGTAATATCCTTTGCGCTGACAACGACCACGGGAATTTCCTTTGTGCGCGGATCCAATTTTAATTCTTCAACCAGACCGAAACCGTCAATGCCGGGCATGGTCAGGTCGCTGACGATCAAGTCAGGCAATTTCTGGCGCGCCATTGCAAGGCCCTCCCAGCCATCTTTGGCGTGGTACATGCGGTAATTTTTCCTGCCTTCCAAAAGCCTTCGGATCAGAAGAGCATCATCATCATTGTCGTCTATCAATAATACAGAGGTGGTCTTTTCATCCAGATTTTCAAGGGCGGCTTGCAAGCCTTCACGCGGCGCAGCGGATTGATCTTTGCTGAGATGAACATCCACTGCCCATTGGTCGCCGAGCACGTGTTTTTCCACGGGGAAGGTGTGGCCTGTGCAGTTGATAACGACTCTTTCGTTTGCGCCGATCTTTCCGGTTTTGGATAATTTCTCGAATCCTGCAAAGGCGACGGCTGTTGCCGGTTCAACGGCCATACCTTCGCTCTTGGCAAGCGCGCGCATGGCAGAATATGCTTCGAGGTCTGTCACGGATTCCATCACGCCGCCATATTGCTGGGTGAGGTTCCATAAATAGGTGTAGGATTTACCCGGGTCACCCGTGGAAAGGATGATGATGCGCGTATCGGGAATGACAGGTTCGGCAACATCCTTGCCGGCATTGAAAGCTTGCACCATTGGCGAGCATCCTTCTGCTTGAATGACGGCGAGTTTGGGGACTTTGTTGATGAGCCCCATTTCAAATAATTCCTTAAAGCCTTGATAGACACCCAGCGGACCAAGCCCGCCGCTGACAGCCTGGATATACCAGTCCGGTGCGCGCCAGCCCATTTGTTCGACGATCTCATAGGCAATGGTTTTCATTGATTCGCGGGCAGGGACGGAACTTGCGCCGCGGTCCAAAAGCAGGTTTTTACGCTGTGCAAATTGACTGGCTATCTGTTTGGTTTGGTCATAGTTGCCGCTGACGCGGATCACTTCCGCGCCGAAGAGGGCCGCCTCGCGCAATTTTTCCTGTGGTACTAGGCTGGTCATGAAGACCCAGAGTTTGATGCCCGCGCGCGCGCAGGCGGCGGCGTAGGCAACAGCTGCATTTCCCGTGGATGCGATCACGGCTTCGCGGATTCCATTCTCATTCATGGCGGCAACAGCGACTGCGGCCTGCCTGTCTTTGAAAGAGGATGTCGGGCCGTAGCGTTCATCTTTGATGTAAACAGAGGTATGCCCGAGGTTAGGGGCGAAGCGTTGTGAAAGCCAGAGAGGTGTTCCGCCAGCGGGGTAAAGATCTAAAGCAGAGGGATTGTCTAGCGGCAGGACATCCTGATAGCGCCAAAGATTGTTTGGACGGTTTGGAATGCCGCTCAGGATTTCGCGTTTGAAGGATTCATAATCGTAGCGGGCTTCAAGCCATTGAGATTGGCAATGTTTGCAGGTTGCTGCGATGAAGGGTTCGTACGACTGCTCTTTGCCGCAGATGGCGCATTGCAGGTGGATTGGTTTTGCCATGCTAGTTTTTCCTCATCACAGGTTCAGAGTCAACTACTTTTGCTTCGATGGGCAGGAAAACATAGAATGTGGAGCCTTCGCCTTCAACGCCGGTGCTTTCAGCCCAGAGACGCCCGCCGTGCATTTCAATGAGACGGCGGCTGATGGGTAGACCCAGGCCGGTGCCGCCCACTTTGCGTGTGGTGGATGAGTCCACTTGCGTGAACTCTTGAAATACGGCTTCGAGTTGAGAGGGGTGAATGCCAATGCCCGTATCTTTTACGCTGATGAGGATATTGCTGTCTTCGCGGGCAATGCGGATTGAGATCTTGCCTTTCTCGGTAAATTTCATGGCGTTGTTGACGAGGTTGATCATCACCTGGCGCAGGCGGTTTCGGTCTGCGTTGATCTCCACTTCGTGATCCGAGTCCGCGTCAATATGCAGGGAAATATCCTTTTCGTGCGCAAGCGAAGATGTAATGCTGGCGACATCTTCCATGATCTCATGCAGGTTGAATTTCTCGATAATGAGGTTTAGCTTTCCAGATTCGATCTTTGCCATGTCGAGTACGTCATTAATGAGATGGAGAAGGTGCTGTCCGTTCTTTTGAATGAGTCGAAGATCGTTGTCCATGTAGGGAGTGAGCGGACCGTCCAATTCTTCGAGCATCACATCCGCAAAGCCGAGGATGGAATTGAGCGGCGTGCGCAACTCATGAGACATGTTGGCAAGGAAGGATGATTTTAGGCGGTCCAACTCGCGCAATTGAGCCACTGTTGCCGACTGTTCCTTGTACAGGCGGGCGTTTTGAAGCGCAATCCCCACCTGGGTTGCCAGAGTGTTGTATGTGCTGGCATCCTCTTGTGTGAAGCGGCCGGCCTGTTCTGATTGCACATCGAATACACCGAGAACTTTTTCACCCACGATAATTGGAATGGCCATTTCTGCGCGTGTGTTGGGAAGAAGCGGGTTGGGAAGAAAATCTTGATCGGTTGTAATGTCATTGGCAATGATGGCAGAGCGTTCGCGTGCAGCGCGCGCCACGAGGGATCGCTGAGTATCCATTTGAATGGCATGGCCGATTGCCGTCATTTTCATGCCGATCTCACCTGCTCCTGAAGCAAGCAGCAGCGTATTCCATGATTCGTCCGCAAGGTAGATATGAACGTGATAAAGATTGAAGCGTTCCTTTGTCAAATCCACCACGGATTGCAGAAGTTCGTCAGGGTCCAGCACGGTAGAGGCTTTGGTACTCACAACAGCCACGGTTTCCAACTCACGGGCGCGCTTTTCGTTTAGTTCAAAAAGGCGCAAGTTTTCAATGTGAGCGCTGACCTGTTCTGCGATGGTGTCTGCCAATTCCAATGCACCGGGAGGGATTTCTTTCAACCCAGCTACTTTCAGTTGTCCAATCTCTTCGCCGCGGACTTTCAAAGGCTGCTCAAAAGTTATGTCCAGTGGAGCGCGTGTTTCTCCGAAAGGAGTCACTTGAATTGAGTCGTAGATATATCCCAGCGAGTCAGCCCTTTGACTGGTAAACGATTGCCAGTTTTCGCGCGTCAGGCGGCGGGTGGCTTCTTCAGCATTGGCTCGCGCATGAGAGGCATCTGCTAGCAGGCGCAGGTTCTCTACCTGTTGCGCGATCTGTTGCGCGACCGAAGAGATCATGGCTTTATCTTCATCGGTCAATGGGCGGGCGGGGTCTGCTTTGAGGAAGAGGTTACCAACATGCTCGTCAAGTACATTAATGGTTTCCCGAACATCCGCTTCGCTTGGAGTCGATTCTTTAAAAGGAGTAACAGAGGCCTGGTCATAAACATACCCAATGCGTTCACTGTTACGAATCCCGTCCATAAAGGATTCCCAGCTTTGATGGGTGAACAGCCGGTTGGCAGCTTGAGCTTCAGCGCGTGCCCGCTCGGTTGCGGCAAGCAGGCGCAGGTTTTGAATCTGCAGCGAAACTTGTTGGGCAACTGCGTTTGCCAGATTCTCTTCGTCGGTTGTCCACGGGCGGTCTGCGGGCGGCTTGATCTTCAATGCGCCGATCGTTTCACCGCTTGCTGTCAGCGGAGTCTGGATCACCTTGTCTGGATCCTCAATTGGAGAATCCACCATTTGGACAGGAATAACATGGTCATCGCGAAACGCGTAGCCAAGTTCTTCGCTTTCATAAATATTGACAGGGGTGGCGAGTTTTTCGTTTTCCTTTAACTTTGCTTCCAACTCACGGATGCGCAAAAGCAGTGCGTCCATCTCGTGGGATGCTGCCGAAGTATCGATTGTAGATGAAGGCGCCAGCGCCTCATACTTGACGCGTGAAGCTGATCCTGTTGCGACAGGTTTGTTCTCACCTGTCGCAATCGAGGTTTTGGCAATCTGATTCAGATCTGCAAAGAGTTTTTCAACCCGTTTTTGTGATTTTTCATCGGGGTGCATGAGCAATGTCTCCTGAGACTGTGCCGCTTATTGTTTGTCTTTCATACTTAATTGGGCGACAGTCATGGGAGCGCCCAGGGCATGCCCTAATTCGCGCGCGGCAATTTGGAGCACCGCTTCCACAGTTGTGGCGCTTTGAATTTTCTGACTGATGACATTCAACTTACTTTCACGTTCCGCCTGTTGCTGTGCCTTTGCAAATTGACGACGATTTTCCAGAACTGTGGCAATTTGCGGCGCAAGTGCGGTATACAAGCGGATTTCGCTTTGCGTAAAGTTGTAAGGCTCCTCTGATTCAAGCATTAACATTCCGATCTGATGTGTGCCCGAATGCAGGGGCAGGACTGCCACTGCGCGCAGATTTAATCTTTTTACCAGCTGCATGGTAGTTGCATCCACCCGCTCATCGTTGAATGAATCGTTGAAGAAGATCGGCACCGGGCTTACGAACATGGGCATAAGTCGGACGATCTCGGGGGTGTAATGTGTTCCAATCGCTGTTGCCTCATGGCCAGTCCCATTCCACCAGTTTCCGATAACGTCCATGCCGTCCAGATCACCGTTTGTGTTGTAGTTGAAAGTCAGCAGGAGGGCGCGGTTAATTACAGGGATGTTAATGGAATCGACCACTGTGCCTACGAGTTTTTGCAGGTCAGTTGCCTGTGCGAGCTGACTGCTGGCTTCAAAAAGTTTTTCAGACTGCGCCAGCGCAGACTGGGTTTGATCAAACTGGCGAAGGCTCTCGATATGAGTGCCAAGACGTTCAGCCACATCATTGATCAGGTCAATAGATTCCTGATCGTCCGATTTCAGTCCAAACACAGAGAGCTTGCCTACTCGTTCATCCCGAACTTTGAGCGGCAGTTCGAAACCGGCATCTTCATTTGTATGATCTCCATTGTGTGCGCGGACCTCCTTCAAATCGTAAACGTAACCCAGGTTGTCACCTGCATTGTCTACGTAGGTTTTCCAGCCTTCGCGTGTAGTCCGACGTGTGGCTTGTTCCGCTTCAGCGCGGTAGCGTTCAGCAGTATCCAGCAGGCGCAGGTTTTCAATCTGCCGCGCTACCTGGCGAGCCACTGTATTTACCAATTCACTGGTTCTGGAAATCGGTGATTGACCTTCCATTTCCACAACCAAGTTCCCAAGTGCTTCCCCTGTTACTTCAATGGGAGCTGACAGGGCGCTCTCACTCGGTTGTGTCTGCTCAGGCTGTTCCATTGGCAAAATCTTATTTTGTTCGAACACAAAACCTGTTTTTTCAGGCATGTGGATGGCATCCAAGTATTCAGTCCAATTGGTGCGGGATAGTCTCTGGGCTTGCGCTGCCACTTCGGCACGGGCTTGTTCCGTCTCCGCCAGGAAGGTGGCATTTTGAATAGCGATGGCCAGCTGACCAGCCAGAGCTTCAAAGGCGGGCAGAGCATCCTCACTTAATGAGCCGCTTTGTTCGCTTTGCATATCCAGAACTCCCACTACTTTTTCGCCAATCATCAACGGCACAGCCATTTCTGAACGAGTATTTGGCAATAGTGGGTTGGGTTTGAAGGTGCCACTGGCTGTTGTATCGGAAATAACCACCGATTTTTTTTCAATAGCTGCACGGCCATTAATGGAACCAGTATTCAGGGGCAGCCGGTGATTCTGTCCCAATAACTCTGAGCCTACATTTCCTGTACCTGCTTCGAGATTGAGATATGTTTGGTTGGTGTTTGTCAAATACACCTGAACATAATAAAGGTCAAATTGCTGACGGATGAGTTCCGCCGCGTCTGTCAGCATGACATCCAGGGCGCGAACATGCGAAACGGAGCGTCCAACCTCTGCAGCAAGCTCTAGGTTTCGCGTACGTTCTGCCACGCGGGCTTCCAATGTGGCAAACGATTCGCGTAATTTTGCAGTCATGTCGTTGAATGTGGAGGCTAAGAGACCCAACTCATCCTGAGTTTTTACATTTGTCATGCGGTTCAGATCGCCTGTGGCGATGGCAGAGGCGGTTGCTGTGAGTTCACCAATCGGCTGGAGAGAGCGTCTAATTGCAAACCAAGCCAGAATAAACATTGCGATCGAGCCTGCCAAGATCATTAAAGCTGCAGTGGTTTGGAACTCGCGCACAGGCGCAAGCAATTCAGCCTCGGTTTGTTGAGCGATGATTCCCCAGCCGTTTTCCAATCTGTCCACATAGGCTATCCAGGCAATTCCGTTCTCGTCTGTGAAGGTGATTTGCCCGGTTTTCCCCTCATTTAGAGCGGCAACTGGCGGATAGTTGCTTAGATCACGCAATTCTCCTTCGGTATAAGTCGAGTCAGGATGAGCCACGACCCGGTTATTTGCATCAACGATGTAGGTAATGCCCTGATTATCTTCGTTTTTAAGAACTTCCTTGCTGATTTCGTTTAACTCGCTGACCATGGACGCGACGCCCACGAATTTCCCGGCTCCATTGTAAATTGGCGCAGCGATATTAAGAGCGGGCTTACCGATTGTGCGGCTAATAAGCACTTCATAGGCAACAGGCGCTCCTCCTTTCGCCTCCAGGAACCATGCTCGGTCATGGTAATCATTAAGCTCGGCATTATCATTGCGAGCAACATTTTTTCCATTAATATCAGTGGTTTGCACCAAAAATAAATTTGGATGAGCGCTGGCTATAATTTGCAAGTTAGGCTTCTGACGGCTGGCATCCATGCTGGTGATGTCAGGCAGCATGGACATTTCCTGTACGGAGCGTACATTCAATTCCAGCCAGGTGGAAACATTGGTGCCAAGTGATTGATTGTTCTGTTGCAAGTTGTGGAGGGTTTGCGCTTCCAATTCTTTCCCTGCCCGGTTACTGATGTAAAGGGTAACGCCAATCAGCAACGGGATGGTAACCAGCATTAATAGAATGGTCAGGCGATTGCTGATGGAATAAGAGATATTTTTCCATGCTAGGCGGCCTAATGATGCCAGCAAGAGCACTGCAGCAATGACAACAACAGCCGGGACGATGTCGACCGCAAAATCAGCGGTGCCGCGAAAGGCCGGGTCCCAGATTTCGATGCTGACGATGAATAAAATTACAAACGCAATCACAAAAGCGGCGAGGCGTTTAGCTGTCTTCGGCAAAACCCATGCAAACATGATCGGGGCGAAAGTCGCAATGTATACTGCGACGATAACTTCAAAGTTGTCGAGTACAAGTGTGGCGACGCCCGGCAGGGCCATCATAAGGATGAACAGCAGTTCAATGCCAAGTTGATAACGTCCGCGCCTTATTAAAGAGTAGCTCAACAGGCTGATAACAACGAACAGAATCGTAGCTGGCACCAAAACGGCATCCTCGAATTCAAACCGGCCTTGTTGGACAACGGCAACTGCGTAGCTTGAAATTCCTGCTATGACAATGCTCAATGCCGCAAAGATACCTGCCGCCCATAGGCCAATTTGCCTTTGTCTTTCTTCTAAAGCGGTTGTTAAGTTGGGTTGTTCACTCATGGCGACCTCGTTCCTTTTTTTCAACAGGAATTTCTCTGTTGGCTTCCTTAATTGTTTTTTGCTTCATCGCTGTCATAACGAATGCTTGCTCCAATGTTGGCACTGACGCGTGACGCGCCAAGTGCCAGACCGATTTCACGGATGGCAGTTTGCAGGGTATCTTCCACTGTCGTAGTGCGTTGGATTTTTTGACTGATGGTATTCACCAGCGATTCCAATTCCGCTTGTGCTTTGGATTGTTCATATGTGCGCACATTCTGAATGGATGCAGCCAGTTGCGCGGCAAGCGTGGTCTGGACGTTGACGTCTGCATCGGTGAAGCGCCCGATCTGTTCGGATTGGATGTCGAACACGCCGATCACCCTGCTGCCGACGATCATGGGTACAGCCAGTTCGGAGCGTGTTTCGGGGAGTAGGGGATTGGGCAGGAAATCCGGCGCCTGGGTCACATCGTTCACGGTGACACCCTTGCGATCACGGGCGGCGCGGGCGACAAGAGACTGTTCACGGTCCATCGGGATCGAGTGCCCCTTGGCGACCATGATGCGCCCTGGCTCACCGGCGCCTGCTGTCAGCACGAGGTTCTCGCCTGTTTCATCGAGCAGATAAATATGGGAGTGATATAGGTTGAAACGTTCCTTGGTCAGGTTTACTACTTCTTGCAATAGTTGTTTTGATTCCAGGATGGTGGCTGTGGCAGTCCCTACTTCAGCCACCGTTGCAAGGTCTTTTGTGCGGGCAGCGACGCGCTGTTCAAGATCAATCCTGGCGCTGTCCAACTCCTTGTTGATTTGCTTTAACTCATCCAACCTGGATTGTTCGAGACTTTTTTGGAAATTTGACAGAACGATCAATACCAAACCGGTGGTTGACATCAGGCCAATCAATACAACCAGCCCATCGGGCTGATAAGATATCACAAATGATGTGGTTATCCATAAGGCGCAAACATTTAACCCCAACAAGAGGAAAGTTGCCCAGGCTGAAACAAGTGCGCTCACAAGAATCAGGCCGAGTGGGATATAGATAAAAATCAGGTTGCCAAAATTTGCCTGCCTACCCTCTAAAATCATGCTCACATAGGCCAAGGAATTGAATCCGAGCGCAAAGATAAATATACCTGCCCGGTACCATTTTGTTTTCACCAACCCATAAGCTAACAAAAGAGGAATGAGTGAGATCCCAATAGGTCCCGAAAAGCCGACGATTAGACCCATGCGTGCAGCTCGTGCAAACCCACCGATCAGATCGAAGGCTGCAATGACGAGAAGGAAGGACGCGGCCAGACGTGCTGAACGACGTTCACCAAAATCTGTGATGCTGGCGTTGGCCTCGGTTAGCAGGTTCCAGAATTTTCCCAAATGCGAGGTGCGCACTGGTTGAGACACCTTTGTTCTAAATATGCTATTAAACATGAGATTTTCCTTTAGTTTGGCTCGCTTATGATCAACTTAGGTCGGTGAAATCCTTCGCATCGAGCGCCACCAATGTTGGTTTCATTCCCAGCGCGTGA
Organism: Anaerolineales bacterium; assembly: GCA_014860805.1. Taxonomy (GTDB): domain Bacteria; phylum Chloroflexota; class Anaerolineae; order Anaerolineales; family Villigracilaceae; genus Villigracilis. The sequence goes on from JACZJB010000085.1 coordinate 10,655, forward strand.
CCCAACTCCCGGGCAGTGACCTGAAGCGCTGTTTCGATGGTCGTGGCGCTTTGGATCTTTTGGGTGATGGAGTTGATCGCTTCCTGATATTGAGCGCGTTTACGATTAAATTCTTCCAGGCGGCGGCGTTCGGTAATATCCTGATTTGCGCCGTACCAACGGAGAATCTTTCCGTTCCCGTCGCGCTCCACGTTGATGTTTACAGCGATATAGCCGACCTCGCCATCGGAGAATATGATGCGGTGTTCCAAGTGTGTGGTGAAAAGGCGATCTTTGGCATCCAGAACCTTTTGGATCTCGGTGCCAACCAGCGGTGCGTCGTCGGGATGAACAAAATGCTTGGCGTAATCGGCGGAGGAGATTTTGTACCCGCCCACCTTTTCAGCACTGGTGCGGAAAATCGCGTAGAACTCATCGCTGAAGTGAAAGAGGTCGTTTTCGAAGTCGTATTCCCAATTGCCAAGCCGGGCAGCCTTGAGCGCATCTGATAATAGGGCCTGGCTGCGTTGAATTTCTGTGTATGATTGAGCATTTTGCGCGGCGATGGCTACCTGATTGGCAATGGAAAGTAGTGCATCCATATCTTCGCGTTTCAAACCATCGACGATGTTATGTTGAACGTCCAGCACACCCAATACCAGATCGCCGATCGAGATCGGGATCACTGCTTCGGATTTAGTTTCAGGCAGCAGTGGGTTGGGTAGCCACTCCGGATTATTGGTGGTGTCTGTCACCAGAATTGTCTTATTATTTTCTGCAGCGCGCCCTACCAAACCGCGTCCCTTTGCCAGTTTGTGGAATTGTTCCAACATGATTCTGCCGGCTTCTCCTGTACCGCCTGCCATTACCAGGTTTTCACGAGCTTCATCGTAGAAATAAATCTGGGTGTGGTAATAACCAAAGGCATTTCTTACTTGGTTTACCACTTCAGCTACTAATTCTTTCCTGTCCAAAATAGTGGAAAGGCGGCGACTGACTTCTGTGGAGGTTTCCAAAGCTTTCGTGCGGTCTGCAACGCGTTGTTCCAGTGTCCCGATTAGTTCCCGCAAGCGATTGGACATAGTGTTGAATGCAGTGGCCAGTACGCCGATCTCATCACCTGAAACCTCAGCCTGTAATTCAAGATTTCCCTGAGCGATATTCTCGGCGATGTTTACCAGTTTGGTGATTGGAGCGGTGATACCACGTGTAACAATGAAGGCTACAAAGATGGCTGCCAGGACTGTCACCAGGATCAACGCAATTGTGGTTTGTAACACTCTGCTGGACGGCTGCAGCGCTTCTGCTTGATCATGTTCGACAATAACTGCCAGTTGCAATTCAGGGATCCAACGGTAAGAGCCAAAAGTAGCATTACCGGCATAATCCACATAACTGTCTGAGCCCGCAGTCTTTGTTTGAATGGCATTGGTGGCACCTTGTGTGCGAACATAGGATTCCCCCAGCGTAAATTCGCCATGCTGCAAGGTTGTTAATGCCGCATAGTTGGCGCTGACCAGGTAGGTTTCCACTGCTGCACCCAGACCGCCGCGTTCCTGCATAATTTTATTCAGGGTGGATAGGTCAATACGTCCTGCAAGGACTCCGATCGTTGTCCCCGTTCTACTTTTTATTGGCTCCGAAATAACGATGGAATAATTGGCAAGTGCCACTTCATATGTAGGCGGGGCGATGTATTGACCCAACAAGCCTTGACTAAAGAAAGCTTGATTTGCCTGGATCTTTTCCTCCTGGGTGGGATCTGTGGAGAGAACGATTTTTCCGTCTTTGTTAATGATGAATAGTTCGATAAAGTAACCTGTTTTCTTGCTGAAATTGATCAGGTCATTGCGTAACTGAGCGTCGCTTACGCCCTCTTCAGAGGTGTTCTGTAAAAGCGTAATGATGCTTTGCTGCGTTACCTGGTCTTCCGAAATGAGGTTAAGGTTGGTTTGTAGCACGTCCAACAAGGTATTGATTTCTGTTTCTTTCAGGGACGCGATGGCATCCAACTGACTTAATACCTCGTTTTTCAAGCCTTGTGTGCTGATGATACTAGCCGCTGTACCAGTAATGAGTACAGGCAATAATGCCAGCAAAATAAATGCCAGCAGCAGGCGATTTCGAAGGGAGGTACTCTGAAATAGGCTGCCAAAGCGCGTTCGGCGCTTCCTTGAAGGATTGTGAGAAATGGATTGATTTTGGTTCATAAAAAATCTCCGATTACAGCGGCTGTATCAAAAAGGCCGATCAACATCCCAAATTAGGGGATGAATTTATTTGTAAATACCAGGTTCAAGTCAATTGGCGCCGGGATCAAGCCAAAATCCAGGATGAAAAAAGCCATTACAGCCAGGGTGCTAAAAATGCGGAAATGTATTTTGTTCATGACTTTCTCCAAATGCGATTCTGCTTACGGAGCAATGAACTGATTTGTATAGATCGTGCTCAGGTCAATGGGTGTGGAGATCAAACCAAACTCCAGCAAAATTTCCTGAGTTGTTTTCCATACATTTTCATCCATCGAGCCAATGGGAGCGTCGCCGGTATCGATGAAGGGGATCTGGGCTTTCATAACGTCCTGTTGGTAGGAGAGATCCAGGCTCGGGTCATACTTAACTGCGAAGCCAGCTACTTCTTCCGGGTTCTCGATGGCATATTGATAGCCTTTAAAAGTGGCCTTGATGAATCGAGCAATAAGGTCGGGGTCGCTCTGTCTGTACTCGTCAGTCACAACAATGGGGTTGATGTACAGGTCCACTCCGTAGTCCTTATAGTAGATAAGATTTATTTCATCACCCGCTTGCCGTGTCATTACCAATTGATCGGTTGCGAACATGCTGCTCATGGCATCCATGCGACCTGCTTTAATGTCATTTGCGCCCTGGAAATCTTCAAGCACCACGAACTTCATGGATTCGCGATCCAGTTCTGTGCGGCTTATGAAAGCCTGGAATGGGAGGTCAAAATAGTCGCTTAGATCCGCTGAATAGGTGCCAATGGTTTTCCCAATTAAATCTCCGGGTTTTACAATATTGTCTTTGCTCAGGGATGTAATGGCTAATGGGTTATTTCTAAAGATGGTTGCAACGGCCACTAAATTTTGCTGGCTTGTTCTGGCAATGATTAGGCTGTCTCCGGAAACGATCCCAAACTGTGCGTTGCCATTAAGGACTTCGTCGATCGGGTTGATTTCCGGGCCGCCTGGATTCAAGGTCACTTCGATATTCTCTTCTGCGTAATAACCTTTTTCCAAGGCTGAATAGAAACCCGCATATTCCACGCCGTGGAACCAACTCAGTTGGACGTTCACTTTATCAGGCGGGGTTAACGGTGTTGAAGCACCGCACGCGCCAATGAACAATGCCATAATAACCATCAAAATACCAATTGTGTTTAATGTTTTTGTCTTCATAATATTCTCCTGTTTGAATTAATTTTCCAAAATGGGTAATGAAATACTGAAACAAGTGCCTTTATCAAGTTCGCTTTCAACATTGATTTGTCCGCCATGCTGCTCTGTGATGGACTTGACGATAGCGAGACCGAGCCCGTTTCCCTCTACGTTACTTGCCTTGCTGTTGCGCACGCGATAGAAGCGATCAAAAATGAATGGCAGGTCTGCCGCGGGAATTCCAAATCCATTGTCCTTAACGTTGATCAAAATTTGAGTTCCATCTACTTTTGTCTCAAGCTGGATCTCCCCGCCAGCAGGGGTGTACTTAATGGCATTTCCGAGCAGATTTCGTAAGAGCTGGTGCAACTGCAGCAGATCGCCGTTAACAGGCATGGGCGTGGAAAGAGGCGTAAATTTGAGGCTTTGTTCCTTCTTGCCGGCCTGGGGAGTAAATTCAGCGACGATTTCCGCCAGCAGTTTTTGCATATCCACGGTTATATATTTCTTCTGGCTATCCAAATCCATTTGAGCAAGCGATAACATGTTTTGCACAAGCTCGTTCATGGTGTTGGATGCGTTCTGAATGTAGCCTACGAATTCGTGTTGTTGCGGATTTAGCGGACCAACCTGTTCAAGTAATTTGCTGAAGCCCGAGATGGTGGTGAGGGGATTCTTTAAGTCATGCGACGCAGTTGCGATAAATTCATTTTTAACCTTTTCAAGGTCTTTGAAGTGGGTCACATCATGCAGAATTGCAACCTGGCCTCCAACTTCAATTGGAGTGATCAACGCTACAAACGTACGCTGGTCAGGCCAAAGGACTTCACCGGATTTGGCGTGCCGTGAAACGCGGGCTTCATCCAAGAGAGTAATGAAGTTTTCGTACCCGGCATCTCTTGGCAGCGGTTCATTAAGGTGTGTGTTGAAATCTGTAAATAGTTTTTCGCCCGCGGGATTCAAGAGGCAGAGATTCCCGCTTTCGTCAAATAATAAAATTGCTTCTGCGGCATGTTGCAGAATGACGGCGAGCCTTTTTTGTTCCTGAGCAACGTCTGCATATAAGCGGGCATTTTCTATGGCGATTGCTGCCTGACTGGCAATAGCTTGAAGAAGCAGCAAGTGATCCAGGTTGAAATAATATTCCTGTTCATGAGTGAGGATGATGAGTCCCAGCAGTTCGCGGCGCCCATGTAACGGCGCAATCACTGCAGAGCCAACAAAGGAATTGTTCTCCGCTTGCCAGAGCGGATTGTTTAGCGCATTATTGACCACCAGACCCTGAGGCTCTGCCTTCATGTGATCGATAAGAGCCTTGGAAATTTCCAGTTTATGGCTGCCTTCTTCGTCAGAAGACAGTGAGACCTGGTAATTTTGTTGAGCGGTGATCCCGTTTTGAAGGATGATCATGTTCCCCTGAATGGCTCCCAGCGTTTCCACGGTGCGTTTCAACAGAATGTTCGCAAGGTCTTTAATATCTGTGCGTGCACTTAATTCCTTGCCGATCTCGGGTAAAAGATTTAACTCACGGTTGCGGCGGCGGATGATATCCTCCGCTTCCTTCACACGCAGTTTTGTACGGATGCGAGCCATTAATTCATGCCGTTCAAAGGGCTTTGTTACATAATCATCTGCGCCAAGGTTCAGGCCTGATTGCACATCGGAAGGATCCAAGCGTGCGGCTGTAAGAATAATGACGGGAATATGGTTGATGGCTGGGTCCGAGCGGATTTCACTGAGAACAGCAAAACCATCTTTAAGCGGCATATTAACATCCAACAAAACCAAATCCGGCATTTCATCACGCACTTTTTCCAGAGTTTCCACACCGTCTCTTGCGCTGACCTGGTCATAGCCTTCATATTCAAGATAACGCACCAGCAATGTGACATTATCCGGGCGGTCATCCGCGATCAAAATCTTGAATTTTCTTTTGCTGGTAACCGGCTGGGTGATAGGCTGGCTGACATTGTTCATTTCCTCCATGGCTTGGGATGCGATCTGGCAGATGCGTTCCGGGCGCACAGGCTTCACGATCACTTCATTGACCTTCAAGCGCTGTGCCGTAACCTTTAAGCCCGGCACATCATAGGCTGTGACAAGATAGGTATAAGCCGGTCTTCCCGCAGAATGGTTTTTCATCTTTTCGATCAATTCCAAGCCCGTCATTTCCGGCATGATCATGTCGGTAAATAAAATATCCACTCCCTTGTTTTTTACCTTTTCCAGGGCTTCCTTTCCACTTGCAGCAGAAACCACATCTACCGAAGGGCCAAGCTGGGCAAGCGCACGCGCCAGCGTAGCCGCTGTATTGGGGTGATCGTCCACAACCAGAATGCATACCTGGTCCGTCTGAGAGGAGGCTGGAGTATTCATCGCTCCCATTTTCTCTGGAATCCCACCTGGGAACGATAGGTAAAAGGCCGAAAGAGTTGGGAAAAGTTGGGGGATTAAAAATCCGCCTCCAGCGAAGCCGGAAGCGGGTTCTGCCCAATGGGCGAATCAACTCTGGGAGGGTGGTCTGTCTAATCCGACACGAGACGGTATCCCTTCCCGCGTACATTGATCAAATATTTTGGATTTTGTGTATCTTTGTCGAACGCCTGCCTGAGCTGGTGGATGTGCCACTTGGTGAGTTCCTGTGCATCGCGCATCTCAGCCTGATAGCCCTGCGCCTCGGCGACAAGGGTCTGGTAATCCACAACATTGGGGGCGTGCCGCGCCAAAACAAGCAGGTAATCAAAGGAAGTTGGGGGCAGGCTGAAAGTTTCTTCGTTGATTGTGATTCGCCGCGTGTGTAAATCCAGCACGATTGGGCCGCGTTTGAGGAAGCGGTCTGTTTCGATGAATATCCGTTCATCCGGAGTGCTCGCGGTAATCTCTCCATTTTCCATTCTTTTCAATTCATCCTGAAGGGCTTCGATCTGAAGGATGATTTCGCGTTTTCGTTTTTCCCTTTGCTGCTGCGAAAGAATGGATTTTGTGCGCTCGATAATGACTTCCGGTTTGAGTGGTTTTAATAAATAGTCAATTGCTCCATGCCGCAGTGCCTCCACGGCTGAGTTTACGTCCGGCTGTGCAGTGAACAACACCACAGGAAGCGCTGGGTAATTTTTATGGATCAGTCGTAATGCATCCAACCCTTGAATACCGGGCATGCGCAGGTCAGTGAAGACCAAATCGAAATTGGTGGTTTTCAGGAAAGCCAGTCCCTGTTCTGCGTTTTCGGCAGTTGTCACTTCAAAGCCTGCCTGCTGCAAAATACGCGCAAGGGTTTTGCGCAGGGTCGCCTCATCATCTATGATCAGGATGTGTCCGGTGATGTTCATGACGACTCCATTCTTTTGGTTGGAAGCCATATCTTAAAGGTTGCCCCGCTCTCAGGGTTGTTCTCTGCGACAATGCGTCCCTGATGTTTTAGAATGATATCGTACGAAATGGTTAATCCCAGCCCTGTACCCGTTTCCTTGTTTGTAATGAATGCATCGAAAATATTCGGCAGGATGGACGGGGAGATCCCCGTCCCATTATCTGAGATTGAAAGGAATATCTCTCCATCTTCCTTAAGATATTTTGTGCTGACCCCCAGCCTGCCGCTGGCTTTCATGGCTTCCACCCCGTTCATAAAAAGATTCAAAAGCACCTGACGGATTTGATCCGCCAGGCCCGGAATCACCGGTAATGCGGGGTCTGGGTAGAATTCAAAGGAAATATTATTGTGTCTGAGATGGGTGGAGATGAGTGCGTATACATCTTCCACAATGTTATTGATTTGCACTGGAGTGAAATCCTCTGCATGCGTGGGACGATAAGTGGCGCGCAACCTTTGGATCATCGCGGCCATGCGGTCTGTTTCCGAGAGAACGATCTCCAGATCCTGTTTTCCCTGCGTGGACAGTTCTTGTTCTCCTTTAAGCAGGAACAGAGCATTTTGAATAGCCTGCAGGGGATTGTTTAGCTCATGCGATACCGAAGCGAGCAGCCGTCCCATGACAGCCAGTCTCTCGTTTTGGACCAGTTGGGTGCGGGCCTTTTTTTCATGCTGCAGCGAAGTTTGCAGATCTTCATACAAATCTGCTTTTTGCAGGGCTACAGCCAGTTGATCTGCGACAGCGCTCACCAATTGCAGGTCACGATTGGTGAATATGCCAGGCGGCGCCTGTTGAATATCCAGTATGCCCAGCAACTGATCCCCAATTTTTACAGGCATGGCCAATTCTGATTTTGTTTCCGGCAGGAGTTCATGCCGAATGAAGAACATCACCTCGTCCACATTATTGGTAAAGAAAGGTGCGAATGTTTCTGCGGCATACCCAATAATGCCTGCTCCTGCAGGCAGGCGCACGTTCTGTGTTTTTAGTTGTCTGCCAATTTCCCCGCTGCCAGCCCGCAGAACAAAATCACCGGTGTCTGGGTCTATGACGTAAACCTGCACATGATAGTAACCGAAATTCTGTTGCAGCAGGTCGACCACATCTGCCAGCAGTTCGTCAGTGTTTAGCGCAACCATTCCCTGGTTGATGCGATATAAGGCATTTGTTTCCTTTAGCGCCTGTTGCGTACTTTCCATGAGGCGCGCATTCTCAATGGCGATGGCAGCCTGTAGTCCAAGTTCCCTTAATAAAAGGCTTTCATATTGTGTGAATGTGTTTGGCGTATTGCTCTGGACGCTAATTGTCCCAAGTTTTTCGGAACCGCTCATGACGGGGACCACGATAAGCGATCGAACCATCGAATTCGGATTGAGCTTTATAAATCTCGAATCGTTAAATACATCCTCAATATTGAGAACTTCCCCGCTTTCAATCGCCTGTCCCGCCACACCTTCGCCGAGGCGCATTTTCTTTTTGCCTTCCTCAAAGTTATTGTATCCGGCAAGCGCCTCTGGGATCAGGAATTGTTTTTCTTTGTCAAGCAGGTGAATCACCGCTTGCTCTGCTCCTGGAATTAATTCTTTCGCAGAGTCAACGATTAGTTGCAGTACATTGACATGGCTGACGCGTTCTGTTTCGCTCAGGAGGAGGGAGATTTTTGCCAGGGCTGCTGATTCTTGCAGCCGTTTATTCAGTTCAATATCCCTTTGTGCATTCCACAGGGCAACAGCAATATGTTTTGCCGCATGTTCTGAAAGTTCGATTTCCTGTTGTGTGAAATGATGCGCTGTGTTGTAGGTAATGATCACCGCTCCTAATTTGTAATCTCTGACAATTAATGGAATACCCAATGCGGACCGGACCGGGTAATTTTTTGCGGTTTCACTGTTCATGTAGGGTGAATTGAACACATCATCTACTGCAAGTACATGCTCAGCCTTTAGAACAGATGCGGTCATCATTAGGATTTTAGGGTCATTCATAGCGGGCAGGGAAAGCTTTTCGGGATTGGCTATAACGGTCTCGGCGGGAATGACCATTTCCTTTTTATTGTCCCATCGCGTGATGTGACAATCGTCGGCATTTGTCAGCTTTACCATATTGCGCGCCAGTTCGCCCAGGGCCGAATCCAAGTCCGAGGTGAGCAGGATGGTGCGTGTCATCTCATTTAGCAATTCCAAATAATGCTCGCGTGCAGTCAGCGCCTCTTCTGCATCTTTGCGCGCTGTAATATCCAGCATGTACCCATGGCGAAAGAGAACTTTTCCATGGTTGTCCAGGACATTCATAGCTTCATCAAGGAACCATCGTGCATCGCCACTGCGTGTAATCAGCCGGTATTCTGATTTGAATGGATTTCCATTTTCCCTAACCTGCTTGATCTTTTCCATTACCTCTTCCCGGTCATTTGGATGGATTTGTCTGAGCCAAAGTTCGGGATCGGCAATCCACTCCTCCTGTGTAAACCCTAAAGATGTAATTTGCGGGCTGATATACGTCACACCAACATGCTGATCAATATCCGCTGTGTAAATAATGGGGGGGATATTTTCTGCGAGGGTCCGATATTTGATCTCGGCACTGCGAAGGCTTTCCTCGGATTTTTTGCGGTCGGCAATTTCTGCAAAAAGATCGCTGACTGCGCGCCCGGTCAATAAAGTGATTGCACATAGGAGGAGGATATCAAGGTTAGCTGTTATAAAAACACTCTCGTTTGCAATGGACAGGCCTGGTCTGTTTGCCGGAATGGTTGGCAGGATGAAAGTTAGAAGTCCGATCCAACTTATGCCAAGCGCAGCCATGTATACCCCGTAACGAATGGCGATGAGAATCAATAACAAGCCATATAT
>JACZJB010000005.1 GCA_014860805.1 Anaerolineales bacterium
GTTGTACCCCCTTTCCTCTTATAGTTTTCAAGTAAATGGGATCATCAGGATCATCTCCCAAAAGTTCCCGCAATCGGCTAACTGCTTTATCAATGGCTTGCGGAGTCACACCCTGTTTGGAGCCCCACGCTGCAAAAGCAAGTTGATCCCGCTCACAAACCCCATTTACAGCAGTTGCTAAGGCAATTAGGATTTTATGGTTTAGTGCAGTTAACTCCACTTCACTTTCGCCTACCCATGCCTTGCGCAAATCTGGAGATGTTAATAAAGGAAGAGGCATTTTTCGATCCAGCTCCTTCTTGGCACATTCCCAATCATCTAATTCTATCAGTTCTTTAATATTTTGATGAGAAACATGTGCCTCAAATAATAACTGCCCTGCTGTCAACAGACGACGCGGGGAGCCTTTAGCCGATCGAAGCATTTCCCTTTCGATCCATTCACCCATCCTAGAACTTGGTAGCCTCCTTTCCGATTCCATCATAGTATCCTGACAAATCTGAATAAGTTCCTGAACGGCATGGTTACTAAAATAATCCAACCTTGCATCAAGCAATGCTTTTAATTTTTCCTCTGTCCATTCAACTGTTAATGCCCTATCCGTAAGCCTATCTCTCCGAATTGTTGGACGTTCCAATATTTCCTTATGCGCCTCACGTGAAAGAAAAAACTTAAAGGCAACATTAGGTGATTCCAAAATACGCAACTCAGCCAGTAATGGTTCCAATATATCTGCCTGTGTTTCAGGGTTATTTGCAGTCTCGATTGTTTCATCAACACCGTCAATAAGAAATTGAACATACTTAAATCCGCAGGAGCGAGTTAACGCCACAAAATTCGAAATCTTCTCAAGCGGGGAAGTTAATAATTCTACTTCTTCTATTGAAAAGTCATTAAGCTCGGCAAGTAAATTAGCCATCTCGTCATCAACCAGAGGACTTTGCTCAATTAATACTTTTAATTTTTGTGTACTAACCGCTTTAGAAAATTTTCTCCAGTCGGGAGAAAATGCTAGCTTTATCGCACGTAATCGTTCATAAAGTTCCTCCGGGCGCATATTCACAGGAGAGTAATTGCGTATCCACTGAGCAATACGAGATCTAGTGGGGGGAATTAGATGAGTTATACGCTTTATTCTTCGACGCCTGATCTCCGGTTCATCATTACTATGATGTTTATTTGGTGAGTATCCAAATAATGTAAAAAAGAGAGCTTCTGTGCCTGCTCGCAATAATTGATCGACATAATCATCTATAGTTATCTTTTCCCCCGAGCGAATTTTAAGAAGAAACTGTGAAAAATTTATATACTCTACCGCCAAAACTTCGGCATCAGGTAAAACCGGAGCAGCATAGCTAGCTAACACAATCCTTAATGCACTCTTTCCGCCTCCACGGGGTGCAAAAGTAATGACTGTACGATCTCCTTTTATCTGTTCATATCCATCTACATCAACGAAAAAATCGGGCAACAAATTTCGTTCTTGACTAGCTTCGGTAGTAGCAAAAGGGTTACCTAAACTAAACTTAGAAGCTCTAAGCCAAGAGTCCAATTTACCGGTACTGGGAGAATTTGATTTTTCTGTTGGCATTACTTTTCCTACAAGCAAAAATCAAAAAAATAAATATCAATTTATTTTCTAAACTATTCTTATTACACCAGCCAAATCATATTATATCAAGTGATTATCGAAAGTTCATTACAAACGCTTCTCCTATTATTTTCATACACCAGGTCCAACACGATGCCAGTGGTTATAATCAAAAAACGCAATTAATAAACTTGACAGAATATTCATCCTGTCATACCATCCACATACTTGCATTTTCATGTGCAGGGGATTATCAAAATGATAATCATCCAAAAACACCGCCATATATAGGCAAGAGTGTCCCAAAACACAGGGTTTCTCACACATATACGGTCAAAAATCATTGTCCATTGTGAGGCTAACTCATAAGCCCTTGGTCGGGAGTTCAAATCTCCCCCTCGGCACTACAGACCGCCAGTTGGCGGTCTTTTCTCTTTCGGGGAATACGGGTGCGGCCACAGCCGTGCCCAAGGTGTAAAATTCAATTTTCAGTTATGCAAATCGAGATCAATAAACTCATCCGTAGTAAACGCCAAACGATTTCGCTCATTGTTGAGAGGGATGGCAGTCTGACGGTCCGCGCTCCGAAGCGAGCAGCCGTTGCGGAGATTCTGTCTTTTCTTCAGGAAAAATCCGGTTGGATCCATCGTGCGCGGGAAAAAATCCTTTCCATCGTGGAAATTCCCAAAAAGGAATTCAAAAGCGGGGAGGTGTTTTTATTTTTAGGAAAGGAATATCGCTTAAGCCTGGTCACACCGCAGAGACCTGCGTTGAAATTTGATAATGGCTTCACTCTGGGCAGCACAGCCCAAGCCAGAGGCGAAAAAGTTTTTTCACAATGGTACAAGAAACAGGCGTATGCAGTGATCTCAGAGCGCGTGGAATTGTTTTCATCTCAATATGGGTTTACGCCAAAGCGAGTAAAGATCTCCTCGGCAAAAACACGCTGGGGATCATGCAGCCCGGATGGAACATTGAACTTTACCTGGCGGCTGGTGATGGCTCCATTGGAAGTGATCGACTATGTAATAGTGCATGAGCTGTGTCATTTGCGCGTTAAAGACCACTCCAGCAGGTTTTGGCGGGAGGTGGAGAAGATCATGCCGGAATACAGGGAACGCAGAAAATGGCTGCGGGTGAACGGGGAAAGATTGAGCGTGTAAATTGCTTCCTGGGGCGGAACAGGCGGGAGCGGGGAGCGAAGCGCAGGCAGGTTTTTATCCATTTTTAGGGTAGGGGATTCACTTATTCTGGTTTTATTCCTGTCATGTGAAAATTCATCTTATTTGCCGGTTTTTAGTCATTTGGCCTCTTGTAAGGAAAGGAAGTTTTTTATGGCTCCCAAAAAAGTGAAGGCTGCTGCTTCAAGTGTCCAGATTGACATGGAAGGGCAGAGTTTTGAGCTTCTGTTCAAAAATCATCCTATTCCCATGTGGATTTATGACCTGGAGACGCTTGCATTTTTGGATGTAAATGATGCGGCAGTAAAAAAATACGGATATACACGCCGCGAATTTTTGAAGTTAACCATTAAGGATATTCGTCCTGCAGAAGATATCCCGCAATTGCTTGAAAACCTGGAAGGTGAGCGCCCGTCTCTTCAATATTCCGCAGGCTGGCGGCACCAGCTAAAGAATGGGAAGATCATTTTTGTAGAGATCACCTCACACCTATTTAACCTGAATGGGCGTAAAGCCGTTTTTGTACTGGCACATGATGTGACGGAACGCAAACAGGCGGAACAGGCGCTGCACGAAAGTGAAATCCTTTTTCGACAGGTTTGGGAATCCGCTTCAGATGCGATGATCATCAGCGATTCCGAGGGATTCGTATTGGCTGCCAACCCGGCATATTACAAAATATGCGGATATTCGTCACAACAGGTAATTGGGGAAAGTTTTGCCATCATTTTTCCGAAAGATGTCCGGGACGCAGCCATTAATAACTACAAAAAGATCTTCTCCTCAGGAGAAGAAGGAATGGAATCTGAATTCGTCGTTCAGAGAGCGGATGGCATAATCCACAACGTGGAATCGCGCATCTCGTTCTTAACCTCGAACGGGGAGCGGACAACCATGCTTTCGACCATCCGCGACATTACAGAACGCAAAGAAGCCGAGGAGTTGCAGAAGAAGACGGAGATTTATTACCATTCCCTGTTCGAACAAACCCACGATGCCGTCTTTATCATAGATCTTGAGGGGCGTATCCTAAAGACAAACCAGCGCGCCGCCGACCTTCTGGGATATAAAATCGGGGAAATAATAGGGCTGACCGTATCTGACACATCTGCAGAACAGGAACAAAGCAGTGGCGTGTTTCAGCGTTTGTTGAACGGCGAGCTTATCCCGCCATACGAGCGTCTCTTTCGCAAAAAAGACGGGAGTTCCATACCCGTAGAGGTGAATGTTGAGTTGATAAGGGACGGCGAGGGAAATCCGCTTTATGTACAAAGCGTGGCGCGGGATATCACCGAGCGCAAACAGGTGGAAGAAAAATTAACGCTGCAAAACGCCATTTTGGCTGCTTCAGCAAACGCCATTGTGATCACTGACCGCAATGGATTCATCGAATGGGCAAACCAAGCCTTTACAACGCTGACGGGGTTCCCCATCCCAGATGAGGTCTTTGGACAAAACCCAAGCAGCCTGATCAGATCGGGCAAACAGGATAAAAAGTTCTACAAGAATTTGTGGGATACCATTCTGGCCGGAAACGTTTGGCACGGAGAACTGATCAACCGCCGCAAGGACGGCACACTCTATAACGAAGAGATGACCATCACCCCGTTCAGGAACGAGGCGGGAGAGATCACTCATTTCATCGCCGTCAAGCAGGATATCACGGAGCGCAAGCAAACGGAAGAAAAATTGCTGGGCAGCGAAGAGCGATATAGAAGCATCTCGGAAGATATGCCAGCCATGGTTTGCCGCTTCAAGACGGATGGAACCCTGACTTTCATCAACTCCTTTTATTGCGATTATTTCAAGACCCCGCACGACCAACTTCTGGGAAGCAATCTTTTTGCGCTCATGCCGGAGACAGAGGCGGAATTTGTAGGCAGCAAGTACCTCTCCCTTGATCAGAAAACACCTTATATCACCTATGAATACAAGACGTACGATGCCGCCGGCAATGAAACCTGGCAGAGATGGACGGATCGCGCGCTATTCAACGAACGAGGCGAAGTCATAGAGTATCAATCCATCGGACAGGATGTTACCGAGATAAAAAAAGCGGAACAGCTGCTGGCGGAGAGCGAGGCGTATCTTAGCGCTTTGATTGCAAACTCAGGCGACCTGATCGTCATCATAGATGCCGAAGGCAAAATCACATTTGCCAGCCCGTCCGCCCAACGCATCTTTGGATATACCCCTGAAGAAGCCGTTGGAAAGAGTTTTGTCGAATGGATTCATCCGGACGACCTGCCCCAGGCGCTTGAATCTTTTGAATCCCGCAGGCAAATTCCCGGAATATCCCCTGAAAATATTAAAGTGCGTGGTCGTCACAAGGACGGCACCTGGCGGCATATAGAAGCCCTGGGGACAAACCTGTTGGATGACCCGTCTGTCAAAGGCATTGTTCTCAACATCCGCGACGAAACAGACCGGAATCGCGCCCAGCTGGAAAAAGATGTACTGTATGAGATCACGCAAGGCATGGCATTCTCGCAGAGCCTGAGCGAGTTTCTAAGCCTGGTGCATTATTCCATTGAGCGGGTTTTCCCCGCCAAGAACATTTTTGTCTCTCTTTATGATCCATCGACAGAGTTATTCGAAGATGCCTACTGTGTAGACGAATACGACGAGCCGCTTCATCCCTCAAAACGAGAGGGTACGCTTACCTCCTATTTGTTCCGCACGGGTATCCCCCTGCTCGCAAACGATGAAAAATTCAAGGAAATGATGGATGCCGGGGAAGTAAAACTGGTGGGAACCGAATCAAAATCCTGGATGGGAGTCCCTCTAAAAACAGCAGGAAAAACCATTGGCGTCATGGCAATACAGGATTATGAAACGTCAAACGTATACACTGAAAAGGATCTAGCCTTCCTCGCCTCCATCTCAGGGCAGGTTGCCTCTGCTGTCGAACGGAAACAAGCTGAAGAAAAACTGCAGGAAAGCGAAAAACGGTTTTCCAGCGCGTTCGAGAACGCCCCCATTGGCATGGCGCTGGTCTCTACTGATGGACATATGTTCAAAGTGAATCAAGCGCTGTGCGAGTTTCTCGGGTATTCACAAAGCGAATTGACCAGCCTGTCGTTCCAGGAGATCACCCACCCGGACGATTTGGAAGCCGACCTGAAATATTTCGAACAGACCCTGGCAGGGACGCGTCAAACCTATCAAATGGAAAAACGCTACCAACACAAACTCGGTCACTATGTCTGGGCGGCGTTGAATGTCTCTCTCGTAAGAAATGAAAAAGGCACGCCGCTGTACTTCATCTCGCAGATCAAAGACATTTCCGAACGCAAACAGGCGGAGGCAATTCTCATACAAAATGAGAAACGTTATCGCAGCTTGTTTGAAGGCTCGCCCATTCCGCTTTGGGAGGAGGATTTTTCACAGATCAAGAGGCACCTAGACACTCTTCAACTACAGGGCATTACAGATCTGCGCTCCTACTTTACAGAGCACCCTGAAACTGTGCGGGAATTGAACAAACAGATTCTGATTCTGGATGTGAACCAGGCCACAATAAAAATGTACGGAGCGAAGGATAAAAAGCATCTTCTCGAAAATTCGTGGAACCCAAGCCTGGGTGAACTGAACCATAATATCGAAGATTTTATCGCCATCGCAGAAGGCCGCACAAGCAATGGCTGGGAAGGGGAGGATGAAACGGTTGACGGCAAGCCGCTCGAAATCAGCCTCACCTGGAATGTTGTCCCCGGCTTTGAAGAGGACTACTCAAAAGTCATCGTCTCAACTTCCGACATCACCGAACGCAAGCTGGCGAATGAGATCCTGAAGGAAAGTGAAACGCGCTACCGCAGCCTGTTCGAAGATTCTCCGATCTCGCTTTGGGAGGATGATTATTCAGCCGTCAAGCAAAAACTGGATGAACTAAAGCGTACAGGCATCACGGATTTCAAAGCATACTTCGCAGAACATCCTGAAGCTGCGGCTGAATGCATGTCTCTCATCAAAATTCTGGATGCAAACAAATCCTCTGTAAGATTATTCAACGCAAAGAACAAGGAAGATCTTTTATATAACTCGGACAAATTACTGCAATCTGACACGATCAGCACGGATGAACTCGTGAATATTGCAAACGGCATGACCAATTTTGAATGGGAGGGCGTCAACAGAAAATTAACCGGCGAGTTAATGAATATCAAACTTACCTGGTCTGCGACCCCAGGGCACACGGAAGACCTGGCCAAGATCATTATCTCCATCACAGACATCACGGAAATCAAAAAGGCGCAGGAAGCTTTGCACCAATCGGAAGCCCTGTATCGTCAGGCGATCGAGGTTGCAGGCGCTGTGCCTTATTACGAATCTTATTATGGTGAAGACAGACAGCATATTAAATATGAATTTATCGGCGAAGGCATCCGTCAGATCACAGGCTACGGACCGGACGAATTCAATGGCGCGGTCTGGGATTCACTTGTTGAGGAGGTTATTCTGGTTGAAGAGCTGGCGGGGTATTCCAAGGAGGAAGGTATTCAACGAGTCCGCACAGGTGAAATTCCCCTTTGGAAATCCGAGTTTCGGATTCGAGACCGGGATGGAAATACCCGCTGGGTCTTTGAATCGGCAGTGGAATTGCACGACGAAAACGGCATCTCGCACGGTTCGATCGGCATGTATCAGGATATTACAGCGCGCAAACAAGCCGAAGCAGAGATCCACCGCCAGGTTTCGGAATTGGAAACGCTGTACGAAAGCGGACTTGCCATCAGCCGCCTGCTCACGCCAAAAGAGATCGCCCAAAAAGTGATCAAAATTCTGGACCGCAAGATGAACTGGCATCATATTGCCGTTCGGCAATACCATCCCGAGGCAAACAGCGTGAAGTTGATCGGGTTCAACCGGCCAGACATCGGCGGGGAAGAGGCGGATGAATTTATCGACAGCATGAACCAGATCATCTCCAATCCCAGCCAGGGGCTGAGCGGCTGGGTGACCGTGCATGGAAATTCCCTGCGTGCGCCGAATGTAAAAGCAGATGAAAGATATGTGGAAGTCTTCCCGGAAATCCGCTCCGGGTTATATGTGCCGCTTAAAGCCGGCGAACAGGTTATTGGTTCAATTTCTGTAGAAAGTGAAGTTGAAGATTCCTTCACGGAAAGGGATCAGCGCCTGCTTGAAACATTGGCTGGTCAGGCTGCGATCGCCATCGAAAATGCCAACCTGTTCTTGATGACCCAAAAGGAGATCATCGAACGCGAGCAGGCAGAAGTTGCTCTGCAAAAAAAGGCGGAGGAACTGCTTCAATTAAATAACCAGCTGGAACAGCGCGTCATGGAACGCACCGCTGAGATCGAAGCGACGCGCAAAAGGCTGGAGCTTGCCACTGACGCAGCCGAACTTGGCATTTGGGAATGGAATATTTCGAACGGCAGCATGATCTGGGATAAACAAATGTTCAACATTTACGGTCTTTCCCCGCAATCGTTTGACGGGAAAGTAGAAACCCAGTTGAAGTTCATCCACCCCGAGGATAGGACCATTTTGCTGGGGGTGGCGAAAGCCATCACGGAAAGCAAGGAAACCAATTTCAAGATCGAACACCGCATCCTCCGCAGGGATGGCACGGTACGCACGCTCTTCGAGCAGGGCGTGGCGATCTTCGGCCAGAACGGGGCAATTGAGAGCATCGTTGGGATTGCGAATGACGTCACCCCGCAAAAACAAGCGGAACAGGATTTGTATGAGAGCGAAGCGTATGCACGCCTGCTCTTCGACGCCGCGCCGGACCCGGTCTCTGTTGCCGAGGTGGACGGGACCATGATGGATGTCAACAGGCTGTTCGAACAGCAGCATCAAATTCAACGCAAGGATGTACAAGGCAGGCATATTTCAGAATTAAACATCTTTCCTGAAGAACAACTTAAAAAGGCTGGGGAGTATATTGCCGCCATTGTCGAAGGAAAGCAAGTTCCCCCGGTTGAATTGGATTTTTATCACCCCGGCGGAGGAATACACACTCTTGAAATGCACTCCTACCCCATTGAGGTAAAGGGTCGTCCGTTGGTCTTAAGCACCAGCCGCGATATCACCCTTCACAAAAAGGCGGAGGAATCTCTGCGCGTGGCAAACATGGAAATGGAACGCGCCCTGCGCATGAAAGATGAATTCCTCGCCAACATGAGCCATGAACTGCGCACACCGTTGAACGCTGTCCTGGGCATGTCGGAAAGCCTGCAAGAGCAGATCGCCGGTCCGCTCAACGAAAAGCAGTTGAGGTACATCGGCACCATTCGAGAAAGCGGAAAACATCTGCTGGACCTCATCAACGATATTCTCGACCTTTCCAAGATCGAAGCGGGACGGCTGGAATTGAATGTATCGCAGGTATCCGTATTGTCACTTTGCGAAGCGAGCCTGCGCATGGTGAAGGAACAAGCTCAAAAGAAGAACCAGAATGTTTCTTTGACGATAGACCCTGATGTAAAAATCATCATGGGCGATGAGCGCCGCCTTAAACAATCCCTGGTCAACCTGTTAAGCAATGCGGTTAAATTCACACCGAATGACCGCCAAGTGGGCGTGGAAGTAAAAGGAAATGTCCGCAATCAGACGGTTGTCTTTACCGTTTGGGATGAGGGCATTGGCATGGATCAGGAAGGTCTCAACAAGATATTCAAACCGTTTGTACAGTTGGATTCCGGGCTTTCGCGCGAATTTTCAGGCACAGGCCTGGGATTGGTGCTGGTGGCGCAGATGATCCGTTTGCATGGCGGCAGCGTCAGCGTGGAAAGCAGGGGCGGGCAGGGCAGCCGTTTCTCATTCACCCTGCCCTGGGTGGACGTGGAAGGAAGCGGCTTTGCAAAGAAAATGCCGCAGGAAAGCGAATCAGGCTCCACGTCCGAAAAGATACGCAGCGGAAAAATCCTCATCGTGGAAGATACCGATTCCATCATTACCTTGTTGAGCGAATATTTACGCTTTAGAGGTTATCAAATCATCGCCGCCCGAAACGGCAGGGAAGGGGTAGCGCTGGCGTTCAAGGAACGCCCCGACCTCATCCTCATGGACGTAATGATGCCTGTCATGGATGGCGTGGAAGCCACAAGGCAGATCCGTGCCAATAAAGAATTTCAGGAAACGCCGATCATTGCCCTGACTGCGCTCGCCATGCAAGGCGACAAGGAACGCTGCCTGCAGGCAGGCATGACCGATTACCTCAGCAAGCCTGTTCAAATGAAGGAATTGGAAAATCTGATTCACAAACACATCCGCAAGGCTGCGCCTCCTTCTTAACGAAGGCTGGTCGGGTTCCATCTGCATTTTCCACCCGAACAATTTATTCAGGGGCCCACACTGCAATCAACTATTGGAGCGTTAAATGGGCAAAACAAGAGCATCGAACACGGAAGCAAAATTGGAAGAAAAAAATCAAAAGAACCAATTCCCGGGAGCCCGCCTCTTTGCTGCCGCGCCTGACGATCTGCTTGCCAGTGAAGAAAAATACCGTTTGCTGGCTGAAAACATATCGGATGTGGTCTGGGTGTTGGATACAGCCAGCCAGAAGTTTAAATACGTCAGTCCCTCCATGGAAAAACTGCTTGGCTATAGCCAGGAAGAGATCATGGCAAAGTCTCCCGAGGAATTAACCGCGCCAGAATCAAGGGATGTGCTAACAATAAAACTTCCCAGCCGTGTGGCAAACTTCCTGGCAGGCGACCCGTCGGCAGTGACAAAAATCGACGAGCTCCTGCAGTTCCGCAAGGATGGCTCTCTGATCTGGACGGAAATCGTATCCACCCTGGTACAGGACAAAGATGGCGGCCTGGATATTGTCGGCGTTTCCCGCGATATCTCAAAACGAAAACAAAGCGAAAAAACATTGCGCGAGAACGAAGAGAAATACCGCAAACTGGCTGAGGAACTTGAACACCGCGTGATGGAGCGGACCAACGAAATAAAAAGCGTCCAGCGCCGTTTGGAAATAGCCGCCCAGGCTGCTGAATTGGGCATTTGGGATTGGAATATCATCACCAATCAATTGATCTTCGACAAACAAATGCATGTCATCTACGGCACCTCGCCTGAAACATTCAAGGGAACGATCAATGATTTTATGAGGATCGTTCACCCGGAAGATGCCGCCAATTTAATGGCGCTGGCACAGGCGGTTTTGAACGGGGATCCCCATTATCAGGTGCAATATAGAATTATCCGCGAGGATAAAAGCATCAGGCACATTAAGGCGTACGGCACGGTGGTATCTGACAGCAACAACCTGCCGGAGCATGTCATCGGTGTGGTGATGGACATCACCCAGGACAAGGAAGCGGAAGAAACGCTGCGTCTTGCCAATCTTGAATTGGAACGCGCCATGCGAATAAAAGATGAATTCCTCGCAAACATGAGCCACGAGTTACGGACTCCGCTCAACGCCATTTTGGGGATTTCCGAAAGTCTCGGCGAGCAAATTGCCGGGCCAATCAACGAAAAACAGGAAAAATATCTAAACATCATCAGCGAAAGCGGACATCACCTGCTAAACCTGATCAATGACATCCTCGACCTTTCAAAGATAGAAGCAGGTCGTTTGGAATTGAACATCTCCCAGTTTTCGGTGGAGGCGGTTTGCCAATCCAGCCTGAGGATGATCAAGGAGCTTGCCCATAGAAAAAGATTGAGCGTCTCCCATCATCTGGATGAAAAAGTCATGACCCTTTATGCAGATGAAAGACGTCTTAAACAGATGCTCGTAAATTTATTAAGCAATGCTGTAAAATTTTCAGCGGAAGGAGAAAGCCTGGGATTGGAAGTAACAGGCAATGAAGAAGAGAACCGCGTCACCTTCAGCGTTTGGGACACCGGCATTGGCATTTCAAAAAAAGATCTGCCGCGCCTGTTCAAACCATTTGTACAACTGGACAGCAGGCTTTCACGCGAAGCAAGCGGCACCGGGCTGGGGTTGATGCTGGTCTCGCAACTGGCGCGCCTGCACGGAGGAAATGTAACCGTGCAGAGCAAACCGGGCAAAGGCAGTCGTTTTACGGTCAGCCTGCCCTGGTATCCAAACAAAGCTCCAAAAAAATCCGCTAAGAAGGATACATCGTCAGACCAAGCCCCATCCACACCCAACAGACATACCAGAGTGTTATTGGTGGAAGATACGGAATCCGTCATCATGCATGTACAGGATTATCTCGAAGCAAAGGGATATCAGGTTGTCGTGGCGCGTAACGGATACGAAGGCATCATGTTCGCTGAAAACCTGCTGCCGGACATCATTCTGATGGATATCCAAATTCCCGGCATGGAC
>JACZJB010000086.1 GCA_014860805.1 Anaerolineales bacterium
CCTCAATATGTATTCGCTACTGATAACCACAAATGAAAAACAGCGTTTCAATTGTGTCTCAAATTATACCCGTTTGACCATCCGCCCATCTGCCCGTACAATAAGCGCCATGCGCGACTGGTCACTATCTCTCGGCGACCCGCTCCACCTCACGTTGGCGGCGGATGCCCGCCTTTGCAAGCCGGATTACGTCAATGACCATATCTGGGAAGTGGAATTTGGCAACGCCGATACTGAACGAGCCGCCGTTGCACTCACCACAACATTTGGCTTGCGCGCTCGTGCCATGCGCATCTTCCTGCGCTTCACAGAAGGCAGCAAAACGGTTACAGACCCTAACACCTTTGCCGTCAAACCGTCTCTGCGGCGTTTCTATCCAAACTTCCTAACCCTCGATTTTGTTCCCCTCGAAAACCTGTTTGTCAGCACCGATTTCTGGGTCCCCGAATCTCATGCTGTGGCCGGGCGCGTGATCCTCACAAATAAAAGCAATGCCGTCCGCCAGATCAAATTGGAAGTCTGCGCCACACTCGCGCCATTGGATGGGCAATCCATCATTCCCACACAACAACAACTGGTCAACATCCTGGCTGGCCAAACCAGCGGGATCGCTCCTGTCATCTTTATGACCGGTGGACCCAAACATGGACCCGGTCCCCATTCCTCGCTCATGCTGGAACTGGAACTTGGTCCCGGCTCCACACGAACATTAGCCTTCGCCGAAGCCGCTCTCGACACCATCTCCGAAGCCTTTGAACTCGCCCGCAAAACTGCCGCCCGTTCATGGCAGGCAGAACTCGCCCGCATTGAAATGCTGGATGCCTCGCAAGTATTGGACATCCGCACCGGTGATGTGGCATGGGACGCCGCACTCGCGTTCAGCCAAAAAGCCGCGCATGCCCTCTTCTTCAACGGCAATGGACACTTGCCAAATCCCTCCTTTGTGAATGCCCGCCACATTGATCACGGCTTCTCACGCAAAGGCGATGGCACCGATTACCCGCCTGCATGGAACGGGCAATTTCCACTGGATGCCTATTATCTTTCCAGTATTTTGCATGGCGCTCCCAGGGTGACCAAAAACCTACTGCTCAACTTCCTCTCTACCCAAGATGAAGACGGTGAAGTGGACGGCAAACCCGGCATTGCGGGCCAGCGCGGAAAATTTCTCGCCGCCCCACTACTTGCCAGCCTCACATGGAAATATTACCAAGCCACACAGGATGAAACCTTTTTAGCCGAAGCATTTCCGAAATTAATTAAATTCTTCTGGTCATGGTTTTCCGGTCAGCATGACCGCAACCGCGACGGCGCCCCCGAATGGGATAACATCCTGCAAACAGGTTTTGAAGATAACCCTCTCTTTGATGTTTGGAATCCCTGGTCTCAGGGTTTGGATATCTCGCTCGTACACAGCCCGTCCCTTGAAGCCATGCTCTATCGCGAGGCTCAGTCTTTGGCGAAGATCGCAAAGAAACTTGGCAAACCAGCCGAAGAAACATCCCTCGTCATTGCACAGGCAGAGACTCTAAAAACCTCCATCGAAGCAAGCTGGAATCCGCGCACCAGTTATTATTCTTATCGCGAGCGTGAAACCGGTACGGTTTCAACTGGCAAGGTGCTCGCAAAGAGAAAGGGCGACGGCAGTATGCGCCCAAAGTTTGAGTCCGAGACGCCGGTCCGCTTGTTGATCGAGATCCAAACCAAAAGTCCGGGAGCGAAGCGGCCGGAAGTGGAGATCAGCGAGTACTTCACCAAATCCAAAGGCGAAGTGGAAGTCATCCCCGGACACCAATTCCAATGGCGCACTGGCGGGTTGGTGGCAACGAGTCAAAAAATATACACCCGCATCGGGCGCGTCTCCGTCACCGGGCTGGACGAAAAAGACAAGATCAATATAAAAATCATTGACACCACCGGCGAGGACATCACCCTCGCGCTGCCGCTATGGGCGGAGGTGCTTGAAAAACAAAAAGCTTACGCGCTGATCGGGCGCAACGTGATGATGGCAGAACGCTTTGATCGTCCTTTTGGGATGCAGTTCCTGCCGCTCTCCCCGGACCCGGAAGCTGAATCTGTTTCCATGAGCGTGAGCCTGCCCTGGAATATGTTGATCGCTGAAGGACTGCTTGCCTACGGCTTCCGCGCCGAAGCCACCCGCCTGACTGCGCATTTGATGAACGCCGTGATTCAAAATCTCAAACAAAACCGCGCATTCTATCAACGCTATCACGCCGAAAAAGGCGCCGGCATTGGCGAGCGTAATTCTCTGCATGGACTTGCCCCCGTTGGTCTATTCATGCAAGTTCTGGGCGTGACGATCCTTTCTTCCACACGCATCAAACTCGAGGGCAAAAATCTTTTCCCCTGGCCCGTGACGATTAAATACAAAGGTCTCACCATCGTGCGCGGCATGGAGCAAACCACGATCACATTCGTCAACGGCGAGAGCACAATCGTAAAAGAAGAAGCTTGTTGTATCATTGAGATGTAAGGTTGGATATCAAGTCGGGTGACAGTTGCCTTATGACAACTGTCACTTTTTTATTTAAAAAGGAATTAATCTTAAGCCGAAAAAATCATGGTATAAAAAAATTTAAGGGAATTTCATCACGCGAGCGCAAACATGACAAACACCATTCTCCATTTCATTGCCGGACTTGTAATCCTAATCCTTGGCGCAGAACTGCTGGTGCGCGGCGCATCACGCCTTGCCGCAGCATTTGGGGTTTCTCCGCTGGTCATTGGGTTAACCATCGTTGCCATTGGAACTGCATCCCCTGAAATTGCTGTATCGCTGCAAGCAGCCGCCAACGGCCAGGGAGATCTAACGCTGGGCAATGTGCTTGGCTCCAATATCTTCAACATCCTTTTCATTCTTGGGGTCACCGCCATTGTTGCGCCGATCGTGATCGCGGAACAACTTATCCGCAAAGATGCGCCCATCATGCTGGGTATTTCCCTGCTCACCCTTGTCCTTGCGCTGGACGGCAACCTCAGCATCGTAGATGGGACAATCCTTATATTACTTCTAATCGCCTATATGGTCTTCGCCCTGAGGCAAAGCCGCTCAGAAAGCAGGGAAGTGCAAAAAGAATATGCAGAGGAGTACGCGCCGAAGGAAAGGCGAACGGTTAAAAACACAATCGTCAACGCAGTATTTATTGTGATCGGATTGGGATTGCTCGTGTTTGGCTCCAATTGGCTGGTGGAGTCCTCTGTTCGAATAGCTAAAATATTGGGCGTCAGCGAATTGATTATCGGATTAACGATCGTTGCCGTAGGGACATCCCTGCCTGAGATTGCGACATCGGTCATCGCTGCGATCAAAGGCGAAAGTGATATCGCGGTCGGCAATGCCGTGGGCAGCAATATCTTCAACCTGCTTGGCGTATTGGGAATTGCCGCGCTCGTCTCTCCCTCAGGCATCTCTGTGGCGCAGCGTGTTCTGCAGTTTGACCTGCCCATCATGGTCTTTGTAGCTTTGGTCACATTACCCATCTTCTATATTGACAGCCGCATTTCACGCCTTGAAGGCGGATTGCTTCTCTCATACTACGTCATATATGTTATCTTTGTCATTATGCGTGCCACAAATAGTTCCGCCCTGCCTGCCATGCAATCGTTTATTATGTTCTTTGCCCCAATTTCATTTGCTGCGCTGGTTATTCTTGCGTTCCGATCCATGCGCACCAGAGGACGATGAAGGAAATCATTAATCATCTCACCTTTTTATACGGGGAAGATAAGGCGCCACGCATCTACGAGCGAGTGCAAATATTGACCGGGAAGTATGACGCGCGCATTCCACTGCGCGATGGCAGGTTGACCGAACGCGACTCCCTCCTCATCACCTATGGGGATCAGATCCAAGCGCCAAACAAAAAACCGCTAAAAACTTTAAACGAATTTTGCAGGCAATACCTATCCGACACTGTCAGCGGGATTCACATCCTGCCTTTCTACCCGTGGACATCGGACGACGGCTTCTCGGTTGTGGATTATCGCAAAGTTGACCGCATGCTGGGGGATTGGGATGATATCTCCTCCATGCAAAATCACTTCCGCCTGATGTTTGACGGGGTTATTAATCACATTTCCTCAGAGAGCGAATGGTTCAAGGGCTTCCTGCGCGACGATCCTCATTATCAAAATTATTTTATTGCCATTGAGAATTCACCCGACCTTTCGCAAGTGGTACGTCCGCGGGCATTGCCATTGTTGACTTCGTTCCACACTCCCTCGGGGGAAAAGAGGGTCTGGACAACGTTCAGCGAAGACCAGATCGACCTCAATTTCAAAGATCCAGAAGTGCTGCTTGAGATTCTTGATATTCTGCTTATGTACGCAGAACGCGGCGCAACATTTATCCGTCTCGATGCAATTGCCTATTTGTGGAAAGAGATCGGCACCACCTGCATTCACCTGCCACAGACTCATCATCTCATTCAATTCCTGCGCGCGGCGTTGAACGGGGTCGCGCCGCACGTTCACCTCATCACCGAAACCAACGTGCCGCACACGGACAACATCTCCTATTTTGGCGATGGCACGAACGAAGCGCAGCTCGTTTACAACTTTGCCCTGCCGCCTCTAACCTTGCACACCTTCCACACGGGCGATGCGCGCATCTTATCCGAATGGGCGAAGACATTGACCCTTCCATCGGATAAAACAACCTTCTTCAATTTCCTCGCCTCACATGACGGGATTGGGCTGAATCCTGTCCGAGGAATTTTATCGAAAACTGATATAGACGCACTGGTCAATAAGACTCTCGAACACGGCGGCTTGATCTCCTACAAACACAACGCGGACGGTTCACAGGCTCCGTATGAAATGAATATCAATTACTTCGATGCGTTGTCAAACCCAAAAGATGGCGAACCGTTGAATGTGCAAATATCGCATTTCATCGCATCGCAAGCCATCATGCTTTCGCTGCTCGGCGTGCCGGGAATTTACTTCCACAGCCTCTTCGGCTCGCGCGGATGGGTCGAAGGCGTAAAGCAAACCGGCCGCAACCGCACGATCAACCGCGAAAAATGTCAGTTGGATGAATTACAATCCGAGCTTGCAAACGAAGATTCTCTGCGCGCAAAAGTTTTCACGAGATATTCACAACTATTGAAAGCAAGGAGCAGTTCCCCCGCCTTTCACCCGCACGGGACGCAAAAGATTCTGGATGTTCATCCGTCCGTGTTTGCGGTGGAACGCATTTCACCCGGCGGAGAAGCACATGTGTTATGTTTACAGAATGTCGGCGCGCAAAGAATCAAGTGCACAACGAACTACAATTCAGCGGTGGACCTTTTTACGAATCAAACTTTACAGGTTTCAAAAATCACGCTTGAACCTTATCAAACTTTATGGATGAGACTATGACACATCATATCGGTTTTATTTCCACCCGCTTTGCGGGCACAGACGGTGTTTCGCTTGAGACGCAAAAATGGGCAACGGTACTGGAACGCCTTGGGCACAAATGCTTTTATTTCGCAGGCGAATGTGACCGAAGCAGCCACCAGTCTCTGGTCACGCCTGAAGCGTTTTATCGTCATCCCGAAATTGACAAGTTAAATCAACAAGCCTATTCGGGCAGTTGGACGGTTACAAAGGAGGCGCGCAAAGCGCATCCTGAAATGACCCATTTGCACAAGGATTTTTTCTCCATCTATGTCCGCCCGCCTCAAATGACGCGCCGCGTGAATGAGTTGAAGGAATATCTCAAGGAACGCTTGTATGAATTTGCGCATCAGTTCGATCTGGAAATTCTTGTCATCGAGAATGCGGTCACGATCCCGCTCAATCTGCCGCTTGGTCTGGCGATCACAGAGTTCATCGCCGAAACGGGTTTTCCCACGATCGCGCATCACCATGATTTTCATTGGGAACGTCAGCGCTTTCAAGTCAATTGCGTGGGCGATTATCTCGCAACGGCATTTCCCCCGGCCCTGCCTTCGATTCGACACGTAGTCATCAATTCGATACAAGCCCAACAGATCGCTTCGCGGTATGGATTGGCGGCGCGCGTCATCCCCAACGTGATGGATTTCGACTCCCCGCCGCCCGCCTCAGACCCCTACACGGAAACTGTTCGGAAAGACTTTGGCATTAACGACGGCGAATATTTTTTCCTGCAGCCCACACGCGTCATCCAACGCAAAGGCATTGAACACGCCGTTGAACTTGTCCGCAGGCTGGGCCTGCCTGCAAAACTGGTCATCTCGCACGCTTCAGGTGATGAAGGCACAGACTATGAACAGCGCGTACGCGAGTATGCCCATCTGTTGGATGTAACCGTTCGCTTTGAATCCGACCAGGTACAGGATAAACGCGGCGTCACAAAAGATGGACAAAAAATCTACACCCTTGGCGACGTATATCCTCATGCTGATCTGGTGACTTATCCATCCAGCATTGAAGGTTTTGGCAATGCCTTCCTTGAAGCCGTATACTATCACCGCCTGATTATGGTCAACAACTATTCCATCTACGAAGTGGACATCAAACCGAAAGGGTTTCATACACTCTGGTTCGACGGTTTTATCAGCACTGAGACACTCGAAGCTTTAAGATATGCTTTGAAACATACTGAGCAGACACAGGAATGGGCAGAAATGAATTATCAACTTGCGAAACGATATTTTTCGTACTCCGTACTCGAGCGGCGGTTGGAATCAATCGTAGCAGATTGTCTGGGGTACCAGGTATGAATGTTGCAATTATGCATTATTCCGTCCCGCCCATCGTCGGCGGTGTGGAAAGTGTCATCGCGCATCACGCCCGTCTGCTGTCAGCGGATGGACATTCCGTGCGTTTGATCGCAGCACGCGGAGAAGCGTTGAGCGATAAAATTCCCCTGACATTAATCCCCCTGGCCGATTCACGTCACGAGCGTGTAACAGAAATGAAAGCAGAACTAGATCGCGGCGAGGTGACGAAGAATTTCGAATCACTGCGCGACGAACTGGCCGATCAATTACAAGATGCTCTATCAGGCATGGACATTGTGATTGCGCATAATATCTGTTCACTAAATAAGAACCTTGCGCTCACTGCCGCGCTTTATCAATTGCATTTGGTAAAAAAATTACCGCGTTTGATTCTCTGGCATCACGACCTGGCATGGACAACCCCGCGCTACCAGCCTGAACTGCACGATGGTTATCCGTGGGATTTATTGAAGACAGATTGGAATGAGACAACTCATGTTGTCGTCTCTGAATTACGCCGCGCAGAATTGGCGGACTTGATGAAACTCAGCCCTGAATCCATTCATGTAATTCCCAATGGCGTGGATGCGGTACGCTTCTACAAACTGGAAGAGCAAACTCAGACATTGCTCAGCCAAACCAATATCATGGATTCCGCGCCGGTCCTTTTGCTGCCCGTACGCGTGACGCCGCGCAAAAATATCGAGCTTGCTTTACATACACTGGCTGAACTACGCAATCAATTTCCAAATGCGGCGCTCGTGGTGACAGGTCCGCTGGGACCGCATAATGGAAATAATGTTCAATACTTTGAGGATCTCAAAAACCTTCGCGCAGCCTTGGGACTGGAAGGCGCTGCGCACTTTCTAGCAGAACTGGTCGATTCATTTTTGCCTGATGAAGTCATCGCAGATTTTTTCCGCATCGCAGATGCGCTCTTCTTTCCCAGCCGCGAAGAGGGGTTTGGCATTCCATTGATCGAGGCGGCGTTCAGTCACCTGCCTGCTTTTTGCGCGGACATCCCTCCTCTGCGCGAGCTGGGCTTGGGAGACGCCAGCTTCTTTTCGCCTGACGAAAACCCTTCAAAAGTGGCTTCCATGATCGCGGAATATTTTCGGTCTTCACTGCCTGCGCGGCTTTCCATGCGGGCGCGGGCATCCTTCCGCTGGGAGGCGATCTACCACCAGCATATTGCTCCAATATTAGATTAGACCCTGATTTGAAAACAGGGGCAATCAGCAATCAAACTTTTAGGGTCTTCTGTTATTTATTAACCATAGGAGAACCATGCACAGACATTCTGAATTCAGCCCCATTCGCTCCATCCTTATTCCGTTTGTCCACGAAGGACCCGGGCTACATTTACTCGATACGGCGCTTCAATTTGACGCAGAGATTACTCTCGTTGGCGTTGTAGTCGTACCGCCGGATCAATCACTCAGTACAGGAGCCGCCGCCGCCCGCGCTTTGCGGAAAACGCTGAGAATCTTTGGCAGGGATAAACGAGTGACGAGCAAATCACAGATCATCGTCTCGTACGATCCATGGAATGAACTCTCGAGCCTGCTACAGGATGAAGAACCCGACCTGCTTTTCCTTGAATATGAAACTCACTTCAATGCATTGCATGTTACGTTGAACGATGTGCTGGAACGCCCGCCCTGTGATGTCGCTTTGGTGCGTGGAAAAATAACCAGTAAACCGAAGCAGGTTCTGATACCTGTCCGAGGCGGCCCGCACGCAGAATTGGCGCTGCGAGTCGGTCTTGGTCTGCATTCAAAAGGAGTCGCAGCCCTTCACATCCGCAGACCCAACGACCCGGAAGCGGGGAGTGATGCCCCGTTCAGAGGGTTGGACCAGGTGCTGCAACAGATCAAGGATGTGCAAACGGAATTCGCAGTTACTGACGATGCGGCGAGCTTGATTCTGGAAAAGGCAAAGGATTCGGAGGTCATCATCCTCGGCACGACTCTTCAGCCTTTGACCAGTTCCGTCTCTCTCGGGCCGGTAGCTGATCGTCTTCTGCGGGAAGCGCCAGCCACAGTGATCGCTGTGAAAAGCGGAAAGCCGACGCCGCAGGCGATCTATGATGAAAGCGTGGGCGTGGAAGCGATCTCGATTCTGGTGGATAAATGGTTCGCGGAAAACACCTTTCATGCGGATGAGTTCAATCAACTGCGCGAATTGGTGGATTTGAAGAAACAGCAGGGGGTCACCATCAGCCTTGCATTGCCAGCGTTAAACGAAGAGCAAACCGTCGGCAAAGTGATCAAGATGATGAAAAAGGAGTTGATGCGGCGCATGCCAATACTGGATGAGATCGTACTGATCGATTCCAATTCCACCGACCGCACACGCGAGATCGCGAAAAAAGAGGGCGTGCCCGTTTACATTCACCAGCAATTGTTGAAACGGCTGGGACCGCGGCAGGGGAAGGGCGATGCTCTGTGGAAGAGCCTGCTTGTCACCAAAGGGGACATTATCGTATGGATCGACACGGACATTGTGAACATTCATCCGCGCTTTGTGTATGGCATTATCGGCCCATTGTTGATCAATCCGCAGGTGCAGTTTGTGAAAGGCTTTTACCGCAGACCTTTGCGCGTGGGACAAAAGATGCAAGCGGGCGGCGGCGGGCGTGTGACCGAGTTAACAGCGCGTCCCTTGTTGAATTTGTTTTACCCCGCTCTCTCAGGCGTGGTACAGCCGCTTTCCGGCGAGTACGCAGGCAGGCGCGGCGCGCTGGAGCAGGCAACTTTCTATTCAGGATATGGCGTGGAAACAGGCTTGTTGATCGATATCTACGAACGCTATGGACTGAGTGCCATCGCGCAAGTGGATCTGCTTGAGCGAATCCATCACAACCAGCACCTGGAGGCATTGAGCAAAATGTCCTTTGCCATCATCCAAACTGTGTTCCGTAAACTGGAAAAGCGTTTTGGACGCGCCGTGTTGGAAGATGTGAACCGTTCGATGAAGTTGATTCGCTACAACCAGAAGGGCTACTCACTCGAAGTGGAACAGATCGCCGAGTATGAACGTCCGCCCATGATTGAAGTGCCAGAGTATGTTGAAAGAAATAAAGAGCCTCTCAATTGATGCAAAGCAAAATCAGGCGTTTATCATATTTCTTGAAACGCCTTTCTTTTTAACGTTATACTATTAAAAAATAATGAGCCTATTCCTTCAACTTGCCTTCCTGCTTTCTATCATTCTGCTTGCCGCGAAAATAGCAGGCTACTTAAGCATCCGCTTGGGGCAGCCTTCTGTATTGGGCGAACTGCTGGTGGGAATCATCCTTGGTCCGTCCCTTATTAATATACTTAACTTTCCATTTATCGAGCATGAACTGGCAGGAACCATTGAAAAGCTCGGCGAACTTGGCGTGCTTTTATTAATGTTCCTCGCCGGGCTGGAATTGCAGTTTGTTGAAATGAGAAAAAATCTGCGCGTGGCTGCATTCGCCGGCTTGATGGGCGTGATCTGGCCTGTAGGGCTGGGATGGGGCGCAGGGCTGCTCTTTGGTTTGGATCAAGCCGCTGCGATCTTCCTTGGCCTGACGCTTGGTGCTACCAGCGTGAGCATCTCTGCCCAGACACTGATCGAGCTCAAGGCATTGCGCAGCCGCGTAGGATTAAGCCTGTTGGGTGCGGCGGTGTTCGACGACATTTTAATCATCCTGCTGCTTTCCGTTTTCCTCGCCCTGCAAGGCGGAGGCGGCAGCCCCTACGAAGTGTTATTGATCATCATCCGTATGATGGCATTCCTTGGGCTCTCGGTGGTATTCGGTCTGTGGGGGTTGCCATGGATCGTGCGGCGCATCTCAAAACTACCTATCAGCCAGGGGCTGCTTACCTTCTCCCTTGTCATCATGCTGGCATATGGAATCGCCGCCGAATATTTTGGCGGTATGGCGGCCATTACGGGGGCATTTCTTGCGGGGCTGATGCTGGCACGCACTCCCGAAAAAGAAAGAATAGAATCAGGAATGCATGCACTGGCTTACGGCCTGTTTGTGCCCATCTTCTTCGTAAACATTGGCTTATCCATTGACCTGGGTGATTTTCATTTACAGACTCTGCTCTTTACCATTGTCATCATTATCGTGGCGGTAGCCGGAAAATGGATCGGTGCAGGCTGGGGCGCACGGCTTGGCGGGCTTTCGAAACAAGAATCGATCCAGCTAGGCGCGGGCATGATCTCGCGCGGCGAAGTTGGGTTAATCGTTGCAAGCGTCGGTTTGATCGACGGCCTAATCAACGCAGAGGAGTTTTCCGCGATTGTGGACATGGTATTAATTACCACATTGATCACACCGCCCATCTTGCGCGTACTGTTTGCACAAAAGAAGGATGGGGCAGAAAAAGAATCGATCGAAGCAGAGCAATCCCCAGTTAATCCAGAAGCGAAAATATCGGAGGAACCCTGATGTATCTGATCATTCTGTTCTTGTATAATCCAGATTTACTGGAAGAACTGTTAAAGGAATGGGATAATGAAGGCGTGGAAGGTGCGACAATCCAGTTCAGCACCGGCATGGAACGAATCCTTCAAAAACATGGATTGCGGGATGATATCCCGCTGATCCCTTCGCTGGATGATTTTTATGAAGCGCCCGAAACCGTCAGCCGCACGATCTTTACTGTGGTAAAAGAAGAATCTATGATCGAAAAAATCCTCAACGCCACACAACGCATCACGGGAGATTTGAACAATGACGAAACAGGCGTGCTGGTTGCTGTGCCTGTGCTCAAAGCCTACGGCATTAACAAACAAGGAAAAAGAAAATGACTCAAAATCCAATCCACCTCTTGCTAGTAGCTGTTATACAGGATCAAGACCTTGATGCCGCGACCAAAGCCCTGCAAAATGTAGGCGCGTCGCTGACCTATCTTTCCAGCGCGGGCGGATTTCTTGGCAGGCGCAATGCCACTTTGTTGATCGGTCTGCCCACCGCAAGAGAGGCCGAGGCTCTGGCCGCTTTGCAGAAAGTCTGCCGCCAACGCATCGAATATATGACCCTTCCATTGGAAGGCTCGCCGATGCCAATGCCCGCGCCTGTGCCTGTCACAGTGGGCGGCGCAACCGTATTCGCCCTGCCCGTAGAACGATTCGAACAGATTTAGATTTTATGTCATTGCGAGGAGGGAGCTTTTCCCGACGAAGCAATCCCGTTTACGGATAGAAGATTGCTTCGCAAAAGGGCGGCCCGCAATGACGACAGGAGAGATTCGCCATGAAAATGATCATTGTCATTGTAAAAGATACAGACGCCGATATTCTCACACAGGCATTCACTGCCAACAGCTTCCGTGTGACGCGCGTAGCCTCCACGGGCGGATTCTTGCGCAGCGGTGTGGTCACCATGCTGCTGGGCGTGGAAGAAGCCCAGGTGGACGCCGTCTTGCAGACTGTACGCGATTCCCTGCCGCCCAAGCCCGACCAAAAACGTGCCACTATTTTTGTAGTTCCCGTTCAGCATTTCGAACAGATCTAAGTATTATTTGAATTCAGCCGATGGACTTTTTCGGCGCTCTCAAACACAGGCCTTCCGATTGTAATTAAAAGACGAGGCGGGACGCTGCACAGCGTCCCGCCTCGTCTTTTAACCCAACACAAAATTATCGATCAACCGCGTCTTGCCAAGAAAGACAGCCATCGAGAGCAATGCTTTCCCCTTGATCTTGCTCAACTCTTCCAAAGAATCATAATCGGCACAGGAAACATATTGCATCTGCGCCAGTGGCTCGGCGGCCAGAACTTCTTTCATTTTTCCTCTTATCTTCTCCGCATCTCTCTCCCCGCTTTCATACAATTCCTTCGCCGCGCTCAACGAGCGGAACAACACAACCGCTGCCTTGCGCTCCGCCTCGTTCAGGTACTTGTTGCGGCTGGACATTGCCAACCCGTCCGCTTCGCGCGTGGTCGGGCAGACCACGATCTCGATCGGGAAATTCAAGTCCCGCGTCATCTGGCGGATGACTGCCGCCTGCTGCGCATCCTTTTGGCCGAAGTACGCCTTGTCAGGCTGGGTCGCGTTGAATAATTTCGCCACGACAGTGGTCACTCCCTTGAAATGACCAGGCCGCATCGATCCTTCCAAAGGCTGGGTCATCGCCTCGACCTCCACCCATGTCTGGTAGCCAGATGGATACATCACCTCCGCTGTGGGAGTCCAGACCAGATCCACGCCGAGAGGAGTGATGAGGCTCAAGTCTCGTTCAAGGTCACGGGGATATTTCGAGAGATCTTCGGTGGGTCCGAACTGGGTAGGGTTGACAAAGATGCTCACGATAATATGCTTACACTCTTCCTTCGCGCGTTTGATGAGAGAGAGATGCCCTTCGTGAAGATATCCCATCGTCGGGACAAGACCAACTGTCCCTTTGAGAGAGAGGCGCGCAGCCCTTAGATCAGAGAGGGTGGTTAGGGTATTCATGGCTACTCCGAGTAAAATATGTCTACACAACTTCGGTTTTAGAGGGCTTGACAGGCTAGAAATTTTGTTCTACACTCTTGCTACACTTAGACAAAAGGAGATAATAATGGCTTACTCACACACCAACTCAAAAGGCACCACCTACTACCTGCACACCAACGGCAAGATGTTCTTCTTCTCTCGCGAAATCAAAGAAGGCGCGATTGATGCCCTTCCCGCTGGCAAGGTCGTTGTTGAAATGAAGACGGGAATGCTCGTTTTGAAGAACGTCCCCGCCGAAGGCGCGGCAAAACCTGCGGAGACCACAGAAGCATCTTCGTAAAGTATAAACCTGTTCGACACAACCCAATTGTTCTTTTAGATAAAAAGGAGACTATATATGACACGTACACAAGCATCTAAAAGTTATGAAATGAAAGGGGAGCAGCCATGCCAACTCTAAACCGTGTTCAACTGATCGGTCGTTTGGGCAAGGACCCCGAGAGTAAATTCACACCCACGGGCAAAAAAGTGACCCATTTCAGCCTGGCAGTGAGCAATCGCTGGAAGGACAAGAACGGCGAGACGAAAGAATCGACCGAGTGGGTCAACATTGAAGCCTGGGGACGGCTTGGCGAAGTCTGCCAGGAATATCTGAAGAAAGGCAGTCTCATCTACCTGGAAGGGCGGCTGAAGACTGACAAGTATGAGGATAAAGGCGAGACCCGCTATTTCACGAAGGTTGTGGCGCAATCTCTGGAATTCCTTGATAAACGCCCCGCCGAAGAGCCGATGATGGCTGTGGAAGAAGACCCCGGTGATTACGAGCCATAGAATAAAAAGAGACGGCCGCTTAGCGGCCGTCTCTTTTTATTTATCAGTTATACACTTACTGTTATGGCCACCTTTCCCTTTTTACCCACCGTTTCGGCATATCTGTGCGCTTCAGCAGTTTGTTCCAGTGGATAACATTTATCAATGATGGAGCGGAACTTCCCCGCCTCAACCAATTCCCTGATAAAGTCCAGGTCACCGGGTTTCTCGGCAGACAAGGCACATACTACTCTGGCACCGCCGCGCATGGACGTCCACAACATTTGAAAAAGTTGTATCATCTTGAAGCTGGCTAAAAGATAAATGCCATTCGGTTTCAACGAGTCCTTGCATTGGGCAAACGAGCTTTTTCTCATGATGTCAAAGATCAGATCGTACGTCTCGCCATTTTGAGCAAAGTCCTCTTTGACATAATCAATAACCTTGTCCGCTCCCAACGACTTTACAAAATCCAACCCCGCAACACTGCACACGCCTGTGACTTCCGCGCCAAAATGTTTGGCCAGTTGGACTGCGGCAGAGCCGATCCCGCCGCTGGCGCCGAGGATCAGGACCTTTTGCCCCGCCTGCACATTGACCTTTCTGAGCAGGCTCAAAGCAGTCAACGCACCGTAGGGAACCGTGGCGGCTTCTTCATAAGTCATATTGATCGGTTTAATGGTCACCATCCCGTCTTCAGACATGCACAAATACTCGGCGTTCGCTCCCATATTTTGACCGCGATATCCAAACACTGCATCGCCTGCTTTGAATCGTGTCACATCCCTGCCAACCTCTTCCACATCTCCTGCAAACTCACTCCCAAGGATATTGATCCGCGGTTTTATAAAACCGAAAAACATTCGTGAGGGAAGCCAAAGCGGCAACGGCATCGAAAAATCACGGGGCGAGACCGCTTTGAAATTCCGCGCCCACAGGTCCCCAACAGTGATGGATGTCGCGCGTACCCGAATCAGGATCTCATTATCCTTGTGGGCGGGCTTTGTTACTTCCGTAAGGTGAAGAACTTCCGGAGAACCATACTCTGTATATGCAATCGCTTTCATCATGTTATTTCATCCTTTTGATATGTTTACTTATCTTCTTCCGGCGTGTAATAAAACACCTCTTCCAAAGGAACGCCGAAGATCCGTGCAATGCGAAAAGCCAGTTCGAGTGACGGGGCGTATTTTTCACTTTCCATGGCAATGATGGTCTGCCGCGTCACACCCACTTTTTTCGCCAATTGTTCCTGCGTCATTTCGTCGTGGTTGAAGCGCAGTTTCCGAATATTGTTTTTTACCCGGCTTGTGCCCATGTTAGAACCCTCTTCGATAGAGATATATCTGTGAAATATCGCCGACGATCTCGGCAACAATGGAAAAGAACACGATCATGCTGAACATCACTAATGGCGGCTGGCCAAAAACAAAGGTGAGCATGGACAGAAGCACACCGATGGAAAATGTGATGTAGGAACTGCGCGTGCCTTTCAGCCCGATCAGCTTATCTCGTTCATCTTCAATGAACTGTTCTTCTTCGTTCGATCTGGTTCGTATGGCATGAAGGATGCTCAGCAAAATATTGGTGAGAATGCTGGCGAAAATATTCACTGCAATGGTTGTGATGATGACGACTGCCCACAATTTGAACAGACTGTTCGAAACCAATTCCCCAGCCTGAACCATCTTGAATACATTGACTAAATAAAATCCCAAGATCAGAATGTGACTAAATAAAGA
>JACZJB010000087.1 GCA_014860805.1 Anaerolineales bacterium
GGTTCTTCCTTCCAAACGCACGAACATCTCAGGCGACGATCCGCACAGATAAAGCGGCTCACCGTCCACGGTTCCGAAATCAAAAAAGAACATGTACGGCGACGGGTTGAGGCGGCGCACGGCGCGATAAACATCGAACGGCTCGACGGTGGTCTCACGCGTGAAGCGTTGCGAAAGCACCACCTGAAAAATATCGCCCGCCAAAATATTTTCCTTCGCAGCGCGTACCATGTCTTCGTATGTGCCCTGCGTGTGATTCGATTTAATTTTTGATGGCACGATTTCTATTTTGGGCGCGGGCGGCAACGGCTGTTGAATACGCAATTCAATCGCGTCCAGTTTTTGATTCGCGGCTTCGGTATTGCCGTCCAACACATTGGCAATGAGGAAGATGCTGCGACGCGCATGGTCAAAGGCGACGATGGTATCTGCCAGCATGTAAATTCCATCGGGGATACTGCCCGCACTGAGCGGAGCCGCAGGCGAAGTCGAAGTGCGCTTCATTCTGGACTTTAGAGTGGGTTCAAAAAACCGAACCGACTCGAACCCGAGAAAGCCCACCAACCCACCCGTGAAGCGCGGCGCGTTCGGCACGCGGACGGCGGGGAAGCGATCCATTTCATTTTGTAAAAATCGCGTCGGATCGCCTTCGACTTTGATCACGCGCGAACCGTGTTCGTCTTTGAGTTCGATTTCATCGTCGCGCAAAATATATTCCGCGCGCGGCTGGACTCCGATGAACGAATAGCGCGCAATGCGCTCACCGCCTTCGACGGATTCGAGCAGGAACGACGCGCCATCTCCGCGCAGTTTGAGATACAGGCTGACGGGGGTTTCCAGGTCGGCAGATATTTCGCGAATGATAGTTTGTACTTGGGTTGATTCAAGAAGCATACATTCTCCTTTGGTTCATTCCGTAGGGGCGACCCGCCATATTTGATAACGGTTCTTGACGATCCTGACGGGTCGCCCCTACAACAACGATTAAATTAAAATCCCCTCCTGTCCATTGGGACGAGAGGGGAATCTCGTGGTGCCACCCAAGTTAAACGCTATTAACAAAAAATTCCTGCGTGATGCACACAGGAAAGGAAGCCAGCGTCACTCTTGTAGTCTACTAGTCGGATGGTCTTGTAGTCGCTTGGTCGAACATCCTTCTAAGAAACTCTGCCATGATAACGGATGCAGTTCCCGACTTGGGCTACTCAACTATTTGGCAATCCGACTAACTGACCATCAGACTACCAAACGCTTTTGCCCTTGTAACTCGGAGGTCCATTCGACTTCTGCGCTTTTGCCTCGCTTGCACCGTCTTCCGCTCGGCTCTCTGGAAATCGCTTTGAAGTGTACTCGTCCTCGTCAGCGTTTTTGGTTTATGTTGGGCGAGATTTTACGTCCGAGGGCGGGATGTGTCAAGAGGGAGAATGAATTTGCACAACAAAATTTATTGAGCAACATAAGATGACGAGTATAATTCGTCACATGAAACAAATAGAATCCCGATTAATTCTTGGTGACTGCACAAAAGAACTAGTAACTATAAAAGATAATTCTGTCAATTTGATATTTACTTCACCTCCCTACGCAGATAGTCGTTCTCAAACTTATGGTGGAGTTAGTCCAGATAAATATGTAGAGTGGTTTTTACCTATTACAAAAGAGCTGTTACGCGTTCTTAAGCCAGATGGCACTTTTGTATTAAATATCAAAGAGAAAGTTGTCAATGGTGAACGCCATACTTATGTAATTGACTTAATTCAAGCCATGCGAGAGCAAGGATGGCTTTGGACAGAAGAATTTATTTGGCATAAAAAGAATTCATATCCAGGCAAATGGCCAAATCGTTTCCGAGACTCATGGGAGCGACTATTACAATTCAACAAAACACGAAAATTCAATATGTATCAAGAAGAAGTAATGGTTCCTATGGGAGAATGGGCGAATCGTAGGCTTAAAAACTTAAGCGAAACGGACAAAGTACGTGATCCCTCGCGTGTAGGCAGTGGTTTTGGAAAAAAAATATCCAATTGGATTGGCAGAGAAAAAGCATATCCAACAAATGTTCTACACATGGCAACTGAAACAAGGAACAAAAGCCATAGTGCTGTTTTTCCTGAAGATTTACCAGAATGGTTCATTAAGCTATTCACAAAGCAAGGTGATTGGGTACTTGATCCTTTTATGGGCTCAGGCACTACTATTCGCGTTGCACAAAACATGAAAAGAAATGGAATAGGAATTGAGATTTTGCCAGAATATTTTCAGTTAGCCCAAAAAGATATTATGGCTCGTGCTAATTCGCAACTCAAACAACCAGTATTGCTTGAAAAAAAGGGAAAATATGAAACAACTAAACCAAAACGACGTAATTGAGTTTGTAGAAGCGAATATAGGAGATTTCCACAAAAGACGTGCGGATAGTTTTCAAAAACTAAAATTATCTCAGGTTCTTGAACGTAAGAACCCCTATCTTTTCAAAGCAAAAAATATATCAACGGCGCAAGATTTGGTCAAGCTACTTCTTGATGCTCATTTATCATCCCAAGAAGAAGCTATATTTGGTGAATTTCTTGAGAAATTAGCAATATTTGTCTGTAACAAAGTATTTGGTGGGAAAAAATCTTCCGCTGAAGGAATAGACTTAGAGTTTGAACGAGACAATATCATTTATATAGTATCAATTAAGTCGGGCCCGAATTGGGGAAATAGTAGCCAAATCAAGAAGATGATAGATAATTTCAAGAAAGCTCAAAGGATTTTAAGGACTAGTAATGCAAAAGGAAATATACAAGCTGTAAATGGCTGCTGTTATGGACGAGATAATCAACCCAATAAAAATGATTATTGGAAATTGTGTGGACAGGAATTTTGGGAGTTCATATCAGGAAATGAACGGTTATATATAGACATTGTTGAGCCACTCGGATACAGAGCAAAAGAGAGAAACGAAGAATTTTCAGAAGAATATGGAAGAATTCTTAATCTATTTACCAATCAATTCTTCCAAGATTTCTGTACCGATGGAAAAATTGACTGGGAAAAACTTGTAAAGTTCAATTCAGAAAAGAAGTCAAGGAATTAACTGAATTGCTTTGCTGAACGACATAACAAAACAGATATATCACATGGCGTGCCTGAGAAGGATCTGTCAGGTCTGACGACTCGAGTCCTCTGGGGGGAAGGCTTAGTTTGCCTACACGAAGAGCAAGACGGTCAATTCCACTTCCCTGCCAATGTGAAAGCACTGTAGGATTCCATGAAACCAGCGTAGCGTATGTCCACTTTGAGGGGCGGGCTGGGGTGTAGAAAAGAAGCGAGAAGAGCTTGCGTGTGTGGGTCACATTCAACCTGTCTCATAGTAAAATTCAAAAAGAAAACAGAAAAGAATTCAGAGAATCATGGCATACCTAAAACGGTTAATTAATTCCCTGCTTGAGGCAGTCAGGACCCACTGGCTTTTTCTTTTCATTTTAGCGATTGGCATATTTGCGCGGATTTGGGACTTCGGAAATACGCCTCCTGGTTTGAATCCAGATGAGGCCTCCATTGGGGTGGAGGCATACTACCTGTACAAATTTGGAATGGACCGAAATGGAATATCCTACCCTGTTCATTTGATTTCATGGGGAAGCGGGCAAAATGTGCTTTACGCCTATCTCATTATGCCCATTTTCGCCTTCAAGAATCTGACGGTCACATCCGTCCGCTTCCCCATGATGGTGACGGGGATCTTGTCCCTGCCGCTGATGTATTATGCGGGCAAACGAGTGCTCGGGAGTAAGTATGCGCTGGCAGCCATGTTTTTTATGGCAATCTCGCCTTCACACATTGTCAATACCCGCTGGGCAGTTGAGTCAAATATTCTGCCTTTTGTATTTTTGGCAGGCTTTGTCTTTTTCCTTGCAGCAAGCAATAAAGGCATGTGGTTCATTCCCTCGGCGGTATGTTTTGCCCTTTGTCTGTATGCCTATGGAACCGCGTATGTTGCGATCCCCATTTTTATGGCAATGTGCATTCCATGGGCGATCTATTTCAAAAAGATCGAACTTAAATATATTATTCCAGGGCTGTTGTTGTTCCTGCTGCTAGCCGCGCCGATCATCCTTTTTGTGATCGTCAACAGTTTCAAATTGGAAACGTTGCACATTGGAAGCATCACAATTCCGCGCCTGCCCGTGGAGGCGCGCTACGAATCACTGGCAGTGATCTTTGAGAACAATCCATTAAGCGCGCTGGCAGGCAACCTGGGTGTTATGTTCAACCTTCTTTGGGGTCAGGAGGATGCTTTTGTATGGAACTTTGTCGAAAACTTCGGCTATTTTTACAAGGTCACATTTCCACTGGCGGTTGTTGGCTTTTCCTATTTGATCTACTCGCTCAAGAACGCCAAAGAATATAGATTTGAAAACTGGCTCTTGTTTTCCTGGATACTATCCTCCCTTGCCATCGGGATCGTTCATCCCGTCAATTTGACCCGCATCAACCTGATTTTTACTCCCCTTCTATTTTGCATCCTTATTTGTTTGATCGAATTGAACAAACGCATCAAATATGTCATGCCGATTTCGCTGGCTGCATTAACCGTTGGGTTCATATTCTTCAACCTGGCTTATCACGGCGGAGAGTACCAGCAAAAAGCCAGCAATGCCCTTAATGCGGGCATCATCGACGCCATTGAATACGCGGGCGAAAACAGCAGTTCCTTGATCTGTGTCAGCGAGCAGACTCGTTTTGCTTACATTTATGTGTTGTTTGCAGAGAAATATCATCCGTCTGAATATTTGGATGGGATCGAATGGCTGCTTCCGCCCGAACATCCCCTTGACCCAGCCAGAAGCCCAAGGGAACTGGGACCGTTTCGATTCAGGAATTCGGATTGCGCAGACGACCCAGACTCCGTCTTCATCTTGAAGTTAAAAGAGACGCTCCCGGACATGGAAATCAAATATAAAACAAAAAAATTCACAAAGTACACGGTCTACATTCCAAAAGATACCCCTTAATTGGGGCGCTCTGATCTATGCGTTGTCTTCACGCAAAGATAAAAATTGTTTCCACAAGATGTAGGCCACTGTCCCTGTATTTATCAACGCCGCCACCATGACAAAACTGGTCGAAGCGTTCAGAATAAATACAGAGTAAGACAGGCTGGAGACAACCTGAAAGAGTATGGGCACAAACCACATTTCCGGCACGAAAATTACCGTCGCGAACGAAAACACATCCGCGGGGTAAAAATATCGGTCATGCATTTTAGGCAGCACAAATGGCACAAGGGATAAAACCGCCAGCGCCATCAACATAATTTGGCGATACCCCAAAACAGCCTTGGAGCGCCAGTTTACCCAGCCCCAAATCCCCAGGGTAAGCAGGAAAACACCCATACCGATCCATACGCCAATTCCATAAAACGAATCGGGGATAAAAATATACAAGTTTGGCGCGCTCATCGAGAGACTGTGAAACTGTCCCACCTGACCAATATAAATGGTTAAAACGCTGAGCCAGCTTCTCCCCAGCAGCACGGCAGGAATTGCAAGAACCAAATACACAACCGCAGCGAGGAAAAAATAATACCAGCGTATTTTTCCTTTTAAAAATAAAATCCCAAGGACCGGCAGAAAAAAAATGGATTGAGACTTAAACGAAAATGCAACCCCGAACATGAGTAACGCATATAAAGGTTTTTCTTTCAGGAGAAAGTAAGTGCACAGAAGTAAAAAAGACGTGTACAGACTTTCGATCTGTCCCCAGCCGGTACTATTAAACATTATCGTTGGCAGCATAAAAAAGACTGCCGAAAAAAGATACGGCTTATCATCGTCATATCGGATACGCGCCATCAGAAAAATCGCAAATGCAGAAACAAGATCGAACACGGTTGGAATGATCTTTATGGCGGCAAGCGAGTCAAGCCAGTCTGAGAACAACCTGGTAAGGTACAGTAGATACAAATAAGCCGGCGTATAGTTCGAAAAATCGTCATTCCCCAATGAAGCCATCCCTTTTTTATAGAAATGCCCATACCAGTCTTGAAGAATGTCCACATCCTCATTGGTCAAACCGTAAATCTGATAGCGAATATAGAGTGACAATCCAAACAGGACAATGCTCAAAAACAGCCATGGATGTTTTTTGACAAGATTCATCAAGCCTCCAGGTATTATTTTAACTCCATGGATTATACGTTAACCGCTAAAACGCTGATCTGATCCGGAGTATATCCAAACAGAAAATTTCGCAAGTGACGCCAAAAGATATGGATAAAAAAGACCTCGCAATCTCAACTGGAATACGAGGCAAAGCGATCTTTTAATCTTAGGAACGGTTTCTCAAGAACATAATAGCTTAGTGATGCCAATGCCACCGTTACAAGGAAAGATACGATTGGAATGATGGGACGGGCAGCCTCCTCAGAAATGCCATGCTCGCGAATCAGTCCCACGATCCATATCACTGGAAAATGATAAATATACAGCCCATATGAGATCCTCCCAAGGTATTGCAGCGGCGGCCAATCAAGCAATCGGACGAACATTTTCTCGTATACCACGCAATAAATAAGGACTACGAACCAGTAGTTCAACAATGTATAAGCCCATATATATTGATAGGCATCCGGGAGCGTAACCTGATACCCCAGAGTCATCAAAGGTTCAAAAAAGCCATTTGCCGCAAATTGAGTGATAAAGCCAATTAACGGAACAGCCAGGGATAAATATAACAATTGTCTGCGCGCATTTGGGATCGAAAAACGGGAGATATATGCGCCAAACGCAAACGCGTCCACATGGCTGAATGGAAGGGTATACACAGGAAGCCAAACATGATTACGAAATGATTCGATCAGACCCGTTTGGTAAATCAAAAATATCATGAGCCGAAAGACAGGCCCTGCGATGATCCCCGCCACGAACAATTTCTTAAGATGCTTTTCATTAACCAAAAAAATAAGTAATGGCCAAACAATATAAAACTGTTCCTCAACAGAAAGCGACCAGAGGTGGTCAAGCAGACGGGAGGAATTAAAACTCCGGCTTGCGGAGTAAAAGTTATACACATACAAGAGGGCATACCCAATCTGGTCTATTACCGCCTGCATCACTCTGGGCTTGTATGAAATTGAAAGGAAGCAGGTTGCTG
Organism: Anaerolineales bacterium; assembly: GCA_014860805.1. Classification (GTDB taxonomy): domain Bacteria; phylum Chloroflexota; class Anaerolineae; order Anaerolineales; family Villigracilaceae; genus Villigracilis. The sequence goes on from JACZJB010000087.1 coordinate 7,144, forward strand.
CAACAAAGATCAAGAATAGGTAAAAATAATAAAGTGGAAATATCCTAAAAAAACGCCTGGTATAAAACTTCAGGAAATATTCTCTGGAAGGCAGATTTTCCTTCATCCTCAGTAAAATTCCCGTGATCAGGAAACCTGAAAACACAAAGAACATCTGGACGCCCAACCAGCCAAAGTCAATTGAGCCGGTGTGAAAGCCGAAAATCATCAGAAAAGCGATCGCGCGTAACCCATCAAGACCAGAGATCATGAAATATAATTAATATCCTTTTTATAATTCCAAATGGAATGATTTCACAATATACATTAAAAGTTAGGAGTTCACCCTATCTCTCAATCTGCATATGAGGCATAACGGTCCTTCAGCTTTAAGAACGGTTTCTCCAGAAAATAATAACTTAAAGACGCAACTGCCACTGTAATAATAAACCATGCAATCAACACAAGCGGGGATGTGAATCGCTCCGAAACCCCAAAGACACGAATTTGATCCATAAACCAGGTCACAGGGAAATAAAAAACTATTGGGAAATGATAAATATAGAGCCCGTATGAGATCTTCCCTAAATATCGAAGGGGCTGCCATTCAAGAAATCGGACAAACAACCTTTCACGAGCCACACAATAAATAAGAACAACAAACCAGTAGTTTAATAAGGTATAAGCCCAGATGTACTGATAGCCATCCGGAAGGGAATCTCGGTATCCCAAGGTTAGAAATTCGCCAAATTCACCGTTCGCTGCAAATTGGGTGATAAAGCCAATCAGAGGAGCTGAAATGCTCAAAATTGCCAGCTGCCTGCGCGCATTTGGAATGGGGAAACGGGTAATGTACGCACCCAAGGCAAAGGCATCCACATGGCTGAACGGAAGTGTGTAAACGGGCGGCAGGGTAGAAACGCGAAACGATTCAATAATACCCGCTTGATAGATCAAAGATATGGCAAAACGGAAAACCGGCCCTGCAATGATCCCTGCCAAAAATAATTTCTTGAGATGTTTTTCGTTGACAAAAAAAATCAACAGAGGCCAGAAAATGTAGAACTGCTCTTCCACAGAAAGCGACCAAAGGTGGTCAAGAAAAGGGGAGGAATTAAAATCCCGATGTGTGGCATAAAAATTATAGACATACAGGAATGCATACCCAATCTGATCTACAATCACATTGGCTATCTTTGTCTTGTATGAAATGGATATCCACCATGTTGCCAGACCTAGTACCAGGAACAGATAAAAATAATAAAGGGGGAAAATCCTAAAAAACCGCCTGGTATAAAACTTCAGGAAATATTCTTTGGCAGGGAGGTTCGCTTTCATTTTCAATAGAATCCCCGTGATCAGAAAACCGGAAAACACAAAGAACATCTGCACCCCCAACCACCCAAAGGGAAAGTGGTCTGTGTGAAAGCCAAAAATCATTAGAAATGCGATCGCGCGCAATCCATCAAGACCGGGGATCATGAAAAAAGCGGATATCCTTCTTTATAAATTTTCAAGACAAGAACAACCCTGCCATGCAAGGTTGTTCTCTGTGCGCCAAAAGCTGCAAATTGCGGCAAAATCAATAACGGATCGAACTTAAATTATCCAGTTTATCGGTGCTATGCGTGGCGTTGATGCGGCGGATGGTTCCTGTTAATCCACGCACCACCAGGCTTTCGGTGGTGATGTGATCGCCATAATACCGCACCCCTTTTAATAGCTCGCCATCGGTAATGCCTGTTGTAGCGAAAAACACATCTTCAGATGAAACCAAGTCGTTCATGGTTAATACTTTATCGAAATCATAACCTGCTTCACGTCCGCGGCGCAATTCATCCTCGTCACGCGCATAAAGCTTGCCCTGTATCTCACCACCCATCGCACGAAGGGCACAGGCAGTTAATACGCCTTCAGGCGTACCGCCAATACCAAGCAAAACATCCACGCCTGTGTCAGGCCATGAAGTCATCAAAGCAGCGGCTACATCGCCATCGGGAATCTGGCGGATCCTCGCGCCACACTTACGGATCTCCGCCACCATGTCATCATGGCGCGGGCGATCCAAAATGATAGTCGTTAAATCTTCAACCGCCTTGCCTTTTGCTTTTGCAATCGCCTGTAAATTTTCAGTAATTGGTTTTTCAATATTAATAACACCTTTGGCTTCGGGCCCGACAGCCATTTTATTCATATACAAAAAGGGACCCGGATCAAACATGGTACCACGCGGGGCAAGAGCCACCATGGCAAGCGAGTTTGAGCGGCCGAATGCCAAGGGGCGGGTCCCGTCAATTGGGTCAACTGCCACATCCACATCGGGGGAAGAGCCGTTTCCCACTTTCTCACCATTGAACAACATTGGAGCACTATCCTTCTCCCCTTCTCCGATCACAATGATGCCGTTCATATCCACTGTGCTGAGGACTAAACGCATCGCATTAACTGCGGCCTGATCTGCCCCTTCTTTATCACCTCGTCCCATAAAGCGGCCTGCCAGCATCGCCGCGGCTTCCGTAACACGCGCAAGTTCCAATGCGAGATTTCGAGTGGGTGTTGCACCTAGCACTTCCATGCTGCCTCCAGAATTTATAGTATGAACCAAACGAGGAAGTAATAACCGATCACGGCGCCCCACAACCACGAATCAATGCGGTCGAAGAAGCCGCCATGCCCGGGGATGATATCGCTCGAATCCTTGATGCCAGACTGACGTTTGATCATGCTCTCGCCCAAGTCACCAAGGGGCGGTAAGGCTCCGAGCAACAAGCCCATAATGACTCCCTGCCAAATGGTGATGTCGCTCGACAAGCTGCCAAATGTCTTAAATACATATACGTAAAACCCGCCGGTGATCATCCCTGTAAAGACACTGGCTGCGTAGCCTTCCCAACTTTTCTTTGGGCTGAGACGCGGCGCCATCTTATGTTTGCCATAGGCTCTGCCGATGGAGTAAGCGCCCGAATCTCCCGACCAAACACAAAACATCACCAGCATGAACCACCAACCGCCATCGGGCAGGTTTCGTAATTCAAAAAGATATGAACCAATCCAGCCGATATAGGTGATGCCGCCAAGTGTGATGACAAAATCAAGCGCGGACTGGTCACGTCCGCGCTCGTAAGCATATAAATGATATGCCATTGCCAGGAGTATGCTCGCTGCAAAGACAGGCTGGGCAAGAGCCGGGAAAAACATGCGCGTGATGGTTACAAGTGCCACGCCGCCCACCGTAATCTGCATGTGAGGGGTAAATTTCACAGCGCGGAACAAATGCACATATTCCCAAGCCGCACCGATTAGAAAAGTCCCCATCAGTAAATAATAAAAGATGCCGCCAAACAAAATGGCAGGCACTCCTATGGCGGCGAGTCCTAACGCAGTAATTAATCTCCTACGCATTGGATTCCTGAAGTTCCCCCGAAGCTACCTTTCCAAAACGCCTGTCTCGGTGTGCGAAGGTCTCCAACGCGCGACGATATTCTTCCTTGTCAAAATCAGGCCAGAAGGTTGGGGTGATATACCATTCCGAATATGCCGCCTGCCAGATAAGAAAGTTACTCACCCGCAATTCACCTGACGTACGGATGATGAGGTCGGGATCGGGCACGCCTGCGGTGAACAAATACTTATTGACCAGTTCATCGGTTACATCCTCTGCCGGGATGCCGTCATTGATGATCTTTTGAATGGCGCAGACGATCTCGTCCCGCCCGCCATAGTTGAAAGCAACGTTCAAAATGAGCCGGTCATTGTTTTTGGTCAACTCAATGGCATTCAACACTTTTTTCTGAATGGCGGGGTCAAGCCTCTCCAGCCGTCCAATATGCCGAAGCTGCACACCCTCTTTATGTAGTTCGTTCAATTCACGGTCAATGACATTCTGAAGGATGAGCATTAACCCGTTGACTTCCTCAGCAGGGCGTCCCCAATTTTCAGTGGAAAACGCATAGATCGTAAGATATTTAACGCCAAATTCAACCGTAGAGCGGATGACGCGGCGTAAATTTTCCGTCCCTGCCTTGTGGCCAGCCAAACGCGGCAAGCCACGTTGAAGCGCCCAACGTCCGTTACCATCCATGATCATGGCAACGTGTTGCGGAACTTTTTCGAGGGGAGTAGTGGAGGGAGTATCAGCCATAATATTTTGATGCTCTTTCTGAAGCCGCTTTCATGCCTCAGAAAAACTTATACTTCCATAATCTCTTTTTCTTTGTGCGAGCCGTGTTTTGCAATCTCTTCTACAAATTTATCGGTCAGTTTTTGCAGGTCTTCCTCTCCGCGTTTGAGATCATCTTCGGTGATCAGCTTTTCCTTTTCAAATTCGCGGATATCGTTGTGCAAATCCCTGCGGATGTTGCGGACAGCAATACGGGCTTCTTCGAGGCGGTGGTGCATGTGCTTCACCAACTCGCGGCGGCGTTCTTCATTAAGTGGAGGTAGGTTCAGGTGGATGGCTTTTCCATCAGAACTGGGATTCAGGCCCAAGTCTGAGGTGCGAATCGCTTTTTCAATATCCTTAATGGAACCTGCATCAAACGGCTTGATCATGATGGATCGCGGTTCAGGGACGCTGATACTCGCGAGCTGCATGAGAGGGGTCGGCGTGCCATAATATTCCACCGGAAGTCTTTCCACCAGGGCGGGATTGGCTCTTCCCGTACGAATGCCGGCGAGATCATCTGAAAGGGATTGGATCGCGCCGTTCATGCGTGCTTCAGCATCTTTCAACAGGTCTTTAATTTCGTCGGTGCTCACTATCTTCCTCCTGAATTTAATTACGATACAAGGATACCTTAAAACAAGAATTTAGGCTATGGG
>JACZJB010000088.1 GCA_014860805.1 Anaerolineales bacterium
CCGTTTCTGCATGTGTGCCGCCGATACCTTGAATGGTAAAGCCCTGATCGTCATTCATCAGCAGGACAACCGCCAGTTCATATTTGAAATACTGCGCCACCAACTCGGCAGTAATGGCCGCCACTTCCTTCTTATCGTTCAAGCCGATCACTTGCTGCACCACTTCATGGATTAGCCCAAGGCTGCGCGCCCTGCCTTCCGCCTCTTCGCGCAGGCGTGTGTATTCGATCAGCCCTGCCAAATGGCTGGCGATCACCACCATGAGATGTTCGTCGTACTGGCTGAACGCCTCGGCGTACATATTTTCGATCACCAGCACGCCCGTGGGCTGTCCGCGGTATTTCAACGGCACCACCAGCTCAGAGCGGACGCCTTTATGGATGCCGATAAAACCTTCATGTGTGGCTTCCGCCACACGACGGACGCGCCCCTCTTTCAGCACGGACTGCATGGGATGTCCCGTCAGCGAAACACTGATGACATTCAATTTGCCTTCGAACATGCGATAATCGCGCAGGACGCGCCCGTCACTGGAGCGCAGGAAGAGCGCGATCAATTCCGTATTAAAAGCGCGAGTGAGCAGGCCAAACATGCGCCGCGCGATCTGATCCAGGTTTTGCGCGGAGGAAACTGTCAACACAAAATCGTTGAGCAGACCCAGCCTGCGCAAATGAGACGCCATTTCAGAGAAGGTCACCACCACTTCCACAGACTGCGGCACGCGCACAGCCAGCTCGCGCAGTTGACCGCGCTCCGCTTGATCAAATTCCTTCTGGCGCCACAAGGCGATCACACCGATCAAACGATGGCCAATGACCAGCGGCAGGCAGATCCACACATTGGTGCCCGACTTCAACGATCCATAAGGCAGGATATCCCAGGTGGGCTGACCACGGATGATAAGCACATCCGCCAGCGACCGATTCACACGACGGAGGATCGGGTTCTCGTCAATCAGCATGGACACGCCCTTGGCTTTCGGCGAATTCCATTCCGCCTGAATATCGAGCGAGTCGCCGCGCCGAATAGCCAGCCACGCCCCCTGACACGAAACCGCCTGCACAAAAGCGCCCAACACTTTTTCGAGGGCGATCGGCAGATCGAAAGCCAGACCAGTTTGCAGGTCAGGCAGGAACGGTTGACTGGGCGCCGCACTCCTCCCTGAGAGCAAGGACGCGGTCAACTTCCAGATCTTCTGCCCCGCAGCGGACAATTCATCCGCACCAACCAGAATGGACTGGGAAGTACCGTTGATGGGAAAGGCATACATGCGTGTGGTGTTTAACTTGCTGTCATCCGCTGTGGACGCGAAACGTGAATAGCCCCCGCTCAATGCGCCGCACAACCACGCGTCCACAGACGTGGTGCCCAGCATTTCCATTAACTCATTCTGTGCGGGCTTGTTGAGCCGATGCACGGCGCGCAGCAGCCACTCACCCCCCACCCGCTCTGCCAGAACCGCCCAGACCGCTTCGGAGAGTTGCGCCGCATCCTTGAGTTGAGTTTCAATGCCGTTATCGGTTTGCATGGATTGATGAATTATAACCCTTCCCCCGCTCCTCCTCATCATAAGGCGAAGCTCCCGCTTTCAACAAAAACAAAGTGACGCAAAGCTTTATGCCTTGCGTCACTTTGTCATTCAAAGACAGCGAAACGCTGTTGGATGGATCGAGTTTATATCCTGATGCTTCAGGAAGGGGCAGGCCAGTTTACTTTTTGGCGTTGATATCCGCCAGCACCTTCAAGACCATCTCTTCGGTGATCCCAGCTTCCTTGGCTTGCGGCATGGCTAGCAGGGCTTTCAGGGTCATGCCTTTTGCCAGCCCCACCATGGGATTCTTGGAAACGCCCGGTGCGTATTTCTCCAAAACTTCCAACGCGTTCGTATCATCCAAAATATCGCCAACTTTTGTGTCCAATGTGTATGCCATTTTAATACTCCTTGGTTGATGGGGTTACAGAAAGATCGCAGTCGCAGTTCATCCAAGTTGATTATACATCAGGAGCCAAGGCTGCAAACAATGCATGAGACCCTAAGGGTTTCCTTGACTGACTCGCATTCCCGCAACGACGCCGTTGGCATGTCATTGCGAGCGCACGTTGCGAAGCAATCCCCTTTTGTAACAAGGGATTGCTTCGACGGGAAACTGCCGTCTCGCAACGACATGATATTCATAGTTCACCTTTAAACGCCCACTCCCGATGGTCGCAGCACGGACAGTAACACCGAGTCCATCACACCCCATGCATGGCGTTAGTCATGAGGCAATCAGTACTTAAGTTTAACAATAATCCTCACAAAGACAAGTAGAATAGGATAAATTTTATCCATATGGACGTTAAAGATACGAATATCAGGTCGGCATTGACGGGTCTGTTAATTTGAATAATGAGACAAAGTTCATTACTTAGTTCATTACGTACACGTCCACTTCGCACATCTATTTTCTTTCGTGAGCAGATCGGTTCGCTCAAGGAAGAGATTGGAAACATGCAAACCCCAACTTCGCCACAACGTTCAGAGGAGAAAAATGAGCAAACGAATTTTCCCATCCCTTCTTTCACTTATATTGATCACCAGCCTCACGGCATGCAACCTCCCTTTAAGAAACAGCCCTGAAGCACAAAGCTTGATGATGACAATCACCGCACAGGCGCAGCTTCTTGAACAAACAGGGAACCTGACAACCGCCACCTTCACACCCCAGGTGATCGTTATAACTGCCACCCCGGAAGATGGAGCCGGTGCATCTCCTCCCATTGAGGAACCAGTGGCGTCTGCTGAAATCCTGCCGCCCGCGTCTGGCGCACCAACCGTAACGGTAAGTATTGCCACCAATTGCCGTACGGGACCGGGGCAGGCGTACCCGAGCATTTATGGGTTGCCCGTGGATGTTTCTGCTGAAGTGGTTGGAAAGAACACTTCCACCAATTATTGGATCATCAAGATCCCGAACGGAGGCGGCACCTGCTGGCTGTGGGGGCAGTACGCCACCGTCACCGGCGATACCAGCGGACTGCAAAACGTGGCAATTCCGCACACGCCGACGCCCATGGTTACCCCTACATTTACGATCACCCCCTCATTCACGCCGACCAAGGTGGTGCTTCAGCCGCCATCTGCACCTTCGAATTTGAGCCAGACTCATATCTGCAGCATCGGATTCACATGGAATATTTACAGTTTTGATGGAACAATAACCTGGCAAGACACCTCGAACGATGAAGATGGTTTTAGAGTATATAGTTTTGATAATAACCTTATCAACGCCGCAGATATATTAAGAGGCACAGTCGGAGCGAACGTGACCAGTTTCAACTTTAATACTTCATCTTTTGGACCGAGTACAACAATAAAAGTGGAAGCCTTCAACAATGCCGGATCATCCACACGAGTATCGCTTTTCTTTACGGGCAATAATTGTCCTCCTGTAGTACCCCCCTAAAACTGGACAGTTTGTAGACCTCACTCCATTCGAAGTGGAGGCATTTAACAATGCTGGATCATCTACTAGAGTGTCTATCTTTGTTCCAGGAAATAATTGCCCCCCATAAGAATCAAAAAAGCCCCGACAAGCCGTATGAAACCTGTCAGGGCTTTTCACAACTCTCGTTTGAATACCTCTCCCTGCGGTCACAGCTTGGGCGGACAGTAATAACATCCAACTTCGTCGCAACTCCTTCGCGAAGCACACCTTTAGGTGCCCCATAGCGGACTGTAACATCGTACCCGTAGGGTATATCATCCCCTTGTGGGACGCCAGCCGCGCTTGCCGAAGGTCTCGCGATAGCGGGAAGCTATCGAGATACGCCACCGTATTGCGCTTAAACATTGCCTTCTTTATTTCGAACATGACAACCAACTTTGTAGGAAATTAATGTCACAAAAATAAGTCTTAAGCACAGGCGCATACAAGAAATCCTCAACCAGCAAAGCCACAATTGCACCGACAATGGCTAACAACACCCAAGCAAGAAGATTGATTATTATTTTATAAAACCTCTTTTTCTCACTGTCGTTTACTGATACAAGTAGCCTGATGAATTCCTCCTTTTCTCCATAAGAGAATTTCTCCTCAAGTCTTAACCAAATATCTAACGCGCGCGACTTGTCTCGTAATACTTCCCGAAAGGAACGCAGCGACTTAAACAGTCTGTCAGTATCTATACTTTGCAAAACAGCCATTTGAAACAATGTTAGCAGTTGGGTTTTTCTACCTGTCCACCAAGACCGAATAATCGGAGTTAGTGCCACTGCTCCTATGAGAAACCAATGAAATTGATTTGTGAACACAAGTCGCAATAAATACAGAATAACAAATGCAATGATTGCTGAAGTACCGATCGAATTAATAAAGGAGTTTAAAAACAACGATGGTTTTGCATGCACTAATAAAAAACAAAAAGCTACAATTATGACGGTTATGAGATTAAGTACTAAAACCGCTTGTCTAATTGCATCTTGGTAGATAAAACTATAACTCGACGTTAATCCTATAACGAATAAAAAACCATAGATGTTTAGTTTTAGATTCCTCTTCCATATCCATCGCTCAATTTCATCTTTTCCTGTCTTGGGAGGAACAGACATCAGCACCCTTCCCAGCAAAGCAGCGGCTAGAAAAGCGAAAGTTAAGGCATAGAAGAACATAGTATCAGAACCTGAGAAGCTATTATTCACGCCATACCATATCGTAAACCCAATAAGCACAATCGCAACAAATGGCATAATGCGAATTGCAAACATGCCAACGCCATTGGGAGGATGAAAATTGAGGACATTTTTATTTCGGAGCTTCATAAACTTTCGCATGTTCCGTCGAAGTTCGTCAATGTCTTGAGGTTTCATTTCACAACTCTCCCTTAAACGCCCTATCCAATACGGACGGCAGCAGCGCGGACAACTCCTCCCCCGTAGCGGACTGTAACTCCCGCAGCGACGCCAGCCGAGACCAAAGACCATCCACGAATTCTTCACGAATAAACGAGTCGCTCGTCATCCATTCGTGAATTCGTGGTTTTATTCGTGGACGGTTTCTCTCCATTATCACAACTCTCCCTTAAACGCCCTATCCAGCAC
>JACZJB010000089.1 GCA_014860805.1 Anaerolineales bacterium
TATTTGCTTAACACGCTTAATAATGTCTGAATGTCAGGCTGATAATAGTGAAGTAAGGTTGCAATATCATTTTCGTAAATACCGACTCTGGCAAAATTACCCTGCCGATATAAAGATGGAAGAGCGTACAGTTTTAACAACAACAAACCTTCCACTGTTGCAAGCGGGATATCGCGGTCAAGGAATCTTTGTACTTTTGAATATTCTTTGTGAACTTTCTTGAAGAGCGGATTTTGAGTAAGCAAAATGTCAATTTGCAGTTCGTTGTAATTTGCTCGAACAAAGTTTGAATCTTGGTCTGACACTTTGAGCTCAGGAAGCTTTTCCAAAGATGATACAGCCATGAGTAAGTCTAAATCTTGCGTATTTCGTCCTTCAACATAATGAAGGATGGCAATTCCCCCGACGAGAACATAATCAATCTTGCGCTGCTCTAAAACAGCGAAAAAATCTTGAACAGATTGGATTAAAGAATCAGAATTCATTGTGCCACCTAGCCAATTTTTGACATTGAATACAACGGCATTGCGAATAATATTTCCGATTTGCACACTACTCTGAATAGTCATTGGGAATTTCCTAAAACAAGTGTAGCATAAAACTGACAATGTATTGGAGAGGGGGTGGTTAACGGATTGCGTCAACGTCCCCGAAGGGGATATCATCCCAGCACTATCGGGATTCTTTGTTGGCTTGCTCTTTCTGCATACAGACTATCCAATTTTCTAGTTCAAATTAGTATTACTCGTCGCCTGAACTCAAAATTTTTTCTATTCTTCTATCGGGCACCATCCAGATAATTGTAATTAATATGTAGATGATTAGTGATAAACAAGTCTGGAAAAACGAGAAAATTACCGCCAGAACGATTAACCCGGAAGTGACCATTCCTTTCCAATCATTTCCAACGGCTTTCTTTAGTGATGAATTTTCTCCATCAGATGCAATTATGCTTTTCTGTAATATGAGATATGAAACTCCAGCCATCAAGAGGATAAATCCATATGCTGCTGAGGGAAGCGGACGGAAAAGATTTTCCCCCATCCAATCGGCAACGAATGGAAAGAGCGATAACCAGAATAAGAGACTGAGGTTTGCCCACAGAATTCCGCCAGTCACTTTTTTAGTTGCGTGGAGAGTGTGATGGTGATTCATCCAGTAGATTCCCACAAAAACAAAACTCAATAGATAAATCAAAAGTTTGGGAACTACTGTGAGTAAAGAGTCTAATTCGAATCCATCGGGCACCTTCAGTTCCAGCACCATGATTGTTATGATAATTGCCATCACTCCATCAGTGAATGCTTCAAGCCGTCCTTTGGGCATTTTTCATTTCCTTTTTTACGCTTGTAGATGTTCTTAAATTATGTATCAAGCAGCCCAGCGGACTTGTGCCCCGAAGGGGTATTGCGGCGCCGTCCCCCAAGGGATTGCCCCGTTGTGTTGACCTTGGCTAATTCGTCCAGCCAGAAGAATGCTTGGGATGTGCACACGCCGTATCATTCCCGAAGGGGATATCATCCCATCACTATCGCGATGCTTTGTTGGGCGGTGGTTTAGCAAGATGACTGTGTGTTAATCAGTTTCATAATCTTTTCGATATACAAGAACATCTTGTATCACTTGAAAATCAAACGACTCGTAAAGCCGAAAAGCAGTATTTCGATAGTTGTCTGTTTCAACAAAAATATTCTGTGCTCCAAGCAACTGGAGACGGCGCAATCCTTCTGAGAGAGCAACCCGTCCCAGCGCATACTGCCGAAAATCTTTATGATTACCCAATGGCTCAACATGTCCTGTCATTGAATTTTTGTCTAACCAACAAATACAAAATGCAGCCAAATTCCCTTTGGGCGATTCGACAACAATATCTAACTCGGGCATGTAATCAGGGTGTTGAAGGGTGCGCATTCGCCAATCGATGGTCATATTTTTACTTTCAAAAACAGATTGGTGAAGTTCAACATAATTCTGTACTTCTTTTTCGCCTGCCAATGAGCGAACGGTAAAGCCTGCTGAACGAGGTTTATACACTTTTACAGGCGTATGAGAGGATCGGCGCATAAGTACTTTTGACCATGAATCTTCGCCTACGTCCGATTGACATTTGAAACCTGCATTTTCCAAATCGCGGATTCGGTTGTTTTGCCCAGAGAAAACCATGACAAACCATGCAGAACGAGCATAGGGCGTATTCTGTACGGTTCGAGCGCGTTGGTCTGCCCACGAAAGGATTTCTCGATGCAGATGAGATTCGTGGTCGGGAAGGCATACATAATCAATTGTCCAAAAAGGCGATTGAAGTACCGCCCAGGCAACCAGTTGCTGATTTTCATCAAACCATAAATTGATATTTTCAGGATTATCAAATGCCCACGAACTAAACCGATAAGGCAAGTCTACGACATGGAGATTATTTTCTGGACATTGGCAAGCCAGAGCAGACATTAGATATTTATCTTGCTCAGTTGAATAAGTGCGTTGAGTTATTGTCATCCGATAATCCATAATTCCTTGAATTTATTGCGAAGTGAACCGCCCAACGGACGGGGATGTCATCCCAATACCGCACCTGCGGTGGGTGCGGGTGTGTTCTTATGGAACGCTCTGTGTAGAATTCAAAGAATGTGAACTAAGAATAATCACACATTACTTTCCATACACGTTCTTTCCAGGGTGTTAAATGCTCAGTTAAAACTTGATGCAGCGTATTTATATTTTTAGCACTTGAAATATCGGGGAGAATAAAGTTACTCCTTACAACTCGCTCCGAAAAACTAAGTCTGCCTTTATTGCTAAAATCCCCCATCTTCTCGTAATGTGCCTTCGCTACTTTTTCTCCTGCCTCGTCCAGAGCTATCCACAAATCAATTTTCTCGGCATCTATTAGGTGAGGCGGTTGGAACTCACGTATTAAGGTGTCAAGTCTTCGATAAGATATAAAGGTTTTACAATAATCAAGGATTTCATCTCGATATTGGCTCTGTGAAGATGAGCCTGTTGCAAAGCGGAAATCTTGATCTAGGACAGCACTTGACATAAGTGCTATTTCTCCGCCAAATGGGATACTTTCACTAATAACTACAACTTTTACAGGATATGGCATACTCATTGCGAATATACTCCAAGACACCTTCTTGACTGAATGTTATATGATTTACAAGGAACCGCCCAATGGACTTGTGCCCGAAGAGGAGATCATCGCAGTTCTATCGGGAAGCCTTGTTGGCACGCTTTTGATTTGGAAGACTCTACATGCTTTGAAGTTGCTCGCGAATTAAGGTACTTAATTTCTTGACGGCTTCATTAAATTGTTCGGGCGGCAACTTACAAATAAGCCTTGCTTTTCTTGCTTTCCAGTCAAGGCTTTTTACTTGGTCAGATAAAATTGCGCCTTTTGCTTCCAATCCTTCAGGGATCAACACTTCAAATGGATACCCTTTGACCTGACTAGTGATGGGGCAGAGGATTGCTAAACCAACTTTTCCGTTATAAGCCTTTGGAGACAAAACCAATGCTGGTCTATGTCCTGCTTGCTCATGCCCTGCTTGAGGGTTGAACATAATCCAAACAATGTCGCCGCTATCAGGAATATATGCCATAGGTTCACCAAACTTCATTTCCTACAGCAAAGCCTGTATCAACTTCATTATGAAGATTGTCTTTTGTGACGCCTGCAAGCAATTCATCAAGTGTCCAACTTGGGGCTGGAACTGGCGTAACAATAATTTTGCCTTTCACGATGCTTATTTCCACGAAAGAATCATTTTCTAATTGAGCGTCAATCGCAAAGGCTTTTGGTATTCGGAGGGCAAGACTATTGCCCCATTTCTGAACTTTTGTGAGCATAAGGTTATCTCCTGTACGTTTCTACAATAAAGATACACCTTTTTGCTGGATTTTTCAAGTGCTTGTTTTGCAAGTGGCGTGCCAATGGATTGCACCCATCGTCCCCGTAGGGGATTACCCATTCTGGGCACAAGACCTGCCCCGTTGCGTGGACCTTGGCGAAGCCGTCCAGCCAGAAAAAGGCTAAGGCGTAGAAAACTGCTTGGGATTGCCGCAGATCGGGCGAGCGAGCCTCCAGCGAGCATCGCCCAGAGCAAGCGCATTGGCGCTTGCCATCCCACCCGTCAAGTGCACGCTGTGTTGGGCGTTTTTTCCATGAGAGCGACACCCTATTAATTGCAGACGGGTGCTATCCAAAATCCAATCATAGTAATGCAAGGAAATGCTCCGACAAGGACCACAAGCAGACTTAAAAACATTCCTCCGAGATGAGCGGAAGAACTCTTACCCCGCACTAGAGATGATACTGCTAACCAAGAAATCCACGTGACAATGAAAATGAAGAACAGATTACCGAAATAGTTTGAATTCGTACAGCCTCTTTCAAAATAACCCGCAGCCACTGTCGTTGCTATGATCGAAATAAATGCGCCGCTGCCCACCTTGACTAACAGCCAATTTACGTTGGATGGGGGTTCGTCTATGGTTTCTTCCTGCGCTTCAACTTTTACGACATCTGGCGCCAATTTTGGGGCATGGAGTGCCAGAGCCCGCTGAGCCGCGTCAGCAACATCAGGATCTGAATCATTCGTGGCAGAATTGAGTGCATCAATGGCCTCTTGCGGTAATGGCTGATGCGATACCCTCAATTCTTCGCAAGCATCATAGCGCATATTTGGATTATTGCTGTGGAGCATTTTTATGAGGTTTTGGATGTCTGACATGTAATAATCTCTTTCCTGAAATGAAAGACAAACGCCCAACGGCTTGCGTTACCTGCGTGTGGGCGGGCTGAGATTCTGTTTGGGAGCAGGAAAAACCCGAAGCCAGAAAAATGCTTGAAAATGCCGCAGAATCCCACACGTCAGGTGCACGCTGTGTTGGGCGGCATGAATCGATCTACACCATAAGCCCAAGGCTTGTTCATTTTGGTTCTGATTCGATCTTCTCTGCAAATGCCAAGACATGACCATCGGGGTCAAGGCTATAAGCGACACGATCTCCCCAATCGCGATCATCAAGACCACTTAACTCAATGGCTCCTGCTTCGATAGATCGTTGATGATAGTCGATGGGATAGTTGACGCGCAAGTATATTTCGGAACGTGGAACACCCGTAGCCTGTGCTGGATTAGGTAGATGGTTGCCAAGTAATCGTTTAATGCCAGTCTCTGGCATTAAACCCAAAACGCAGTTCTCTAACAAGATAAACTCAGTCATTCCAGGAACATTTAGGGAAGGAGAACAAGCAAAGACTTGTGAGTAAAAGGCTGTACTCCGAGTTTGATCTTTAACGTAGAGGATAAAATGAATCTTGGTCGCTAAAATTGAGGTCATGTTTCACCTTTTAACACACAAGAATTCGATATCTATTCTGTGTAATATACTATCAACGAACACAAAGTGCGCCTTTTACTCTACCTAAACCGACATTTGTGACCGTGTTGAGTAAAGCCGCCCAACGGTTTGCGTTACCTGCGCTGGGGCGGGGACGGCGAAGCCGTCCAGCCAGAAAAATGCTGCGGCGTGTAAAACTGCTTGAGATGTGCGCAGAATCCCCAGCGTCAGGTGCACGCTTTGTTGGGCTGTGTTTTTTAGAGCCACGATGGTTTGACCTTAGAACTGTTTGATACAAAAAATTCATCTGAAAAAAGCCGTGTGCGTCTGTTCAAATTGTCAACCATTTCATTTTCAGCAGGAAGATAAAGACCTGAAACAATCAATTTACCACCAAAAAACAACATTTGTTTCGGAGATAATGGCAAGGTAATTTCAAGTGTTGGCGAAATTAATCCACCCGCTCCAAATGGTCTTGGATTTTGATAATCTGCGGGGTCAAACCAAACGCACGGATTATCCGATGTAATAAAACTGTTTCCAATTGGTGCTTCAAGGATAAGATATGGCTTTTCAAATAAAAGTGATGTAGTTTGTACTACATTTGCGGAAAGCATAGATTGTATGGGCTTTTCAGCAAGTTCACGCGCTTCTTCTACTGAAAAAGACTTCTCGTTTTTTGTGTGGGGAGATGATAAAGCCGTTGACATGCGTTTTCTTTCTTCTGGCGTTGCATTGTCCATAGCGGCTTGTATCTTTTCTACCATATCCACAACTCTTTGCCATTGACTGCTTTGATGCTTGGCATATGCCTTAGTGCGAGAAAACATAGCAGCAACAAACATACATAAAATCAAATGTTCTTGCGATGTTGTTTTTTGCTTTCTTCCTAATTTCCGAGTTCGTACTTTGGCAAACTCACCTTCAACTCTAGAAAGATTGTATTCTAAATGTAAATCTCTGTCTCCTTCTGGCGTAACAATGGTGTACATATCCGTTTCGTAGAAAATTTTCTGAGGTGCTTTTTTAGAAACTTGGCTGCCTTCTTTTGAAAATCGCCAAACATAGGGAGTTTGCCCTGCTGGGGTATTTGGGTCACACCATGCTTCCAAATAAGATGACGGGATGAAATGTTGCTTCTTATGCTTCGACATATTTAAGTTTTGAATGCCAAACTACCAACAGCCCAACGGTTTGCGTTACTTGCGGGTGGGCGGGCGTAGACAAAACTTCGAGAGCAGGATTCTGTTCGGGCGTAGAAAAAGCTCGAAAATGGCGCAGAATCCCACCCGTCAAGTGCACGCTTTGTTAGGCGCGTGAATTTGTACCTGACGTACCGCTGGGTATTGGATTGAAACCGATATATAGAAGCCAAGCAAATCCCGCGAACCATAGTAATCTTTGCATTATGCCTGCAAAATTTGAAAACACTCCAAACAGGAGCGAAAAAACCGTGACCAAGACAAGCGCAATGAAATGTCCAATCCTTCTTGAGTTCGGAATATCTGTGAATGTGAACATCAGGATTGCTAAGGTTAGTGCAAATCCTGCAACTGTGGCGAATAAGCCGTGAAGTTGGGCTTCTTGTGTGGAATATGATACTCCTTCGACAAAGGGTTCAGCCGAGAAAATTCCTGACAGTAAAATTGCAAAACCATAAATCAAGATCGGGATTTCACGAAACCAGTATGTTATATCCATTTTAATTCGACTTATCCCCGTTAATAGCATGATTATGCCAAAACCAACAAATCCCAAACGGATTATCCATGCTTTGCCGTAGGATTGCGCCCCAAGTTGACTGATGCTGTTCACTTGCCACCGATAAGAGTCATCTGCAAGAAAGTGAGAAACCGTGAGGGCAATCAAAATGTAGATAACAGCATAAACATAGTTTCTCATACGAAATATCACCAAAGTTCCTCTTTTATTCAGAAGGCTTTCAACTCAGCGCCTAACGGTTTGCGTTACCTGCGCTGGGGCGGGGACGGCGAAGCCGTCCAACTGGGAAAATGATAAGGCGTAGGAAACTGCTTGAGATTTGCGCAGAATCCCCAGCGTCAGGTGCACGCTTTGTTAGCCCGCTTTTGATTTTACAACTATTCTTGTCCTGAGTCAGGTGTTGGCGGTGGTGGTTCACAATCTATTGTACAACCGCCACCATTATTGCTATTTCCATCATCGCCCATGCTTTCGTTGTTATTGTTATTTTTTGGCGGGTTATAAGCGGACTTATCGAATTTAGCAACTTCGCTCACGCAAATTTCGTTATCTTCTTTGCCTTGTGCAACTACTTGCCATTGATATTCACCGCCAAACGAAAACGCTTCCATATATTGGTCATGAAAAATTTGGTCAGTTTCAAATGGGACAATATCGCCTGACGGAAGAATGATATTCAAAACATATTTTCCCGCTTCATCCAGCGGCGTCCATGAGAAAGTGACCTTGCCAACAGGCGGAATTTCTACGCCATTAACAGGCGTAAGTAAAGTGACGCAAGCAATCGTGGTTTCAGTAGGTATTTCAGTTGGTTCTTCTGTGACAATAGACTCTTCAGTTGTAACGGGCTGGGATACAGGTTCTTCGTTAACAATTTCTTCTGTCGCAATTTCCACAACTTCATCTTCCTGCGTCGGTGTTGCTGGGGCGCAAGAAAAAAGAAGGAAACTTACGAAAACGAGAATTGCGATTTTTTCTTTCATAAACCTACATTTTGCACGGGCGGGCTAACGGTTTGCGTTACCTGCGTGTGGGCGGACGTAGATTCTGTTTGGGAGCAGGAAAAACTCGAAGCCAGAAAAATACTCGAAAATGCCGCAGAATCCCACACGTCAGGTGCACGCTTTGTTGGCTGCCTTTCTCGCGATAAAGTTTTCATTTGGGTTGTGAAATATTGACTCGTAAATTCTTTTGAAGCATATCCAATATTTGTTTTTCGTTGAGCCTTTTTTCAGCAAACAATACAAGACTAACGTTGAGTCTTCTAAGAATAAAATTTATGTTATTTAATATCCAAACTAATATACGTGAAAGTAGAGATAATTTAGGATATACAATAATTCCAACTGCTTTTGCTCCACGATTATTATTGTAGTCTGCCCATTCTTTAATTAATGACTGATAGAACCTTACTATATTCCATAAATCCTTTGAGTAAATATGCGAGGACTTAATCAAAATATCGGGATTCTCAGATTGTGAACGAAGTAGCACATCAAACCAATCATCGCTCTCGACACTATACTGGGATTTTAAAGTATCTGAATTCGACAAAATCTCTTTTGTTTTTTGAATAAGAAAAGTGTTTGCGTCTACTTTTATAGTTTTGTTAGTTTCTTTTGGAGTTGCTACACTATTTAGCGGAGTAACTATTTCAAACGATGCATTTACTTGTTGAGATTCTGTACTTGCAGAAAGATTTAATGATTTTTCAATAGTTTTTTCAGACTTGGATGGTTTTCGCTCTTTTTCGGTATCGCCAAAAAAGAACCAAGCCCAATACGAAATAGTAGAAAATGAAATTCCAAAAAATATAAGGATAGGCGATAAACAACACGACGACAAAATTAAAACTAAAGATATAGATTGTCTAGCAATGACGCTGTATTGTGATAATTGTGAAAGTTGGTCATAGTCAGCAGTCTTAACATCAAATGCCAATGCCTGATTTATCATAAGCCAGGGCAGGACGAAAGATAAAATCACAAGGATTATGCCTATTGACGTAAGAAATCGTTTTGGTCCAGAGTACTGAATTAATTGCGTTAGGTCTTTGAGCATGATATTTTTTATCTCCTTATTGTGCAAGGTGGCAGCCAACTATGGGATATACAGCATTGTGCTGTATATCCCCCCAATTTAGGGTCTTATACAGCATAATGCTGTAAAACACCCTTTATATTGCAAAAACGACTGGAAATCTGCGGAAACTAAATCTGATCTCCACCGCTTGTGAAATAATTATAGGAGGCTGGTGCAGAAAATGCAATAGCGGCGCAAAATTCCATCGTCCAGCTGCCAGGTGACGGTTTATGGGCGAAGCGAAATCCTCTCAAGGGAGGATGGAAAACCTCTCAGTAGAGGAATCAAAACCTCTCAGGGGAGGATTCTAAACCTTCCCTGAGAGGTTTTTTAACGGGCGACTGTCTCTTTGTACTACCCTGCCATATTCTTCTTCATCACCCGCTTCAACGCCACACGGTAGATCTCGGTCAGCTTCGCGCCCATTTCTTTGGCTTCGGGGTTATCGGGCTGGCTTTCCATCTGCGTTACCAATCCGCTCAGGGCATCCACAAATTGCTGGTTGACCATTGCATCGTTGTCGTTGAGCATCTTGTCCATGCTTGCTTCGTCTGGCGCTGTCAGCAGCTGCTCGATGAATGCCACCTCGGGCGGCGGGGCGCTGGCGCTTTGCAGCACCTGCACCATCTTTTGCAGCTTGCCCATGCGCGTGTAATCGTTCGCTTCGGAAGCCTGCCTCAGCATCTGGTTGACCACTTCCACAGCATCCTGCGAGAAGTTATCCAAATTGGCTTGCGTGGCTTTTTCGATATCTTCCTGCTCCAGCAGGGTCTCCACAAATTTTTGCGCCTGCTTCAAACGCGCTTCCATCTGCTTGTCGATTTCATTGGTGAAGTGCAGCAGTTTCTCGCGGATGCCTTCCAGCTTTGTCTTCTCTTCGGGGGAAGCCTTTTCGATCCGTTCCGTCAAATTCTGGAAGAAGACATAATCCATGCCTGCCCGTGCCAGTGAAACATACGCGCGGATGCGGGTATCGGATTTGGCTTCGATGACGAAGTCCAGCAGTTTTTCGCGGGTGAGGGATTGCCCCGCCTCTTGCAGGACCTGTTGGGCTGCTTCCATTTCCCCGACAGATTCCTTCAGCTGACGGCCATACACCGTCTCTTCCAGCAGCATGGTCTGGATCTCGATCAATGCCCGCGCGATCGGTTCCTGTCCGCTTTGCATGGCGTTCTGCGCGATGCGGCTGAACAGCGCAAAGAATTGCTCGTCGATGATCCTTTCATTACCCTTGATCAACTCCAAACGCACATCCTTCGAAGTGACCTGCATCAACTTCTCCATGAACTGGACGCGTTCCTGCTGTGCCTTGAGCATGTCAGGCGTGATGCCGTCCTTGCCCAGGATGGTCTCCATCATCGACTCGTAGGTCAGGTTGGCTTGCGGGCTGAACAAATATCCCTTGCGCTTTTCGGGCGGAAGTTTATCCACCACCTGCTTGATAAGCGGACCGATCATCTTTTCCTGCTCGTTGAGCGGCAATCCCAGCTCGGCAGGGAAGAAGGTCAGCAGCAGTTCCTTCTCATTATCGTGATAAACGATGGGAGTTGAGAGGCGGCCTTCGTATCCGCAATGCGGGCAGCGGGCATAGTTGGACTGTCCGCTCAACAAACGTTGCTTGGATGCGGGGTCTTGCGTCACATCGAACAATTGCTCGACGTTGGCAGGGATCATTTGTCTACAGCGGGGACATGCGATTTGTGTTTGTGCCATGTACTAGTTCCGATTTATGATTTTAGATTTACGATTTTGTTCGCGCTGAGCGGAGGGCGAATGCTTTTTGAGCCTGTAGTCGAAGCGCCCTTCGACTACAGGCCGCCAAGATATGGTGGCTCGGCTAAGGATGAAACTACCCAACCAACTCTTCCAAACGGTCAATGTAACTTTCCATCACTGCAAAGGTCTCTTCGACGGCTTTGGGGGTGGTCAGGTCTACGCCTGCTTTCTTGAGCACATCCATGGGATATACAGAGGAGCCAGACTTGAGGAAGCCGAGGTAATCTTCCGCTGCATGGGTTTCGCCGCGCAGGATTCTGCCTGAAAGGGCGTGTGCGCCCGAAATGCCAGTGGCATAGGCATATACATAATAATCCTGGAAGAGATGGCTAAATGTAGACCAGACCATGCCCACGCGCGGGCGGTCAATTTTCACTTTGGGACCAAATCCCTCGGTAAACAGATCAGCCATCAGATTTTGCATTGAATCGGCTGTCAAAGGTTCGCCGCGTTCCGCGCGTTGATGTGTCTCCAGTTCGAAGCGGGCCAGAGTCGGCATCTGGAAGAAATATCGAAAGAAGTTGCCGCCGACCGCTTCTTCGATCAAAGAGATCAGGAAGTTCTTGTCGGTGATGGTCTTGAGCAAATGTCCGCGCATCATGGCCTGATTGAAATTCGATGCGACTTCCGCCACGAAGAGCGAATAGCCGGAATACGCCAGCGGCTGGTTTTGCCAGGTGAGATACGAATGCATGGAGTGACCCAACTCATGCGCGAGCGTGCTCATGCTGCCGATATCATCCGTGAAGGACATCATGATAAAGGGATGGGTCTTGGGTGCTCCGTAGGAGAACGCGCCGTTCATTTTGCCCTGGTTGACGGTTGAATCCACCCAGCGGTCTTTGAGCGTGCCCTGGCGCAGGGTGTTGACATACTCCTTGCCAAGCGGCGCGAGGCTTTCACTGATCAGGTCAACTGCCTTTTCGTAGGAGATCTTTGTCTTCTTCTTGGCAATGGGCGCCCACATGTCGAAGTATTGGATATCTTTTAGCTTCAAGGCTTTGCGGCGGATCTCAAAGTAACGATGCCAGACGGGTAGGTTCTTCTTGAAGGTATTGATGAGGTTGTGGAAAACTTCCTCGGGGATGTTGTTATTAAAGAGGGAAGCGGAAAGAGTGGTATCGAATTTGCGCGCGCGCATGTTGAATACATTGGCGCTGATGGACGTGGAGAGGTTGGTGGCAAGTGTGTTCTTGAATTCGATATGCTTGTCGTGGTAACTTTCAAAGGCGGTCTGGCGAACTTTGCGGTCGGGGTGCTCCAACAGCGTGGAGTAGAAATTTCCCTGGGTGACATCGAGCTTTTTGCCCTTGCTGTCTACTGCGGGGGCAAATTTGAAATCAGCGTTCACCAACATGCTGGTGCTGGTGGAAGGTCCGCCAAACGGGTCGGCCAGCATGCCGAGGATTTCCTCCACTTCGCCAGAGCGCACATGTGCCTGCTGGCGGAAGAGATCGTCCACAGCCTGGCGGTACACAGCCAGCTTGGGATTCTTTTTCATCCAGGCGTCAAGTGTTTTTTTGCCGATCTTAAGCAATTCAGGGTTTAGGAAGGAAACTGCGGCAAATACCTGGCCAAACATGCCCTGTGCTTTTCCGATCATCGCCCCAGAGGATTGATTGGTGGTGTCTACAGCATAGGCGAATTGGGCGTACATGAATACGGTCTGCGCTCGCAAGACCAGCTCTTCAATGGCTGTGTAGCCCTTCAATAACATTTCAGGGCTTTCGCTGAGTTTTCCTTCAAACTTCTTTATTTTTGGAATGTCATTCAGCACCGCCTGTAATGCGGCTTCCCATTCCTTTTGAGATTTGTAAACACTTTCAGCGTTCCATGTATATTTTTTGTTGACTTTGCTGCGGGGGGGAATAGTTGTGGCCATGCGTTTATCCTTTTTGTGTGGTTTGCGGTCTGATTTTACCATTTGGGGTTATTGCCTGACATGTTTCCAGACTACCTTGGTGACAGTAATTCTTGTCCGTGCAAAATATGAAGTTAAACGAGAGGCGTTTGAAACAAGTCAAGTCTCATTTAACGTGGGAGTGAGAAATAAATTCGTGCGCCAGAGTCAGGGATCGAGTCAGCCCAGATGCGTCCGCCGTGAGCCTCCACAATTGCCCGCGCAAGGTAAAGCCCGAGCCCGGCGCCTTTGGTGCGCTTGACCGCGTTCGTCGAACGATAAAAGCGGTCGAAGATATGCGGTATGTCTCTGGCGTCAATGCCTGGTCCCTCGTCGCTCACACAAACGATCACTTGTTCGGGGCGTGTTTCGCCGCTGATCTTGATCTCGCCTTCAGGCGCATACTTCAACGCGTTGGACACAAGGTTGGAAACCACCTGCTCCAAACGGTTTTCATCGCCAAGGATGACGGGAAAATTTGCGGGGAAGTCGGTGACTATTTTGTGGTTGGGCGACTGCGACGCAAAACGTTCGCTCACTCTTAACGCAAGGCTGGGCAGCGCGACATCGGCATGGTTCAAGCTCAAGCCGCCTGCCTGCAATCGAGACGCATCCAATAGATCATCGATCATATTGGACAGACGATCTGCTTCCTCTTCGATGACGGCTAACGATTCGCTGATGGTGTGTTTATCCCATTTGGCATCGTCGCGCCGCAGCGTGGAGGCATAGCCTTTGATCAATGCAACGGGAGTGCGTAATTCATGGCTCACAATCGAAATGAAAGTCGCCTTGATCTCATCGGCGGTTCGGAAATGGGTAATATCGCGCACGCTGAGGATAACATTGCGCAGTTTGTTTTCCTCCGAGAGCAGGGGAGCGTAGGTGATGGCAACCGGCAGAGCTGGCAGGGATGGGCGTGTAAGGTCGCCTTCTACATATAATGTGGCATTCGGCGTGAGGGGCCAGCTATCCAGCACGGATTCTTCGAGTGTTTTGCCGTGCGGTTCTTTCTTCCATTTGATGATGTCTTTATGGCTTTTGCCCACGATCTCTTCGCGCATTTCCCCGAAAAGTTTTTCAAATGCGCCATTGCATCTTTCTATGTTCAAGTCTGCATCCAGAATGAGAATTCCATCTGCCGCAGAATCAAGAAGCGCATCAAGACGTTTCTTTTCGTAGGTGACTTGTCCGTAAAGCTGCGCATTGAAGACGGCAATGGCGGCCTGGTCTGCAAATGATTGCAGCAGGATACGGTCATTGGGAGTGAATAAGTCGGCGTAGTTGCGGAAGATGAAGATTACGCCGATGACCTGTCCATGCGCGGAGAGGGGTAAGCCCGTGCCGTTGAGAATGCCCCTGCTTGCCGTGTAGGTCATTTCCTTTAACATGCGGTTGAGTTCAAGCACATCCAACTCACGGACTTTTTCCTCGGCAAGGAGCGGGGTTAAGTAAGAGAGAAATGCCGGGGCGATGCCGTGTGCCGTTGCGACGCGCCAGCCGTCGGGTAGTTTGAGCGCAATGAGTCCCGCCTGCCCGGCAAGCATTTCAATGGAAATCCGCAAAATGCGCGCCAGCAATTTCTCAAGGTCAAGTTCTTGGGTGAGAGCGCGCGAGATTTCAAGTAAATAATCTCGTTGCCGGACGCGAAAGTCTGGCAGCATGGAGGGGATGATGGACATGTTTTGTTATTTTATCACTGCGTCAGAGAGTATGGTGTAAGAGTTGCGTTAGTTTAGCTTGTTTAGACAATGCCCCGTCTGTCATTTTTGTTATTTCAAAAGGTTGACCGTAGTACTAATTTCCCATAGAATGTAGGGAGATTAATATGTTTGGGTGTTTTACGGATGCCATGACCCTATACTTGAGCCTGGTCGCTCATTTTGATATGTTGAACAGGTGTAGGCGAGCAGAACAGCGAAACCGGCCGTAACTTGGTTTTGCTGTTTTTTAATTTTTCCAAAGGAAATAATTTATGTTCAGATCATTCAGGTTTTTATTTTTGACTTTGGTGATGATTGCGTCACTCGTACTTGGACCCGTGACACCGGCGTACGCAGCCTCACTTCCAGCGGAAATTAATAAGCAGTTTACACCGCTTCAAATTGACGCAGGCGGGGTATCTGTTCTTAAGATTTCGATCTTCAACCCAAACACGTTCCCGCTTACCAGTGTGGCATTTGTTGATGATCTTGTTCGAATTCAACCCGGTTTATATGTTGGCACCCCTGCCGGCGTGGTAAATACCTGTGGCGGTACGGTCACTGCCGTTCCAAACTCTACAACGATTTCTTTGTCCGGCGGCGGCGTTCCGGCGCAGACAGGTCCTACACCCGGTCAGTGCTATATTGAAATTAATGTCTCTTCAGTTACGGCGGGGAACCTGATCAATACCATTCCTGCACACAACCCTCCAACAGATATTGGACTAACCGCGAATGGGAATGATAATGGTACGCCAGTTGTTATTGTAAACACTTCACCTGCGAGCGCTACGATTACGGTTCTGGCTGTATCGCCGCCATCGCTCTCGAAAAACTTTTCGCCCAACACCGTCTTTGTCGGTCAAACCAGCACATTGACGATCACCCTTAACAACACGGATGTAGATACAAACTTAACAGGTGTTTCTTATACCGATACTTTGCCGAGCGGATTGGTTATTGCAAATCCATCTGGTTTAAGCACGAGTAATTGCGGTGGTACAGTAACGGCAATCGCAGGCAGCAATACCATTGCATTAACTAATGGAACGGTTACACCCGCTCAGAATTGTTTGATTAGTGTTGATGTTACGGGGCCATTTGGACAATATACCAACACCATCCCCGCTGGACCCGGCGGACCTGGTTCCATTCAAACCAATCAGGGTGTAACCAATAACAGTCCCGCTTCAGCGAATTTGAATATTCAGCCTGTTGGTATTACGAAAGCCTTTTCACCTACAACTGTCACAGCGGGCAATACAAGCACTTTAACAATAACTCTTCAAAACCCGACGGGTTCACCGTATACCGGCGTAAGCGTTACAGATAATTTACCCGCAGGGTTTACTGTCGCTGGCGTGCCCACTACCACGTGCGGCGGCGGAGCAGTAAGCGGGAATATCGGAGATACATCTGTTCAATTAACCGGTGGCACCATTCCTGCCAGCGCTTCGCCTCCTACTCCAAACACTTGTACGATCACAGTGTTAGTTCGAGCGGCATTAGGCGTATCTGGGAATCGTACAAATACGATTCCGGCAAGTGCCTTAAATGCTGACCAACCCGGTGTTACAAATTATTTACCGGCAACTTCAAACATCACTATCAACCCAGCCTTATCAGGTACAAAAGGGTATTCGCCAACAACCATTCCTCTTAATGGGGTTAGCACCGTAACGATTACATTGACGAATAACAGCGCTACACCATTAACAAATATAAATTTCACAGATTCAATGCCCGCAAATTTGCTGATTTCCGGTACGCCAGCATCGCCTCAGTGCGGAGGAACTATTACAAATACGGCAACCTCTGTCACTTTGGCTGGTGGTTCGCTTGCGGCAGCGCCAGGCCCGGGCAATACTTGTGCGATTACATTCCAGGTGACCAGCAGTGTCCCGGGAAGTGGTAACACCTATGAAAATACAATTCCTACTGGGGCGATTTCCACTGCAGAGGGTGTAGGCAACAACTCAAATATTACGACAGGAACCGATTTAACGGTTGTCAACTCTGCCACTTTACCAGTAGGAGTAATTAAGTCATTCTCACCTGCAACTGTCACCCCAGGGCAGGCAAGCCGCGTCCGAATTCAGATTAGAGCACCTGTAGATACTGCCATTTCGGGCATATCAATAACTGATACGCTGCCTGCTGGGGTGGTAATTGCTACTCCAAATCCGCCGACGATTCCAAACCCCACCGAATCATGTCCAGGCGGCACGCTGACAGCAATCCCCGGCACAGATACGATTACGTTTACAAATTTACCTGCCAATGTCCTGGCGGCTAACGCTACCTGTAATATAGATGTTTATGTCATTGCCAGCGCCCCAGGCTCATACGATAACATTGTTCCTGCCAACACAATTACAACTTCAGAGGGACGCACCAATGAATTTAGCAGTAATACCGCTACTTTGCGTGTGACGAGCATGTCCATGAGCAAGGCGTTTTACCCGACGACCGTCCAGGCCAACGGGCTCTCTACATTAACAATTACACTGCAAAATACCAGTCCGTCTGACTTGATAAACGTTACACTCACTGATCCCTTACCTGGTTCAAATACCAATGGAATCCGTGTGGCGGATGATCCAAATGAAAGCACGACATGTGGCGGTGCTGTGGCCGCTACTCCCGGAAGCGCAACGTTTACATTAACAGGCGGCACAATCCCAGCTCAAGTGGGCGGTATTCCGGGTATTTGTACGATCAGTGTAAATGTGCAAGGCAGAGACTCGTCTCCTGCTTCTCCAAGTACACAAACAAATACAATACCTTTTGCAAATGTGACAGGCACAGTAGCAAGCACAGGTGTGCAAATTTCTCCTTTTGCGCCAGCAACCGCAGACCTTACCATTCGAAACCTTGCGATCGGCGTGGTAAAAGGTTTTGCCCCTGTTCTTGTATATGGTGGCGCGACGTCTACAATGACCGTGCAATTGATCAACCCAGAAACAACCCCCCTCACCGGCATTGCTTTTACAGACAATATGGCGCTGCTGCAGCCCGGCATTGTGTTGGCAAACCCCGTTAACTTTAATACCGGCACATGTGGCGGAACATTAAATGGGAACCCAGGTGACTCATCATTCTCATTTAGCGGCGGCACATTATTACCAAATTCTTCTTGTACGCTTACACTGCAAGTGATCATGAGCGTGAACGGCAACCGTACCAATCGCATCCCCGCTGGAGCGGTTACTACCTTTAACGGAGTTAGCAGCACTCAGCCAACTGAAGCATCGCTTACCAATTTGCCGGGCGTTGGCATTGTCAAAGTATTCAATCCGAATCCCGTACAGGTCAATGATATTGCCACACTTACGCTTACCATTACCAATACAAGTAATATTCCGGTTGTAAACATGGGTGTCAATGATAATTTACCCGGCATTCTGCCAACTGGGTTGGCGGTTGCAAATCCAGCCAATGTAGTCAATACCTGTGGCGGAACGGTGACGGCGAATCCTGGCGCGCAAGCGATTACTCTTGCTGGGGGCGGGTTGGCTGGCAATGCCTCTTGCAGCATTTCGGTAAATGTGACCACATCCGAGCCTGGCGCATATGTCAACACGATTCCAAGCGGCGCAATCACAGCAGATGACGGCGTCACAAACAATGACCCCACCACTGACACATTAATTGTCGGCGACCTGTTCAGCCTTGGAAACCGCGTCTGGTTTGATACCAATAACAACAGTCTGATTGATGCGGGCGAGGAGGGTGTAGATAATGTCACTGTGCAGTTGTATCGTGCCGATGCAAGTGGAAATCCAACCGGTGCCGTACTAGCAACTCAGGTAACAAGCCAAGGCGGATATTATCGCTTTGATAACCTGGCTCCAGGTGACTATGTTGTTGTTATCCCCACTAATCAATTTGAT
Source organism: Anaerolineales bacterium (assembly GCA_014860805.1). GTDB lineage: Bacteria > Chloroflexota > Anaerolineae > Anaerolineales > Villigracilaceae > Villigracilis. Next base: position 18,423 of record JACZJB010000089.1, read on the forward strand.
GCCGGGGCGCCGCTTGCTGGTTATCAAAGCAGTGGTACAACGATCGACAATGCAGGCAATATCACTGAAACATCATCACCAGACCCGGATGATGATATTGATAACGATGATAATGGCGACCGGATCACAACTGGTACATTTGACGGAGCGGTGATTGGCAAAGCAGTAACATTGGGACCAAGTGCCAATGAGCCGACAAACGATACAGACCTCCCCGCCGCGAACCCCGCCGGTGAAGCACCCAATGACCGCAGCAACCGCACCGTAGACTTTGGTTTCTATCGCCAGGAACTTGGTGATACGGTCTTTGTAGATGTAAATGGGAACGGCGCATACAATGCCGGCACCGATTCGCTCGTAGATGGCGCAATCGTCCGCTTATATTCCGGTGACGGTATAACTGAAATCAATGTTGGACCTGATGGAATTTTAGGCACCGCAGATGATACTTCCGGCGGTGTAACAACCGGACCAGCAGGCACGTATCTATTTAGCGGCTTGCCGCAAGGTAATTATATTGTTCGTGTCACACCGCCCGCCGGATATACAAGCACAGTCGATACAGCCAACCCTGGCGACACAACGAATCCGAACAATAATATTGATAACAATGATAATGGTGTTGGTACTGCGGGCGGAACAGTTTCCAGCAATCTTGTCACGCTAACGCCTGGAAGTACCGGCGCGGCATCAAATAATACGGTCACGAACGCAACTGGCACGACCACAAATCCAACCGTAGATTTTGGTTTCTTGCCGCTTTATAGTTTGGGTAACCGCGTTTGGTTTGATACAGATAACAGCAGCACGATTAATGGTTCTGAAGTTGGCGTGAATGGCGTAACAGTTCAGTTGTATGCTGCAGATGCCGGTGGTAATCCAACAGGTGGAGTGCTCGCCACGCAAACAACAGCCAGCGGCGGATATTATCGCTTTGACGATTTGCCAGCTGGAAACTATGTTGTGATTATCCCTTCGACTCAATTCGCCTCTGGCGCACCTTTGGCTGGGTACTTCAGTAGCGGCACTACCTTAAGTGGAGCAGGAGTCATCGGCGAAACTGCAGCGCCAGACCCAGATAATGATATAGACAGTGACGACAATGGCACAATGCAAACCATTGGCGCGTTTACTGGCTCAGTTATTAGCCAGGCAGTGACGCTTGGACCTGGCACTGTCGAACCGACAAACGATACAGATGCTCCATCCCCTAACCCTGCCGGTGAAGCCGCAAATGGTCAAAGCAATCGCACTGTAGATTTTGGTTTCTATCGTGTCGAATTGGGTAATCTCGTTTTTGTGGATGTAAACAGCAATGGCACATTCGATGCGGGCGACACGCCGCTTGCTGGAGCAAGAGTTCAATTGTTTGCAAGTAATGGCACCACAGAAATCAATGTTGGCCCTGACGGAATCTTGGGCACTGCGGATGATGGAACAGGTGGCGTAGTCACCGGCGCGGGCGGCACCTACTTATTCAGTAATTTGCCGCAAGGTGATTACATTGTGCGTGTCATTCCGCCGGTTGGTTATGCCAGCACAGTAGATACTGCCGACACTGCAGATACAACTAGTCCAAATACCAACACAGATAATAACGATAACGGTATAGGCGAAGGATTTGGTCAGGTTTCTGGCAACCCTGTATCCCTTACGCCGGGAAGCGTTGGTGCGGCATCCAATAACACGGTCAATAATGCAAATGGCACAACCACGAATCCAACCGTTGACTTTGGCTTCCGCACAAATAACGGCTTGGCAAAGACGATTGTCGGCACGAACGAAACTTTCACAACTGGCAATGACGTTGCCATTGGTGAAATCGTAACCTACCAAGTGACCATTGACCTGCCCGTTGGTGTGGCTTTAACTAATGTGACAGTCACAGATCAAATGGATAAGGGGCTTGCGTTTGTAGATTGCCTTTCTGTTACTTTAGGTGTTGCAGATTTGACTGGTACCGTCTGCCCGCCAACTGTTTCTTCCATTACAGACCCTGGCGATCCAGCAGGAAATCCTGCCAACCCCGGCAGGCAGGTAGTGTATACAATTGGTGACATTCCTGCGCCCACGGGTGCTACTCAATTGGTGATTCAATATCGCGCCATTGTGTTGGATGTCATTGAAAATCAAGCTGGCGTTGGGCTGAATAACAACGTCACATGGGCATGGACAGGCGGCTCGTTCTCGGCCAGCGCGCCAAATGTCAACATTGTCGAGCCTGATTTGGCAATTGACAAAAGTGCCACACCGCTCAGCAATGTGCCGGTTGGTACGCCTGTACAATTTACTTTGGTGATAGATCACACTGTGCCGCAAAGCCAGACCGATGCATTTGATGTTGTTGTATCGGATATTCTGCCTGCTACTCTTGAGTATGTGCAGTGCACGGTTCAATATACGGCCGGTCTTGCGCCGGATACTCCAGCCGCCACCTATTGCAATCCGGGTACCACGACAACGGACTTGATTTTTGAATGGGCTACCTTCCCGCTTGGGCAGACTTCAACCATTACTTTCAGTGCCCGACTGATCGGTTCACCTGCTGTCAATGAAGCTTTTGTCGCATGGACATCGCTTCCAATCGACCCGCAGAATAATTTGCCCGTTCAACTTTCAACCCATAACGCCACTTCAACAGAGCGTTGGTACGACCCGCTTGATGATGTTAACATTTATTCTGTTTCCGACAGCGTGACGATTAATGCGCCTGTTTCCATTGGAGGCGACTCGAGTGATACTGCGAATTTACCATTAACACTTCCTCCATCAGGTTTTGCACCTAATGTCGTCACAGCTTTGCCTGAACAGTCCACGGAAAAAGCGTATAGCGCAACGGGCCTGTGGGTGGAGATACCAAGTCTTTCGGTCAAAACATCGATCGTAGGCGTTCCGTTGGTAAATGAAGATTGGGATATCTCCTGGTTGTGGAAGGATGCAGGCTGGTTGAATGGAACAGCATTCCCTGGCTGGGATGGAAACAGCGCCCTTACAGGGCATGTTGTCCTGCCCGATGGGACGCCAGGCCCCTTCGCCAGTTTGGGTAATCTCAAATGGGGTGACAAGATCATTGTCCACGCTTATGGGCAAGCCTATATTTTTGAGGTTCGTGAAAATCGAACGATCAAACCATACAACACCTCAGTGCTTAAACACGAAGAGGAAGCCTGGTTGACCCTGATTACGTGCAAGACCTACAACGAATCCTCGAATACCTATGCCGATCGAATTGTGGTTCGCGCTGTCCTTGTGAAAGTTCTGAACGACACGACCCGCTTCAACCAGTCAATGGAAAGACGCTAGGTCAAACCAAAAAGAGACGGCGCGATATCGCGCCGTCTCTTTTTGGTTGCGCAGACTACTACTTCGTTTCTTTTTCAGCCACTGTCAAGGCGTCTTCGAAGATTTTCAATCCTTCGTCCATTTCTGTCTTTGTGATCGCCAGGGGAGGAGCAATGCGGATGACGCTTTTCCCGCAGGAAAGCATTAATAAGCCGCGCTCGTATCCAAGTTCCACAACACGTTCTGTCAGGTCGTGGGCGGGTTCTTTGGCTTCACGGTCTTTTACGAATTCCACGCCGATCATCAGTCCCTTTCCGCGGACATCGCCAATGCTTGGATGGCGTGCCTGTATTTCTTCCAAGGCTTCCATAGCGTATTCCCCAACTTCCTTCGCATTTTGCATGTATTCGTTTTCGACCAGATCAATCGTCGCAAGGGATGCGGCGCAGGAGATCGGATTCCCGCCATAGGTATTGCCATGCGTGCCAATCTCCCAATCCATTACGGACTTGCGGGCAATGCAGGCCCCAAGCGGCATGCCTGAGGCAATGCCCTTCGCAGAAGTAAGGATGTCCGGTTCTACACCGAAATGTTCGATTGCCCACCATTTACCTGTGCGTCCCATGCCAGATTGTACTTCGTCGAGGATCATCAAAATGCCGTGCTTATCACATAGTTTTCGTAAGGCAGGGTAGAAGCCTTCCGGTGGAACGATGTAACCGCCTTCCCCTTGAATCGTCTCGACCAAAATGCCGGCCACATCTTTTGGCGGCAAAATTTGTGCAAGGATTTCCTCTTCGATGTAACGGACCACTGCTTCGCCGTAGTCCTCACCTTTTCGTCTCTCAAGCACAGGACGGTATGGATTCGGGAACGGCGCGTGGGTTACACCGTTCATCAGTGGATAAAATCCACCATGATATTTTGCCTTGCTGGCGGTAAACGTCACAGCTCCCATTGTGCGTCCATGAAACGCTCCGGTGAAGCCGATGAAATTTGTGCGCTTGGTATGATAGCGCGCCAGTTTGATTGCCGCTTCCACAGCCTCAGTTCCTGAATTGGTCATGAAAGAAAGCGCATCTTCTTTGAACGGCGCGATCTCATTTAACTTTTCTCCTAAACGGATCCAGTTCTCGTGGTAAAAGTCAGATGAAATGTGAATGAATTTTTCAGCCTGTTCCTGAATGGCTTTGACGACTTTTGGATGCGAGTATCCCGTGGATACTACGGCAATTCCTCCCATGAAATCCAAAAAACGGTTTCCATCCACATCCCAAACTTCACTGCCTTTTCCATGGTCCATCACGAACGGATACCCCCTCGGATAAGAAGGCGAGATCACTTTGTGGTCTCGCTCTATCATTGCCTTGGCTTTTGGGCCCGGTAAATTGGATATTGTCATACATTCTCCTTGATGATTTTTGTTGCAAATTCGTTTTTTTCGATAATTCTGCACTGGGCAAGTCTTTCTCATCTCTCGCCATCAGCACCGATTGTGGGCATATGCACAATTATACCGTATGGCATCTTGCCGACTTCTGCACCGTTTGACTGATTATTCCTTCCCTGCTATCATCTTTTTTATGCGGAAAAATACTCCACTTGCACCATTTTGGCAAAATTTTCATGATTTATTTCGCTGGCTCCGCCCGGGTTTGGGGGTAAAACGTTGGCTCTTTTTTATCCTGATGGGGATTACCCTGCTTGGGCTTGGTTTTGCAGTGATCTTGATCGAGCTCTATCGCACCGATTCGACGAATCAGACCCTGCTTACCATCCTTTCCTATGCTTCTTTAAGATTTATGCCGCGGGTCTGGCGTGCGATCATCTTTGGTGGATTGGGAATTGGGATTGTCGGCTACAGCGTTCTCAAACTTAACCGCTTCCTGCTCAGACCGTTTATTCGTCCGGGAGAAGATGTATTCAATCAGCTGACAGAATTTCAGCGCCGTGAACGTGGTCCCCGCATTGCTGCCATTGGCGGAGGACACGGGCTTTCCACTTTGCTGCGCGGATTAAAGGTTCACACGAAAAATCTTACTGCCATCGTCACAGTGGCGGATGATGGCGGCTCCTCCGGGCGGTTGCGCGAAACTTTTGGCATCCTTCCCCCGGGCGATATTCGCAATTGTCTGGCGGCGCTTTCCAACGATGAAGATATGCTTACTCAATTGTTTCAATACCGCTTTAGCGGCTCACCGGATCTGGAAGGTCATTCCTTTGGCAATCTGTTTATCACAGCGTTGGCAGATATTACAGGGAGTTTCGAATCAGCTGTCGTTGAGTCAGGACGCGTGCTCTCCATCAATGGACGTGTGCTCCCGTCTACGTTGAATGATGTCAAGCTGGTAGCCAGTATGGAGCTGCCGCACTCGCTTAATGAAGTCCGCGTGGAAGGGGAGAGTCAGATTCCGAAAATGGCGGGACGCGTCCGTCGCGTATGGCTGGAGCCGGATGATGCGCCGGCTTTTCCTCCTGTCATAAGAGAGCTGCTGAGTGCGGACATTATTGTGGTTGGGCCGGGCAGTTTGTACACAAGTCTTTTGCCCAATTTATTGGTGCACGATGTACTTGCCAGCATTCGTGTCAGTCGCGGGGTCAAAATATATGTGTGTAATATTGCCACTCAGTCTGGTGAAACGGATGCGTTCACATGCTATGATCATGTCCATTCCCTGGAGGGACACGTAGGCGAGGAGGTGTTTGATGTTATTTTGTGCAATGATAATTATCGAGGAGAGCTGGGGACGAAGTCACGCTGGGTGATCGCAGATGAAAAAACCTTATCAGACACGCGCACGTATTGCACGGATCTTGTCGACGAGGCCCATCCATGGCGGCATGACCCTCTTAAATTGGCGCAAGTTATTTTGGATATTTTCTACGAAAGAACTGGGCCATTAAATTAGTTTTTGAAACAGTAATCGATTACATTTGTCTTAATAAACCTAGACGTACGAAAATTCACAAATTCTGCGAAAAGAAGTAAAATTCAGGTTGTATGAACGACCATACCAGAGTAAACACAAATTACACAGACCGTGTTCTCTGACGTAAATTAATTCATTGGAGGATTTTCCCATGACAGTAAAAATTGGCATTAATGGATTTGGGCGTATCGGACGCCAGGTACTCAAAGCGATCCGTGACCAGTACCCTCAAGAGCTTGAGGTCGTTGCGTTTAATGATATAGGCGACATGAAGACCATGGCGCACCTGCTCAAGTATGATTCGACTTATGGTCGTTTCAACGGCACTGTTGAATATACGGACGATGGTCTTTTGATCGATGGTAAAAAGGTCAAGGTCTTCAAAGAGACTGACCCGGCAGCCATTCCGTGGAAAGACTTGGGTGTGGAAATCGTAATCGAGTCTACTGGCTTGTTCACCATCAAGGAAGATGGCGTCAACAAGAAGGGCAAGACCGTCAAGGGTGCTGTCAATCACATCACCTCTGGTGGCGCCAAGAAGGTCATCATTTCGGCTCCTGCCGAAGGCGAAGACTTGACCGTTGTTTTGGGTGTCAACGAAGACAAGTACGATCCAAAGACTCATCATGTGGTCTCGAACGCTTCCTGTACTACGAATTGTCTGGCTCCGGCCGCGAAAGTTGTGCATGACCTGTTCACCATCAAACGCGCTTTCATGACCACGATCCACTCTTATACCAACGATCAAAAGGTCTTGGATATGCCGCATTCAGACCTGCGCCGCGCCCGCGCCTCTGGATTAAATATCATCCCGACTACAACTGGTGCAGCCAAGGCTGTCTCATTAGTCATCCCGGATCTGAAAGGCAAGTTCGACGGCTATTCCTTGCGCGTCCCAACTCCAACCGTCTCTGTGGTTGATTTCACTGCTGAACTCGGGAAAGAGACGACTACCGAAGAACTGCGCCAGGCTTTCCGTGATGCTGCCAAACAGCCGCGCTTTAAAGGCATCCTTGAAGCCGTGGATGAGCCCCTTGTCAGCATGGACTTCAAAGGCAGTTCGTACAGTTCCTCGATTGACCTGCCCTTTACCAGCGTTTTGGGCAAGGACAAGAGCAACTTCGTCAAGGTTGTGACCTGGTACGATAATGAATGGGGTTATTCCTGCCGCACAGCCGACCTCGCTGCTTTGATGGCAAAATCCCTGTAATATATATGTAGGGGCAGGTCGTAGACCTGCCCCTACTTTTTAGGTGGAACAATGAACAAGAAAACCGTAAAAGACATTGAACTGAAAAATAAACGAGTCCTCTTGCGCGTGGACTTTAACGTCCCCATGGCAGACGGCAAAGTGACCGATGACAAACGCATCAAAGCAGCATTGCCGACCATTCAATACGTGTTGGAGCAGGGCGCTTCCTTGATGTTGATGAGTCATCTCGGGCGACCAAAAGGCGGCGCAGACCCCGAGTTCAGCCTGCGTGCTGCTTCGGAGACATTGGCCTCGCTGTTGAATCGCCCCGTGCAAATGGCGCCTGATTGTGTTGGCGCGGAAGTTGAAGCATTGGCGAAAGCCCTCAAGCCCGGTGACGTGCTCATGCTCGAAAATACCCGCTTCCACAAAGGCGAAGAAAAGAACGACCTTGAACTTGCCAAACAAATGGCTTCTCTCGGCGAAGTCTACGTCAATGACGCTTTTGGCTCCGCCCATCGTGCGCACTCTTCCACAGAAGGGATTGCGCGCTTCCTGCCCGCTGTTTCTGGCTTCCTGATGGAACAGGAGCTCGAATACCTCGGACGCGCAGTTGCAAATCCGGAGCATCCATATGTTGCCATCCTTGGTGGAGCGAAGATTAGCGATAAGATTTTGGTCGTTGAAACCCTCGCCTCCAAATGTGACAAGCTCATCATTGGCGGCGGTATGGCGAACACCTTCCTTTCTGCCAAGGGACTGAACATGCAAGATAGCCTCGTCGAAGCAGAATCTCTCGAAACCGCCAAAACCCTGCTCGCCAAACTGGGCGACAAACTCATCTTGCCCGTGGACGCGGTCATTGCCGATAAATTCGATGCTGAAGCGAACACCCAGATCGTGGATGTGGATAAGATCCCCGCTGGTTGGCGCATGTTGGATGTGGGCCCCAAGACCATCGAAGCCTACAAAGCAGTGATCGGCGCAGCCAAACTGGTTGTGTGGAACGGACCCGTGGGTGTTTTTGAAATGCCCAAATTCGCTGAAGGGACATTTGCTCTTGCCCGCATGCTGGCTGAATCCAAGGCAACAACTGTTATCGGCGGCGGCGACTCAGCCAGTGCCGTTAAGAAGGCTGGCGTTGCCAAACAAATGACCCACGTTTCCACTGGCGGCGGCGCATCGCTTGAATTTTTGGAAGGCAAGGAACTGCCCGGCGTGGCTGCTTTACTAGATAAATAGATCTCCCCGGGATAGGACAAAAGGAGCAGATGGATTTATATCCATCTGCTCCTTTCTTTATGTATAATCCGCCAATCAAATTTATAGGAGAAATCACGTATGGAATCCACACCCTCAGTCAATCCTTCTTCAGAGGCGCCGAAATCAAACCGCAATTTGATCATTGGCGTGGTTATCGCAATTGTATTGTGTTGTTGCTGCGTCGTTACTGGTGTTGGCGGCTATTATGGCTACCAGGCTTATACCGCAGCCCAGCAAGCTGTTCAGCAGTTTGAAAATATCGAAATCCCCGAGATCCCAAGCGAAATTCCCTTCGATCCGAATAATCTGCCTACTGAGTTAGGCGATGTGCCCCAAGGTGGTCTTGCAGATGAAACAACCCGCTATACAGCGTGGCTGTCTATTCAGCTTGTCGGCATGATGTCTGGTTGTAATACTCCGACTGCCAGCACCACAACCATCAGTGTTGTTCAAGAGCCTGATTCAAGCGGTGTATGGAAGGAAGCCTGGAATGTGGATTGTGGAAACGGTTCATTTAACTCTTACAATGTAACCTTTACTCCCGAAAATGGAATCGTCAATGTAAATGTCGAACTTCCGTAAATGACAGCAGCCAACACGGATTTTTGTTCGTGTTGGGTCGTTAATTTGAATTCTCTCACACGGGCAGGGAAATTCTCCTGCCCGCTTTTTATTTCAATTTACCGACAGTTTAGCGGTGGAATAACCTAAATTAATCGCCCTGTACTATAATCGGGGAAATTTCACGCGGAGTCATGTATGTCATTTACCATTGGTGAAAATATTGGACCGTACCGTATTATCGAGCAGCTGGGGCAGGGCGGTATGGCTACGGTATACAAAGCCTATCATGCAGCATTGGACCGTTACGTTGCTTTGAAAGTTTTGCATGCAGCTTTTCATGAAGACCAGACCTTTACTGCGCGTTTCCAACGCGAAGCGCGGGTGGTTGCCCGTTTGGAACACCCCAATATTGTCCCAGTTTACGATTATTCCGAGCACGAGGCGCGCCCTTATCTCGTCATGAAATATATCGAAGGGGATACGCTGAAGGCGCGTTTGAACCAAGGACCGCTTTCCTCTAAAGAGATCGAGCAAGTTGTCGACTCTGTCGGCTCTGCTTTGGGATATGCACACAAGCAGGGAATATTGCATCGTGACATCAAGCCATCCAATGTTTTGATTGCGACAGATGGTGTGATGTATTTGGCGGATTTTGGCCTGGCGCGTATTGCCTCGGCAGGGGAGTCCACCCTTTCATCTGACTCGATCATGGGCACGCCTCAATATATTTCACCTGAGCAGGCAATGGGCAAGAAGGATCTGGATGCGGGAACGGACATTTATTCCTTTGCGGTCATGCTTTATGAAATGGTGGTGGGGCAGGTCCCATTTACCGCCGATACGCCTTTTTCCATTATTCACGATCATATTTACACGCCATTGCCTTTGCCAATGGATGTCAACCCAAAAGTGCCGGAACCCGTTCAGCGCGTTTTGTTGAAGGCGCTTGCAAAGAATCGTCTCGATCGGTACGAAACTGTAGAAGAGATGATCACGGCTTTTAAGGCTGCCTGGGTGGAGGCTGGCATTCCCATGCGGGGAACAGCCATCACCATGCGCCCTGGAAGTTTGAAGGAAAAAGAACAGACGAAGAGTCAGCCCCAAGCTAAAAGTGTGGAGCCTGCCGGGAAAACAGTGGCAGCCAAAGGTCCAGCCCCGAAGCGGTCTTCCCCTTGGACGTGGGTCGGTGTTGGGGTGATTGCCATCCTCTGCATTGGAGTTGTATTGATCGCTGTGTGGAGAAATCGCCCTGCGCTTCGTAATCAGCCGACAACTGTTCCTGTTGCCGCTACAGCCACCCCGCTGACACCTTTGCTTCCAACAAATGCGCCGCCCCCGACTGCGCAAAATATTTCGCCGGAGGTTTCCGCGGCAAGTGAATTGGTGATGAAAAACCCCGGCGACCCGAATGCTCATTTACAACTTTCGCTTGCACTTTGGGATGCGAATGAAATCCCCGCTGCGGTTCAGGAACTGGCGCAGGCTTCAAACCTGGCTGGCCCGAATAACAAGGAATTTTTCTTAAATGCCGCGCAGGAATTTAAAGCGCGTGAAGCCTGGGTACCCACGGCGGGAATGTACATGCGGTTGGTGCCAATGTTCCGTGATGGCGAAGCCCCCGAGGGATTTTCGGATGACCTGCACGAGGCAATTTATAAAGCCAGTGAAAAAAAGGATATGCCCCTGTTCGTGTTCTTTGAGCGTATCGATAATTACGACCTGCCGCTTGGTTATATTTCCCGCGGACGGTATGCTCTGTATAACGGGTCGTTGGAAGATGCAAAATTACAACTGGCAAATGCCAAAAAAATAATGCCCGACATGTACGAAGTGTTTTTGCTTGAAGCGGAAATTGAAATGAAGGATGGGAAGACCAGTTCTGCCAAGCCTATCCTGCTTTCGCTTTCTTCAGACTTGAGCGCTCCTGAATGGGTGCGTTTCATGGCTGATACATTCTTGAAAACAATGGAGTAGAAAATTAATGCGAACGCCTTTTGTTGCTGGAAATTGGAAGATGAACAAGACCATCACGGAGACTCGTGAATTGGTCTCGGCGATGCGGCCTGTGTTGAACCAAATTGCCGGCGTTGAAAAAGTGATTTGCCCGCCGTTTATATCGCTGGCGGAGGCTTCAGCCTTGCTTACAGGTTCTGGAATTGGGCTTGGCGCGCAGAATCTCCATTGGGAGGAAAAAGGCGCTTTCACGGGGGAGGTGGCTCCCGTCATGGTGAAGGAATTATGCGGCTATGTCATTCTTGGTCACTCGGAACGACGTGCCTATTTTGGCGAAACGGACGAAACTGTTAACCGCAAGCTGCTCGCCGCTCAAAAGGTTGACCTGACGCCGATTGTTTGCGTCGGTGAGACTCTGGAGCAATATGAGTCGAATCAAACCCGTGAGGTGGTCATGCGCCAAACCAGCCTCGGACTTAAGGGTGTCTCTGCCGAATTTGCTCCGCGCATTGTCGTAGCTTATGAACCTGTTTGGGCGATTGGAACAGGCAAGGCGTCCACAGGTGAGGCGGCGAATGCAGTCGTGAAGGATTTCATCCGCTCTACCATCTCGGAAATGTACGGGGAACAGATTGCTCAAGCTGTCCGTGTTTTGTATGGCGGTTCTGTCACGGGAGCGAACGCGGCTGAATTTTTCTCCCAGCCTGATATTGACGGCGCGCTTGTTGGCGGCGCCAGTTTGAAGCTGGATGACTTTGCTGCCATCACAAAGGCAGCGGCAAAATAAAACCGTGCCCTTCTCTGGTTTTCTCTGGTTTGTGTTGATGCTTTTGCCGCTGGTCTTTCTCCAGCGGCTTTTGCATCGTGAGATACAGGCGGTATTTGTATTGCTCACCCGCAATGTGCATTTGACCATTGGCTTGTTCTCCTTTTTGTTTTTCCCCGGGGTCCTTTTGCACGAACTAAGTCATTTTCTCATGGCAAAACTGCTGCGCGTGCGTACTGGAAAAATATCACTGATCCCCCGCACGTTGCCCGATGGCCGCCTGCAAATGGGATATGTGGAAACCGTAAGCACCGATATTGCACGCGATTCACTGATCGGTCTCGCGCCGTTGCTCGCTGGCACATTGTTCGTCGCTTATGCGGGCGTCTACCATTTGCAAATCCATACCTTATGGAATGTGTTGAGAAATGGTCAACTTGAATTATTTTGGATGGGTCTCAGCATGCTTCCCAAAGCGCAGGACTTTTACTTGTGGTTTTATCTTGCATTTGCAATTTCAAGCACCATGATGCCTTCCGAATCAGATCGTCATGCCTGGCTTCCGCTTGGTTTATGGGCGGCGGCTTTGTTGGCGCTTGCCGTCTTTTCAGGCGCGGGCACATGGATGCTTGAAAACCTTGCTCCGCTGATCGACAATTTTTTGAATTCAGTGGCCATGCTGTTTGGCTTTAGTAATGCAGTGCATATCATTTTGCTTTTCCCCTTTTTTGTTTTTCATCGCCTGCTTGTGTATATCATGCAGGTGGACGTGCAATAGCATCTC
>JACZJB010000090.1 GCA_014860805.1 Anaerolineales bacterium
AGACAGCGCGCTTAAGTTGCGGCAATACTTCTTCAACAGCGTTTTCGCCGAGCTGCGCCAAATCCGCAACTACAACTCGATCAAGCAGGCTAAACTCCTGCACCTTCGGGCGAATGATGACATCGGGTTTTTCCAGTTCCAACCGATAATGAGATAACGCGCGGCTGCTGACATCTACAGAGCGCAGAAAAATATCGAGGGATTGGGCAAGAGTCATGCGCGCGAGCCGCTCCACAATTGGCCGCGGAAAGATGCTCGGAACGGGAATGGTATACGGACGCACTGGTTTATCCATTGGGTCATTCAACACAACCGCAACAACCGGCAGGTCCGGGGACAACATCCGCGCGACAGAAACGGGAACGGGATTTAAAACGCCGCCATCAGTCAACGCCCAGCCGTTCATGTATTGGACGGGAAAGATCCCGGGCAGTGCAATTGTGGCCAAGACCGCATCTTTCAGGAGTCCGCTGGAAAGAACAACTTCGCTGCCAGAATTAACGTCCACTGCGGTTACAGCGCAAGGAATGCGCAGGTCGTCAAAGGTCTTCTCGCCAAGCATTTGACCAAGCAATTTCCGAACACCGCCCAGTCCCAGCAGTGAAGGCCCGTCCAGAATGTCACGTCCATATAGTTGTTTTTGGTCGACCTCTTCAAAAGCGGTCTGAATCTCCTGAGGCGAGTAACCGACCGAATACAGCACGCCGACAAGGCCGCCATAACTTGTGCCAGCGACAGAACGAATTTTATATCCTTCTTTTTCAAGTCGGCGCAGAACGCCGATGTGGGAATTACCCTTGGCGCCACCCCCGCCTAATGCCAGTGTGATATCCATATTGATCTTAAAATGCCTTTCCAGTTTCCATCTTGCTAGACAGTGTGAATGAAAAAAATTATACCCTTTGAATTTTGAAGCTAATTCGGGTCACGAATCAACCAGACCGCCACACCCGCACCGACAACAGCAGCAATAATCAAAACAGCAACTAGAAATTGCGATGACGACGGACTCGAACTCCGAGTCTCCGCCGCCTGAATTTCAATGGTAGGAGTAGCGGCTAAAACAGTTGGAGGAACCGTAGTCTGAGTTGGCGTGGCTGGAAGTACAGGCTGAGTCGCAGGCGGTTGTATCGTCATTATAGTGGCTACAGGAGCGGGCTGGGTTGCCGCTTTTTGAATCAACAATGCCTGCCCTTGATATACGACCAAATCCTCGCCGAGGTTGTTCAGTGCCTGAATATTTTTAATAGTTGTTCCATATTCAATGGCAATGCTCCATAAAGTTTGTCCATATTGCACGGAGTGGATTACATCCCCATCCGGGCGGGCAGTAGCTTTCACCACTGGCACCATGTATTGACTAACTCCAGCCGCCTCGTTCGATCCATTGGATGAATTTCCAAGAATTGACGAGGCGCTCTCCTGCATTTGTCCACTGCCTGTAGCAGCAGCCGTATCCACTGCATAAAAAAAGCCGCCAGCCCCTTGCGAGACGCCAGCACCGATATGAGTGAAGTTTTGGGAAAGCATGGTATTCATATGATCTGCATCCTGCCAGGCAGGCGGGACACCATTCCAAACAAGCGGGCTGCCACTGCTCAAAATATTCTCTGCACGAAACCCACCAAGGGAAAGATCACCCGCCAGAGGAAAACCAAGCGTAAGCAATTGTTGAGTATAGGTTGTCCCTCCTGGGCGGGAATGCGTCACCTGCCCGGTGGCAGCCATATAATCCGCCTGGGATTGCGCTGACTGCATCAAGATGGGGTGAGAAGTCAATGCGGGCAACCCATATGAAAGCCGCAAACTGTTGACCGCATCTATTAATTGACCTGCTGCGGTGATCTGTATTTGCGGGTCGGCGGAAACTTCTTTTGCTGTCGGCAAGCTAAAAGCCAGCAGAAAAAGCATGAACAACATCAGTCCACGAATCGTTTTTCTCATATACAATTCAATCGGGATTCCCAACAAGCACACAGATTATTGGACAACAAAAGATACAGACAAGGTTGCGCCAAACATTTTTCCATCGCCATCTACCATACGGAAGTAACTGGTATAAGTGCCCGGTTTACTGGGAGAGGTAAAACTAACCGAGACTTCAGACCAATCCCAAACTGCAACTTGCTTTCGAATATAGTCACCAGAAGCTCTTAAATCATCCCCGGAAAGAAAAGTCAGTCGGTATTGAAATTTCCATTCGCAAGTGCCAATATTTTGCACCTTCCACGTTTTTGCAATCTCTTCATTCTTGCCAACAACGGTTCCAGATGGAAGATTTACATCGCGGATAAAAGCCAGGTTATTGCAGCCACTTGCCAGTGCTCCAGAGTTGATGGTTGCAGTCGGCAGCGTTCCAGTGACAGTGGGAAAACTTGAGGTTGGCACGCCGAACGTTGCAGTGTAGAAAATGAAAGTTGGCGACAGCAAGGGCAATGGGGTGCCTGTTGGATAGGGAGTGAAAGATGGCAGCGGTGTCGCCGTTGCAAGAGGCGTCATCGTCGCAGGTGTGATCATGGCAGTTTGTGTCTCAAAAAAAGACGCGACCATTGTACCAACCCCAGCCGTCACTAAAGTATCTACATCCACACCTGCAGGCTCTTCAGTTCCGCCGCAAGAAACGGCCAGAATCGCTATAAGCAAAAAAGCGAAAAATATTTTCACGTCAAGTTTCATGCAACATCTCCATACTATTATCATACAAACAAAAACTTGAAAACTTTAAGTTTTCACACATCATAAGCCAACAATCCCTTGAGCAACAAGCTATTTATTCATATCATATTTCGAGTTACATCCTGGACGGAGAGAGGAATTAATTTGTTCCCATAATCACCAAGAACCCGAGAAACGATACAACATGCCATATTAGATAACGACCTGAGGCAAAAGTATTTCTAATCCTCGTACCAATGCCTCGATATCTTTCCGAGAATTGTACCCTTGCACCGAAATACGTACAAATTGCTTATCCTGCCATTGAATCAGGGGTACCTCTATTTTGTATTCATCATACAAACGGTTTTTGAGCACAGCAAGGTTTGATAAAGGCAACGGGGCAATTCCCATTTGACTGTAAAGACCAGAATCGAGCGGATACAAGGGAGACATATTGGTCAGATCGCAAATCTGCTCAACCGCCCGACGCAGAAGCAGATGACATTCCCCGCGTATATCCGCCCAATTATGTTCCTGCATAAATTGGATTGCAACTGGAACTGTTAAAACGGCAGCAGGGTCCTTTGTGCCCGTCCATTGTAAAATATCAACAAAACGCGACCCCGTGGTTGTCTCAACATTCGAGTTGTAACCCCAACTTACGATCAATGGCTCAATCATATCCTGCAACTTGCGCCGAACATATAAAAACGCAGAACCTTTTACATTAAGCATCCACTTATGACAATTACCAAAAACGATATCAGCGTCCATTACACGGAGATCAACCGGGATTTGGCCAGGCGCGTGCGCCGCATCAATGATAGTGAGTATTCCCGCTTGTTTTGCGCGTTTACAAATCTGCACTACGGGCATCTGCAAAGCGGTGGGAGATGTAATATGGCTTAAGTAAATTACCCTTGTTTTCTCTGTGACTCCCTTCCAAAACTGGTCAATGATCTCTTCTTCAGAATGAACGGGCAGAGCAATCGGCTGATGAATATATTTTGCACCCACTTTGCCACAGATGAAATCCCAGGCGTAATTACATGCTCCGTATTCATGGTCGGTAGAGAGAACCTCGTCTCCTTGCTTTAGTTTCAGGGAATGAGCTACGATGTTTATTCCGTGTGTAGCATTGGGGATATGCACAAGGTCGTCAACATCGGCATTAAGGTAATCTCCGAGAGCTTTACGGGAATCTCTCAAAAGGTTATCAAGTTCGCGGCCAAGAAAAAGGACGGGCTGGCGCTCAAGGCGTAATTGCCAGATCTGATACGCCTCAAAAACATCTTTAGGGGCTGCGCCAAATGAACCATGATTCAAAAAGGTAATAGAGGGATCCAGCAAGAAGTGTTGTTCTAGACCATACATAAAAACTATTATAAGAGATTGCATGGACTTAAATACACAAAGGCGCGGAGTTATCCCGCGCCTTTGTGTATTACTAGGCTTATTAACTTTTCAAATACTCACTAGGGTAAATCCACACAATTTCCAGTATTAGGCTGAATCGTGTGATTCGAATTTGCCACGAGCGCACACATTTGCGTTGCATTCGGCGGGCGGCTGGCAATGCTATATTGTGTAAAAGGAGGGTCTCCATAAGAGCCCCAGGTCAACTTCCATGGACCTGATCCGGGGGCGCCCGCTTGATCCGGCGGAACGGTATTAAAGAAGATGTGGACATGCAACGAGTCGGTGAAGTTGTGAACTTCGTAGTCCACTGCATAAAGATTTCCTTCAACCCTGATTCCAGTAATAACCACATATGGACCCGAAGGCGTCGCAGTTAATGGAATCGCTGTTTCAGTTGGAGCCTCCGTTGCGAGAGGAGCTACAAGTACGGATTCAGTATCTGTCGCAATTACAGCAACAGTTGCGGTTGGAGCAGGACTGCCCATGAGCTGGCTTGCCACAAAAATCCCCCCACCAGTAAGACAAAGCAAGCCAATGACCACTGCGGCAATGATAGGCAGCATCTTCGAAGTTTTTCGTTTTGGGGCAGCAGGAGCAACCGGAGTTGCGTACATGGAGCTTGGTGCAGAATTTTCAACCATTGTTCCTCTTCCGGGAACGATGGGCGTGCTTTCGACATACGTCCCAGCATAAGGTTTCTCTATGGTTGTTCCGCGCGCCTGCTTCATCAACGTAGCATCTTCCATCATGGTGGCATTGGGAGAAGTCGAGCCTGTCGAAAGCGCGTTTCGCAAGGCAGCCGCCATTTGCGCAGCAGTCTGGTACCGGTTATTCGGGTCTTTCGCAAGCGCTTTGTTGATGACTGCGACCAGAGCATCCGGCACATCAGGGTTGAGGCTTTTTATGTTCGGCACCGGATCGTTTATGTGCATCATCATCAGAGTCATGGCCGAATTAGCGTCAAAGGGCGGACGGCCACTGACCATTTCAAACAAGGTTACGCCCAGGGAATAAATATCTGTGCGACGGTCTGGCTGTTCTCCCTTGATCTGTTCGGGCGACATATACATCGCAGTTCCCACAACCGCTCCGGTCGCAGTATGACGCGTTCCACCAACAATCTTGGCGATACCGAAATCCATCAAAATGACCTGGCCCGTTGTGGTAAGCATGAGGTTGGCCGGTTTGATATCACGATGAATCATTCCACGTTGGTGAGCATAATCCACAGCATCGCAGATGTTTGCCATGTACTCAATGGCAGTTTGAGATGAAAGCCGCCGCCCGCTGTCATTAAGTCTTTTTAGATGATCTTGAAGCGTTTCCCCAGGCACAAACTCCAGAACCATATAATAAAGGTCGTCATCGCGGTTGAAATCATAGACCTGGATGATCCCGTGGTGGCGCAATTGTGCAACTGCTGCAGCTTCCTCTTCAAATCTTTGGACGAAATCAGGGTTATTTGACAAGTGGGAGTGGATGACCTTGATCGCAACCACCCGCTTCAAGTTTGGATCGGTGCCTTTATACACTGCGGACATCCCGCCTTGTCCGAGAATTTCCTCGACAACATATCGTTTACTGATAGTTTTTCCGATCAAATTATTAGACATCGCTTCTCCTAAAAATAATAACGCCAACACAACTACATGCTATTAATACTAGAACATGGCTCGTAACGTAATCTAACCTGTGCAATTAAGGCGGCGGGGAATCTATAAGAAATAACCAGGCGTTATCAAACTTGCATGTGGTACTGCGCCCTGATTCACTTAATGCGACCATAGCCATAAATCCCCGATCAAAAACGGTATCTGCTGAATTAAAGGCCCTTTGCCGAGCAGCAAAATCCGCCTTTATTTGAGCAACAACCGCTTCGTGCTCCACTTTTTGTTGTTCATAAAGCGCCATAGCCTGAGCATCTGCTTGATTAGCAGGTTTTTCGGGTTCAGGTGGAATGCTCGGTTGAGCAGGAGGCGCACTTGGATCGATCTCCCCAATTAATGTATCGTTTGTATAGACCCAGAATCGATTTCCACGCCCTACGATGGTAAGACGATTGGTTGTATCGTTTTCCCACTGGAATTTTTTATCACGGTAGCGTGCATAAATATCCCGTCCTGTAACCACCTCGCCATCGGACATGGTGGAAAAGAGGAAGTGCCCGCTCGCGACACGAGTAATAATCGCCACATATTGATCCAATGCATTCTCGTTCCCATCAGACCGCAGGACAAATCCACAACCTGAAGTGCTGCCCACTGTATTCCAGGTAATATCTGCAGATATGACAAAATCTTGAGCCAGTGTCCCAAGAAAGTAATTGACATATTCGAAATGGTGATAACCAGATGCGTCCAACGACACGGGCGGGTGAACCCAGCCAATCTTTCCCTCGCTCGGGTCGACCCCATACTTGGGAAGTTCAGCCAGAATAGGGGAAAAAGCTGACGCTGTGGCAGTTAAAGAATCAGAACTCAAGTCCACCACCTGGGTTACTTGTGACCCCTGAGCTGCAGATGCAGTACCTGTCGCACGAATTTCAGCACTAATCGCCTGAACAGTACTCTCTCTTGCAACGTCACTTCCACCTGCTCCACAAGCCAGGGAAACCAACATTAAGACCAACAGAAATAGTGTAGCTTGGTTTTTTCTCATTCGATCCTATATTACGTCTTTCCTTTTTTGCAGATATATGATTGCCACAAATAGTATTAAGATTATCAAAAGTTGCACAATCCACGTAAAAGTAACCTTGCTGTAATAAGCCACTGGATCATTCTTGTCCACATAGGCAAAGCCCGACCCGTTGTAGAAGGTTCTCACAACCGCTTCAGCAGGCGCAACCGCTACTCTCAATTGGGCGTTTGCCGTTTCATAGGCGGCTATTTCCTTTTGATACTGGTCAACCTGCGCTTTGTAGACCTCAACTTCAGCCTCATACACCTTTAGCTTCGTAAAGAACTCCGCCATAGCGACGTTATCAGACTGATCCTGGGGCTCTACCGGACGAACAGGCTCTGGGGGCAGCGGCTCGGGTGGAACAGGCAGCGGCTGGTCAACCAACGCTATATGGAACTTACCCAAACCAGGGTGATTGCAGGATTCCTCTTTGAGCATATTTACGCCCAAACACTTACAGTTATTAGCGAGTTTATCTTCCAAAGTCATCGCGTTGCGTACATCGGGAGGAAGTGCCCAACAAACATCCGCCGCAACATCGGACCCTGAGCCTGAGATGGCAATCAACGATTCGAACGCCCAACGTGTCGAAAAAGGCGCGCTAACAAAGCTTGGGACAGGGATCAACGCCCCAGCTAAAACTATTTGGGGCAACATCAAAATAATAACAATTAACGGGGCAGAACTGGAATTCGGCGCAAGCGCTGAAGCGAATAGCCCAAGCATCATGCCTGCGAAAGTCGCCAAGGTCATGGTGATATATACCTGGAAAAATTCAACCGTGCCTCCTGGCATGTTGAATGAAAGGTAATGCACTACAGTGTATGCCACAGCCTGATAGAGAGCCAGCAAGGCGGCTACCCATATTTTCGATAATACGTAAGGAAGGATCTTAAGATTAACCAACCTCTCCCGCTTATAAATATCCTGTTCCTTGACGATTTCACGCATTTGAGAAATTCCGCCAACCATAATGCCGTAAATCGTCAACAGGAACAGAGTGATCATGACCTGAGACATGTCCCCTGTATAGAAATCAAAAATATTTCGGCCCATCACAAAAGAAAGGATAACATCCAGCAGACTAACCACGGGTGCTGTTGCCAGCATTAATCCCAAAGCAAAGCGGTCGCGAGTTAATATTTTTATGTTGCGCGCAGAAAGGATTAGAAGTTGTCTTAAAGAAGAAACCTGCCTGGTGTTGCCCGCCTTTGGCAAAAGCTTTTCAGGCTGAGGGACGGTCATTGCCCTTTCTGGAGATGTCTTGCCGGCCAAAGGTTTGGAAACGTATTCCGTGTGAGCCTTGCTCTCACGATATCGTTTTGCCCAATCTTCCGCTTTGCCCTTGCTTGGATCATCCAATATGGCATAGATCTCGTCGAACTCGATCTTGCCGGCCCTGCGAGCGCGTTCTGAACGAAATTGGTCAAAGTATGCTAACGCTTCGTCCGGAGGACCAAACCAAGCTAAAAAGCCACCCCTCGCCAGGAAAATCACTTTATCCGCCAGCATGACATTTTTAGTAGCGTGGGTAATTAATATAATTGTTCGTCCCTGGTCAGCCAGACGCCGCATCAACTGCATAAGAGCAGTTTCCGTGCCAGGATCTAGGCCAGAAGTAGGCTCATCAAGGAAGAACAAGCCGGGCTTAGTCAGCAGTTCCACTCCTATGGAGACGCGTTTTTGCTGTCCGCCGCTTAGCCCGCTTATTTGAACATCTTTGCGATGTGTCAGGTCAAGGTCCTCAAGAACTTCCATGATCCGCTTATGCCGTTCCTCGGGAGATGTATCTGCGGGCATGCGCAATTGAGCAGCGTAGTCAAGCGCCTGATAGATGGTCAACTCCATATGAATGATATCTTTTTGAGGCACGAACCCGATCTCGTTACGGATCGCGTCAAAGTGAGTATAAATATCAATGTCGTTGACATACACCTTCGATGGAGGAGTTGCGGGGCGGTATCCTGCAACCGCATCCACAAAGGTGGATTTACCACCACCGCTCTGACCAACGACAACAATAAACTCTCTCGGATTGAACGAGGCATAAATATTTTGGAGAATATTTAAATCCTTGCGGACCCACTTGTTCAACCCAATGACATCCACCCGCAATCCGTTCCCGTCATCGTAGCCGGCAAGTTGATCTTTGCCCATTACAAACCGATATTGCCCAATGCGGATGGAGTCATTGGGCTTTAGCCAAACCGATCCATCAATACGCTCTCCATTGACATATGTTCCGTTGGAACTGCGCAAGTCCTCCACACGATAGCGCTGTCCTACTTTTTCAATTTGAGCATGGAAGCGCGAAACATTGGGAGATGGAATCACAACATCATTGCCCGGGTCGCGCCCTATCTGGATAAGTGTTTTCTCGCCAAATACAATATCCCGCTCCACTTGCTGCGCTGCTTCACCGGGAGCGTTGTACGTCATGGTGACCATAACGCCGGGATCCAGACTTCCAATTCTCAATATATCCCCATGATGTAAAACTTGAGAGCCATCAATAGGTCGTCCCTCAAACTGAACGGGATTTTTGGCTTCCGGGACCACAACCAACTTATATCCTCCCCCATTTACCTGCTCGAGTTGTGCATGCCGACTTGAGACGATCTGTGAAGGAATCACTATATCGTTGGTTTCAAGTCGGCCGATTGAAAGGGTCTGGCGGGTTAAAGAATATGTTTGGGTGCTTCCGCCCGCAATGGTTACAAGCAGTTGGCGTGGACCCGCAATATTATTCTGTACAATTGGCTCCTCTCCCAGCATGGTTTGCATTACATAAGCTGGTTTTGCGGGAGCAACGCGAGCTACTGTTTTATCAGGCTCTGCAGTATGCATCTCGGTTTTGTCTGGCTCTACAGTGGGCGGAACAGATTTACTCGATTCGATAACAGGTGCGTAATAGACCAGGTTGATGATTTGCCCCAGTCGAATTTTATCCCCTGATTTAAGGATGCGTCGTTGAACCAACTTCTCGCCATTGACAAAAGTGCCGTTACTGCTTCCCAGGTCTTCCAGCGCATAATTCCCGCCTTCCAGCATGAGCCTCGCATGGCGGCGTGACACAGCAGAAGCGGGAATCGTGACATCCACGCTGTCTTCGCGACCGATAATAATTTCCGATTTAATTAATTCGAATTCTTTGGATGGAGCACTGCTTTGATCGTTAATCAAGACCAATTTGAAACTGTTTGATTGGGCCACGTGACTGTTCCTTTAATAATAAATTTTCAGCACAGTTCCTGAAATCAATTAATTTGTGTTCAATATAGGTCGCATAAAAACAAGACAATACAGATAGAATTATACCTTTTTGCTGAGCATGGTCAAGCTACTCATACTAATGGGGCATTAGTTACCGCTCTCACGATCGTCCTACTGATGGGTCATATTGCTTTGCAACATAAGTGTGATACTCTTCGTTTTTATGATATAAATTAAAAATCTTGCTTTTAATGGTGAAATTCGTATGAAGCAATCATCTCTTTTAACCTCAAGTTCTTCGTACAAAACAAATACATTGGTCAGCCTTCTGCGATGGAGAGCAGACCAACATCCCGACACGGTGGCTTTCAGGTATTTGCAAGACGATGAGTCTGAAGCCATCACTATTAACTTTGCGGAACTAGACCGCCGGGCGAGAGCCATTGGAGCATGGCTGGAAAGTTACGGGGCCAAGGGAGAACGCGCGCTTCTGCTCTACTCTCCAGGTCTGGACTATATTGCGGCTTTCATGGGGTGTTTATACGCTGGTGTGATCGCCGTGCCTGCCTACCCGCCGCGTCTAAACCGCCCAGCACCACGCATCCAATCCATCGTGGATGATTCACATGCCGCTTTTGCGCTGACGACAACAACCATCCTCTCAAATATTGAAAAACGATTCGAACATGCCCCAGATTTGAAAGCTTTACATTGGTTGAACACCGAGCAGCTACCGGCGGGGTTGGAGGCGGACTGGCGTGATCCCAATATCACCATTGATTCCCTTGCATTCCTTCAATATACATCTGGTTCCACCAGCCAGCCAAAAGGGGTCATGCTCAGCCACGGAAACCTGATGCACAACCTGGAAGCCATAAGCCGCGGATTCCACATTGACTCGACCGTTAAAGGAATTTTCTGGCTTCCAAGCTATCACGACATGGGGCTGATCGGCGGCATTTTGGAACCCATGTATCTGGGTGGAGAAACTACTTTGATGTCGCCGCCTTCATTCCTGCAGCGCCCAGTGCGATGGCTGGAAGCCATCACCCGCTACCATGGCAACACCTGCGGCGCGCCCAACTTTGCTTACGATCTGTGCGTTGACAAGGTGACACCCGAGCAGATGGAAAAGCTGGATTTGAGCTCCTGGACGTTGGCATTTTGCGGAGCCGAGCCAATTCGCCCCGAGACGTTGGAACGCTTCGCGCGCGCCTTTGCAGGATGCGGCTTCCGAAAGACATCCTTTTACCCTTGTTATGGCATGGCCGAAAGCGCCTTGATTGTCTCCGGCGCAGATGGTTCCTCTGAGCCGCGAACTTTTACAGTAGACCGAAAATCGTTGGAAAGCGATCTGGTTGTACCTTCTTTAGAAAATGAAGAAGGCTCCGTGACCATGGTGAATTGCGGTCCGCCGGTCATTGACCAGAAGATCATCATCGTCAACCCCTCGACCTTGCTGCAATGTGAGTCGAATCAAGTTGGCGAAATTTGGGTTTCCGGTCCAAGTGTGGCACAGGGGTATTGGGGCATGGAAGAGGAGTCTCGCAGAACCTTTCAGGCATATGTAGCGGATACCGGAGAAGGTCCCTTTCTTCGTACAGGTGACCTGGGTTTCCTGAAAGACGGCGAACTTTTTGTAACAGGCCGATTGAAAGACTTGATCATTATTCATGGCAGCAATCACTATCCGCAGGATATTGAACTAACCGTCGAGACTTGTCACCCTGCTTTGCAGCCCGCAGGCGGAGCCGCGTTCTCCATCACGGAAGGTGGCAAAGAGCAGCTTGTTATTGTTCAAGAAGTCACACGTCAGAACCGACAAGCTAACGTAAATGAAGTCGCTGCTGCCATTCGTCAGGCAGTGGCAGATAAACACGATCTGCAAATCCTCGCCATTGTCTTAATAAAGCCGATGAGCATTCCCAAAACCTCCAGCGGAAAGATACAACGCCGCGCATGTAAAACGGCTTTTCTTAATAATGAATTGGAAGTTGTCGGCGAATGGCGGGCGAAAACATCCGCTTCCACACAAAAAGAGAAAGCGGATGTACCTCCTCCAAAAACAGCAGAGACAGTAATGAAGTCCAGCGTGATTCAAACATGGCTTGTGAATCGAATTGCAAGCCTGCTGGAATTGGACCCCTCATCCATCGATCCCCATCAACCGTTCACCTATTATGGTCTCGGCTCTGTCCAAGCCGTTAGCATGACTGGCGACTTGGAAGATTTACTCGGTCGTAAACTCGCACCAACTCTCGCATGGGATTATCCGACCATCGAATTATTGGCGAATCATTTGGCAAATGATTCGCAACCAATCAAAATTGTTTCAGCTCCTGCACCCATTCAACCTTCATCAAAATTCACACGCGAACCGATTGCAATCATCGGGATGAGCTGCCGCTTCCCAAAAGCCGCAAATCTGCAAGCCTTTTGGGACTTGCTCCGAAACGGAGTCGATGCCATCAGCGAAGTCCCTGCGGATCGCTGGAATGTGGACGCTTTTTATTCATCCGATTCTGCTGCAGCTGGAAAGGTCACTTCTCGTTGGGGCGGCTTCCTTGAAAATGTGGATCTGTTTGATACGCACTTCTTTGGGATCTCTCCGCGTGAAGCAACACGCATGGACCCGCAGCAACGCCTCTTACTTGAAGTGAGCTGGGAGGCTCTCGAAAATGCCTTCATCCCACCTGCATCATTAGCAGGGACTCGCACGGGCGTGTTCGTCGGCATCAGCAGTAATGATTACTCGCGTCTGCAATTTGATGACGCGGAAAAAATTGATGCCTACGCAGGGACGGGCAACGCTCACAGCATCGCCGCGAATCGACTATCGTATTTCTATGACCTGCGCGGACCCAGCATGGCAGTGGATACTGCTTGCTCATCGTCCTTGGTGGCAACACATCTGGCTTGTCAAAGCCTTCAGAACGGCGAATCAGATTTGGGCGTAGTCGGAGGCGTGAACTTAATCCTCACCCCCGAGTTGACCATCACGTTCTCACAAGCGCGGATGCTATCTCCCGATGGACGTTGCAAAACATTTGATGCGAGTGCAGATGGATATGTGCGCGGCGAAGGCTGCGGCGTGATTATTTTAAAGCGCATGTCAGACGCGATCCGCGATGGAGATAATATTCTCGCGTTGATTCGCGGTTCGGCGGTGAATCAGGATGGACGTAGCAACGGTCTGACCGCCCCGAATGGTCTCGCTCAACAAGATGTCATTCGGCAGGCGTTGGCGAATGCGCAGGTCGCGCCGCACCAGATCGGTTATGTCGAAGCGCACGGCACGGGTACACCGCTTGGTGATCCTATTGAAATGTCCTCATTGCACGCAGTTCTTGATGATGGGCAGACGAATGGAAGGGTGTTGGTTGGCTCGGTAAAAACGAATATCGGTCATATTGAGTCTGCGGCGGGAATTGCTGGGCTGATCAAATCGGTACTTGCCATGCAGCACGAAGCCATTCCGCCGCACCTTCATTTGAAAGAAGTGAATCCATACCTATCTCTGGAAAATTCACGGCTGGAAATTGGAACCTATCTGCGTCCGTGGAAACGTCGCGAACAACCACGCTTTGCGGGAGTGAGTTCCTTTGGCTTTGGCGGCACGAACGCGCACATCATTCTTTCCGATGCGCCGATGGTTGCTTCATCAACGCCGTCAGAAACCATGGAACGCCCGCGTCACATTTTTGCTTTGTCCGCAAAGACGGATTCAGCATTGCTTGAATTGGCTCAACAAACGAGCGTTCAAATCGAGTCAACGCAATTGTCTGTAAGTAATTATGCCTTTACGGCAAATACAACTCGTTCACACTTCGAACATCGATTGACTATTCAAGCCAGCACGCCAGCCGAACTGAAAACTGGATTGGATGCGTTTATTTCCAACACGAACATCCCTGCTTTAACAACGGGTCATGCAAAGCCAGGTGCACAGCCAAAGATCGCTTTTCTTTTCACGGGGCAGGGCGCTCAATATATTGGCATGGGACGTCAACTTTATGAAACGCAACCCGTCTTTCGCGCGGCATTGGATCAGTGTGCTGAAATTCTGAATTCCATTTTAGATCGCCCATTGTTGGACGTGATGTATCCGCAAGATAAAAATGATACATTGCTCAATCAAACCACCTACACTCAGCCCGCGCTCTTCGCTTTCGAATACGCGTTGGCTGCAATGTGGCGCTCTTGGGGTTTTGAACCGCAAGCCGTGCTTGGGCATAGCGTCGGCGAATATGTCGCCGCATGTATCGCAGGTGTCTTCACCTTGGAAGATGGTCTGCGCCTCATTGCCGAACGCGCGCGCCTGATGGGCAGCCTTCCAAACAACGGAAGCATGGCGGCAGTCTTTGCAGATGCTTCGCGTGTGGCAGATGCTTTGAAAGCATATCATGCTCAAGTTTCTATCGCTGCCGTGAATGGACCTGATAACACGGTCATCTCTGGCGAGAAATTCGCCGTGCAAAATGTTTTGGATGCCTTGACCAAACTTGGCATTGCGTCCAAACCACTCACGGTTTCGCATGCCTTCCATTCTCCGTTGATGGATTCGATTCTGGATAACTTTGAATCAGCCGCACAAAAAATTAAATTCAATGCGCCTCGCCTCTCTCTAAGCTCGAACCTGCTCGGCGGTATTCTCGAACCTGATACAACGCCGGATGCTTCTTACTGGCGGCAGCATATCCGCGCGGAAGTGAAATTTGCCGAAGGGATGCAGTCTCTTGCCAACCTCGGCATCGATGCCTTCATTGAGATCGGCCCCAGCCCCACGTTGTTAAGCATGGGCAAACGCTGCCTGCCAGAATCCAAAGCCGCATGGCTGCCCTCCTTGCGTCAGGGACAGGATGATTGGCAGGTCATTTTAGACAGCCTCGGCAAACTCTACACTCAGGGTGCAGATGTAAATTGGGCTGCCTTCGATGAAGGCTACTCACATCAAAAAGTTTCCCTGCCAAATTATCCATTTGACCGCAAACGTTATTGGTTTGAATCTGCTGAAAAGAAGGTTGTGGTTTCGGAAGAACCTCAAGTTGCATCCGCTCTAAAGGCTCAACCTGAAAAAAATAATGGAAAGACGCCAAACCATCAGAAAGCGCCAAAGGCAAAAGAATCTCCCACGAATGCTGTGGATCGTTCTTTCCTATTAAATACGGAGCCAGAAAAACGTCAGTATCTCTTGGAAGATTTCATCCAGCGAAACGCCGCCCGCATCTTGGGCATGGATGCCGCCAGACTCGACCTCAGCCAACCGCTGGATACGCTTGGTCTCGATTCATTGATGGCAATTGAACTAAAAAACTCGCTCGAATCCAAATTGGGGATAAACCTTTCGATTGCCAGCCTGCTTCAAGGTCCGACGATCTCCAGTCTGGCTAGGGAAATGCTTGGGGAACTGGATTCGCCTGAGGCGTCGAATGAGGCGCCACTTCTCATCTCGCAAGAATCGTCTGCAGAGAGTCCGCTTTCTTATGGGCAGCAGGCGCTTTGGTTCCTGCATCAACTTTTGCCTGAAGATAATTCCTTCAACGTGGCGGGAGCGGTCCGTATTCTTGGTGACTTGGATGTGGCTGCGCTTGAGCTTGCCCTTAAGCAGGTAGCTGACCGTCACGAAGCATTGCACAGTACCTTCCATGTCCTGGATGGTGAGCCTGTTCAGCGCGTCCATGCAACTGCAAGCGTTAAATTACAGATTGTCGATGCCTCGGGTATTGCGCTGGAAGAATTGCGCGGCAGACTCGCCGCTGAGGCGCATCGTTCATTTGATTTGGAAAATGAGCCTGCCTTACGCGTGCTGTTATTTGAGACGAAAGAAAAATCTGAAAATATTCTGCTTCTTTCGATGGACCACATCATCACCGATTTCTGGTCGATGACGATATTCGTGCGCGAGCTGCTTGAGGTTTACGAAGCGAATAAGTCTGGCGAGCCGATCGAATTGCCGCACCTTCAAGCGCGCTACTCTGACTTTGTCCGCTGGCAGGCTGCGATGTTGGAGAGCCCGCGAGGGGAGAAGCTTTGGGAGTATTGGCAGAATAAACTTTCTGGCGAATTGCCCGCATTGAACCTGCCAACGGACCGTCCGCGCAAAGCGATGCAAACCTATCGCGGCGACTCTGAACACATCTTTATGGATGGCAACTTGTACAAGGGGTTGAAATCCCTTGCGCAGGAAAACGGATCAACCTTGTTTATGACCTTGTTAGCTGCCTTCCAAACTTTATTGCATCGTTATTCGAATCAAGAAGATTTTGTAGTTGGGTCTGTCACAGCAGGACGAAGTCATTCAGAATTGACGGACCTGATCGGTTACTTCATCAACCCGATTGCATTGCGCGCAGATTTTTCAGGCACGCCCACTTTTCAAGAAATCCTTCAGCGCGTCCGTCAGACGTCGCTGGGCGCATTTGAGCATCAAGATTATCCGCCCGCATTACTTTCCAAGCGTTTAGGATTTCAACGCGACTCCAGTCGCCCTCCGCTTTTTGAAACCATGTTCATTCTGCAAAAAGCGCAGGAAGCGGAAGTGCAGGCGCTCAGTCCGTTTGCGTTGGGAATTGACGGCGCACGCATGCAGATGAATGATCTGGTCATTGAATCCATCGCCTTGAAGGGCGAACCCGCTCAATTTGACTTGACCATGATGATGGCAGAATCAGATGATGGTCTGGCGGCGGCTCTTCAATACAATACGGATCTATTCAACTCTGCGACCATCCAGCGGATGTTGGAGCATTTCTACGCTTTGTTGCGGGATATTGTCTCAGACCCGTTGAAACCCATTTCATCCTATTCCCTGTTGAGCGAGACAGAGCGCGAGAAAATTCTCGTCCAGTGGAATCAGACTCAAACAGAATATCCGCGCGAGCTTTGCATTCATGACTTGTTTCAGGAGCAAGTGAAACGCACACCCAATGCGGTCGCTGTGCAATTTGAAGATCAAAGCCTGACCTACAAGGAACTGGATAAGCGTTCCGATGAACTCTCAAAGATTTTGATCGGTCAAGGAGTCAAACCTGGGATTCTGGTTGGCATCTATGTGAAGCGCTCGCTCGATATGTTGGTTGCATTATTGGGCGTCCTTAAGGCTGGCGGTGCCTATCTGCCTTTGGACCCGTCGTTCCCGTCTGAGCGGCTTGCTTTCATGCTAGCTGATTCAGAAGCATCTTTTATTCTCACGCAAACAAGCCTTCAAGCAGATATGCCAGAGCATAAAGCGCAGGTCATTTATTTGGATGCTCTTGAACAAACGACTTATAAGCAAAACAAAAAGAAAGCGGCTAAGCCTGGTGACCTTGCCTATGTGATCTACACATCAGGTTCGACAGGAAAACCAAAGGGAGTTCAAATTCACCATCAAGCGGTGGTCAATTTCCTGTGCTCCATGCGGCAGAATTTGAAGATCAACGCAGCGGATACGCTTCTTGCCGTCACTACGCTTTCCTTTGACATCGCCGTTTTGGAATTGCTGCTGCCGTTGACGGTTGGAGCGCGAGTGGTGATCGCCAGTTCTGAGACAGTTGCAGATGGAACGCTTCTGGCTGATGTGTTTACACGCTCCAATACCACTGTGATGCAGGCAACGCCTGCCAGTTGGCGGTCCTTGCTTGAGGCGGGTTGGAAAGGGAAGGCTGACCTCAAGATCTTATGCGGCGGTGAAGCGTTGGTTTCTGACCTATCAGAGCGTTTGTTGGAACGCGGTGCAGAATTGTGGAATCTTTATGGTCCTACCGAGACTACGATTTGGTCTACTCTTTATCGGGTCACATCGAATGAAACTCATGGTGTTTCAAACACTATTCCAATTGGCAGACCGATTGCAAATACACAGATATATATTTTGGATTCCGAACTTCAGCCCGTCCCTGTAGGAGTGATCGGTGACCTGTACATCGGCGGAGATGGAGTCAGTCGCGGCTATTTGAATCGCCCTGAATTGACCGCCGAACGATTCATCCCAAACCCATTTGACGATTCTGCCATCATCTATAAAACCGGGGACATTGCCCGTCATCTTCCCGATGGAAATATTGAATTCTTCGGGCGCAGCGACCAGCAGGTGAAAGTCCGCGGTTTCCGCATTGAGACGGGGGAGATCGAAGCTGCGCTGGCAGTGCATCCCTCTGTCCAGCAGGCTGTAGTGGCGGCGTGGAAGGAAAGGTCGTCAGATGCGAGTCTGGTTGCTTATGTAGTGCCAGCTTCGAGCAAGGAAGAGGCGGACGCACATCAACTGCGCGAGTTCCTGCGTGTGAAACTTCCTGAATACATGGTCCCATCCATCTTTGTGAATATAGAATCGCTGCCATTAACTCCAAACGGAAAAGTCGATCGCAAAGCATTGCCGCAGCCTTCGCAGGCGCGGCCTGATCTGCGCCTGCCGTATGTTGGTCCGCGGACACCGCTGGAAAAAGAACTCGTGGAAATTTGCGCACAGGTTTTAGGACTGGAAACTTTTAACACAGTAGGCGTGCATGACAACTTTTTTGATTTAGGTGGTCATTCATTATTGGGAACGCGGTTGGTTTTTAAGCTGCGCGAAAAATACGGGCTTGAAGCTGCGCAGCTGCCTTTGCGGGCGCTATTCGAACAGCCGACGGTGGCTAACCTGGCAAGAGTTATTGATGTGGCAATAAAAGGGGATGGCGAAGTGACGTACGCAAGCCGCGGTCATTTTATTCAGAGCGGCCAATTAAGTTTGGAGGAGCTGAATGCGGAAGTGCAGCTTGACCCGAATATTACCGCGGGCGATCTTGTTTACGAACACGTGGATGAGCCAAAAAATATTCTACTCACAGGCGCAACCGGTTTCGTCGGCGCTTTCCTGCTCCACGACCTGCTGAGATTAACATCGGCCAATGTGCATTGTCTGCTGCGTGCAGATGATTATGAGATGGGCATCCTGCGCTTGAAGCGCAACCTGGAATCGTATTTATTGTGGGACGATTCATTCGCAAAACGAATCAAGCCCGTGCTTGGTAATTTAGGTGAACCCCACCTTGGTCTGACAAACGAAATTTTCGAACAACTTGCCCGCAACATTGACGTGATCTACCACAATGGTGCGATGGTTAATTTTGTTTATCCCTATCACGCGCACAAGTCTTCCAATGTATTTGGCACACACGAAATCCTGCGGCTTGCAAGTCAAGTAAAACTAAAGCCCGTTCACTTCGTTTCCACTTTATCCATTTTATATTCAGGCGACGCAAACGATGGCCGCATTATCCATGAAGATATAAACCTGGATCAAGTCGGTGCGCCGTTTGGTGGATATGCCCAAAGCAAATGGGTCGCAGAGAAGTTGGTCAGGCTGGCTGGCGAACGAGGCATTCCCTACGCCATCTATCGTCCAGGATTGGTTTCGGGTCATAGCATCTCGGGGGCATGGAACAACGACAACCTGATTTCCAGCATGACTCGCGCCTGCGTACTTTTGGGAAGTGTCCCCACTTTGGACGTCATGGTCAACATCGTGCCCGTGGATTTTGTGAGTTCTGCGATCGTGCAGCTCTCAAGGAATCCCAATAACTTGAGCAAGGTTTACCATCTGGATAACCCCGAAGCGCTTCACTTTAGCAAAATGGTGGACTGGTTGGCCGAACAAGGCTTCAACACCCGAAAACTATCCTTCGATGAATGGCGCACGGAACTCTTCAGACAATCTGCCTACATGCCGTCTGACGGATGGGAACCCTACCTGCCGTTGCTTGAAGAAGTGGAAGAAAAACAGGTCTTCATGCCTGAGTTCGATCTCAGCAACACAATCAACGGATTGAGTGGCAGCGGTATCATCTGTCATCCAGTAAACGAGCAGCTGCTTTCGAGATATTTGAAATATTTTGCTTCAGACGGATTCCCCGAGGGTCTATTCAAAGATTCAACACGAAACACACAAAGCCATTAATCTCCTCAAAGAGTTTCGAGAACACAGCAAAGTGAATCAATCTCTACCCCAAAAAAATCTGTGGTTTGTTTGTCCGCAGCCCAATCCGATGGCAGACGTTCGCCTGTTCCTCTTTCCGTATGCAGGCGGCACTCCGGCAGCGTTTAATAATTGGCCTATCGAATTTCCAGATAGCATCGAAACAAATATTGTTTACTACCCAGGAAGGGGCTCGCGCTTCAACGAGCCCCCCATAAGGAATTTTTCTGTTTTGGTCGATGAAATCCACCGCGCCATTCTGCCAATAGTAGACAAGCCTTTTATTTTCTTCGGTCACAGTATGGGTGGCACAATCGCCTTTGAACTCGCGCGTCAATTGAAACAGCGAAACCTTCTCCAGCCGCAAATTCTTTTCGTCTCGGCTCAAGCCGCCCCCCAACTGCCCAACCCAAATCCGTCCATTCATACATTACCCGATTCTGAATTCGTAAATTTTCTACGGGGGCTCAACGGCATACCTGCGGATGTAATCAACCATTCAGAATTAATGGAATTACTCCTCCCCACCTTGCGCGCCGATTTCGAAACCATCGAAAATTACGAATATGTTGCCGATAAAAATCAGCTGACCTGCCCCATCATTGCTTTTGGAGGCACCGATGATCCTCGCGTAAAACCAGATCATTTGGAAGGCTGGTCGATTCACACAAAAGCCAGCTTCAAATCATATTATTTTTCTGGTGATCATTTCTTTATCAACACAGCGCGCCGATCTGTAATAGCTTCCATGGTTACTGAGATAAAATCTCTAAATGCAACAAGATAGCTGGACCATCCCACCCGACTCTCTCAGCCTGAAAAGTCACCATGTTGACATTTGGTGCGTCTCTTCTGCCCTGAGCGCTGATTCTGTTAAATTATTATTCCCCTTCCTGTCAAATGACGAAAAGCAGCGCGCCTCCCGCTTTCGCTTCCCAATAGATAGAGACCGTTACATCGTCTCACATGGCAGCCTGCGAGACATATTGGGGCGTTATCTCCACGGTCAACCCTACCAATCAATCTTTTCTACAAATAAATATGGAAAGCCTTCACTGGTAGATTCCGAATTGGAGTTCAATCTCTCCCACTCGAATGACTTCACCTTGATCGCAATAGCCCAAGGACGAAAAGTCGGCGTGGACGTCGAACACATCCGCACCGACATGGAACTGGAAAATATTGCCAGACGCTATTTCTCAAGAGTTGAGATTTCCGAATTAATGTCCATGCCCTCAGAACAAAGAGAAGCTGGATTCTTCAATTGCTGGACGCGCAAAGAGGCGTATATCAAAGCGCAAGGGCTGGGGTTGTCTTTACCGTTGGACAGTTTTGATGTCTCCCTGACTCCAGATCAACCTGCTGTACTTCGAGAGACCCGTCCAAATCCGCAGGAAGCTGCCTGCTGGTCTTTGCTTTCACTGGAAATACATCCGAATTACGCAGGAGCGCTGGCAGTTGAAACTGGAACTCTGGAATTTAGGTTTTGGGATTTCGTTCGTCATAGCTGAAAATCTAATTGACACTTTGCTTTTCTAAATATACTTACGGATAACCTGGACAGCATAATTAACACCGTCTTCAGCATTTATCTTTTCCCCCAAGTTGGCTGCCCGCCCACGCATGACAGGATCATGCAAAGCCGTGGTAATTGCCGCGGCCAAGTTTCCACCTGAAAGTTTTTTCCGCGTGACGGGTTCGGGCCCAACGCCAAGTTCAGCAACTCGTCTCCCCCAATAATATTGATCTCCGAAATGAGGGATGACGATATTCGGGACGCCCGCACTTAATGCAGCCCCAGTTGTCCCTGCCCCGCCATGATGCACAACCGCCGCCATTTGAGGAAACAGCCAGCGGTGCGGAGTGTTTTTAATTAAAAAAATATTCTTTGGCAACGGTTGATCAGCCCCCAAGCCGCTCCATCCCGTAGACAAAACCGCCCGCTGACCAGTTTCTGCCAGAGCTTCAAGAATTACGTTTGCCGTATCTTGGTTTTTAGCAGGATTTCCCATACTTCCAAAGCCAATATAGATTGGGCGCGGAGTGGACTTCAAAAATGCAAGTAGAGCAGGGTCAGGCTGCCAATTTGGATACGGATTTAGAAACCAATATCCGGTAACAATTACATGCTCAGGAAGATCCTCAGACTTTGGTAAAACAAGCGGACTGTATCCGCATAATATTGGTTCTCGTCCTTTTAAAATTTCCCTATATGGGCCAATGACCGGAACCTTGTTTCGCCCACTCCAATGCTTCCGTACAACGGGTAAAAACACCTGCCAGGAAATTTGATGAACAAGCAAGTGCGTCAGCAAATTCAGTGTCTTGCTCGGACTCCGTCTGATATTCGACAAGATAGCCGGGTAAGACCGCGTTGGCATTGGATGCAAACTTGCCGGGATACAAGGGACGCCCAACTGTTTGCCAAAATAGTGGACAAAAGGCAGGGCATAACTATGATAGATAATTGCCTCGCTTCCCTGACAGGCAGCGAAGACATCCATCATGATTTTGCCCAGCATGGGCCTGACAACCCGATTGGTGCTCAAAACAAGGTCAAAGATCGATTCGGCATCCAGCCAGGATTGCGTCTGACTATTTTGTATAAACTTAAAAGAATCCATCCGAATTGGAAAAAACTTTAAGTTATAACTGGCCGCCAAGCCGGCAAAGTTCGAATTTGCCGCAAATGTAACGTTATAGCCTTCATTCTTTAACCCGACAGCCAAGGCAAGGTATGGCTGAACATCTCCCTGGGAGCCTACCGCTAAAATGGTTATATTCATTGATTACAATATACTATAATTCTCGGCATTGCAAAATGCTGCAATTGCAATTTCTGATGCTTGTTTATTAAGGCATCGATTCCCACATCCTTGTACGAAAAGCTTCAGGAGGAGTGTTGCAACAATGAAAAGCTCCAACAAACTACTCGATGTTTTATACAAATATGATCTTTCCAAAAGACTGGTATATCAAATATTAAATACCAGGGCAAAAGGCCTGGCAGACACAGTCTCCCCATATCTAAATAAAGATGATCTCATTCTGGATATCGGACCCGCCAGTTGCACTGTGACTGAAGCGCTAATCAAACAAGATCTAAAAGTATTCCCGTTGGATATTGAAAATTTCAGCATCGTGGATACCGTCTTGCCAACCATATACGACGGGCACAGGATGCCGTTCAAAGACAACCAGTTCGAAACTTCGCTAATTCTATTTGTATTACACCACACACCCGACCCGATGAAAGTACTGGTCGAAGCCAAGCGGGTCTCAAGAAAAATCCTCGTTTTTGAAGACATCGTCACATCTCCCGCTCATAAATTCCTAACCGCCGCGCTGGACAGCCTTATGAACCTGGAATTTTACAACCAGCCTCACACAAATAAGCGGGACGACGAATGGAAATCCATTTTTAGCCAATTAGACCTAAAGTTATCCAATCAAGAGCACAAGACTTCTGCCGCAATAATGAAGCATGCCCTATATGTTCTCGAAAAATAGTGGATGGGGTAAGCGTTTTTTGAGGTTATACAGCGCCAACCTTGGTCCAAAATAAAATTCGGATATTGTTATAATCATCGGCATGCGTTTCAAACTGTTTCGACAATCAGATATCCCCGAAAAATATCGATCCAATTTTTCGAATTTATATCTCGACATTGCCTGGTACGGCGTACTCAGCGGTACCGTAGTGAATTTTCTTAACGTCTATGCCACGCGCCTCGGCGCAACGGGCTTGCAGATCGGCTTGCTCACCGCCATGTCTGCCGTTGTAAATCTTTTCCTCGCCATTCCAGCGGGTCACTGGATCAGCAAGCGGCATACAGGGCGCGCAGTCTTTTGGTCATCGGTTATTTTCCGCATTGGCTATTTGCTATTTATTCCGCTTCCCTGGCTCTTTGATGAACAAGGTCAGATCTGGGCGCTCATCATCCTGACATTTTTTATGGCAATTCCGCTCACCCCGCTTGGCGTCGGTTTCAATGCACTTTTTGCCGAGGCCGTTCCCAGCCGGTTCAGGGCGCAAGTGGCGGGCACTCGCAACATTACATTCGCAATAGCCTACATGCTCACCTCGCTCATTGCAGGCTATATTCTAAAAAATATGATCTTCCCCGGCGGCTATCAGATCGTCTTTGCAATCGGGGCATTCGGCGCAGCGATGAGCAGCTATCACATCTTCCACGTCAAACCCGTGCAGGATGACACTGCTCCGCTTCCTTCTACACCGATACCTGTTTCTGATCTACCAGGAAAGCCCACCCGCAGCATCAACTCAATCCTCCGCCTTGACATCTGGAATTCCCATTTCAAGAATGTTTTGCTGGCGCTCTTTTTCTTTCACTTCGTCCACTACTTGTCGGCTCCACTGTACCCTCTCTTCAATGTACGCGTCCTAAATCTCAATGACAGCCATCTCGGGAATGGTACAGCCTTCTACTATCTTTCCGTGTTAATAGCCTCCACCCAGCTTGGGCGCATTGTTCAAAAATACGGCCACAAAAAAGTGACGGGATGGGGAGTGGCAGGCATGGCAACTTACCCCCTCATGCTGGCATTTGCAACAAACGTATGGCATTTCTATGCACTCTCCTTCCTCGGCGGGTTTTTATTTGCCCTTGTCAACGGCGCATACGCCAACTACATGCTTGAAAATATCCCCGCACACGACCGTCCCTCTCACCTCGCCTGGTACACCATCATCTTCAATTTCGCGATACTCACCAGCTCCATCATCGGCCCGCTCACTGCAGATGTAATGGGACTGGCCCCTGCGCTTATCCTTTTCGGCGTTTTACGCATAGTTGCAGGCATTTACCTGCTCAAATGGGGATAAACCTTCACAGAACAATTCATGCTAAAATCATCCCGTGACCGAAAACATAAAAGTAATTGCACTCAATCGTAAAGCCAGTTTCGAGTATTTCCTCATGGAAAAATTCGAGGCGGGCATTTCCCTGCATGGATCAGAGATCAAATCAATCCGTGCAGGGCAGATCAGCATTCAGGAAGCCTATGTGGATGTTCAAGAAGGCAGGGAAGCCTGGCTTATGGAAGCGCATATCGCCCCATATGAACAGGCAGGTACACACTTTAACCACGAACCCAAACGCAAGCGCCGCCTGCTCCTGCACAAAAAGCAGATCATAGAGTTGTGGAACAACGTCCGCATTAAAGGCATGACCGTTGTCCCCCTGCGCGTATATTTAAAGGATGGACGCGCTAAAATCGAAATCGCCCTTGCCAAAGGCAAAAAAGCATACGACAAACGCGCCACCATCGCCAAGCGCGATGAAGCCCGTAGTAACGAAAGAGCGACTCGAATACGATAATATGCTGTTCTTTCATCAAAAAAATGAAAGAGGAAAGTTGCACCCATGTCCCCTTCTACGATAGGCGGAATCAACCTGCTGCCAGAGGCAGAAAAACGTGCGATTTATTCACGTTATATTCCCGTTCAACTTTTGGAAAAATACAACATTCCTCCGCTTACTTCCGCGTCCGGGTATAACCTCCTGCAATTTCGTTTTGCTTCAGGCTCCAGCGATGTGGAAATGAGGCTGTTCCATAAAATTGATTTTCCCGACCCGATCCTGTATGCCCATTTGACAGACACGCTCAATGGGCAGATTCATGTTTTGCTTTACATCCTCAATGATCCAGCCTCCCCCCGCTTTGACGTGGACAAAATGCCTAACGGCACGCCGACAAAATTTGGCACTTTGCAAAGAAATGTTGAAGCGGAAAAAACTGCCCTTGAGGCTGGGCTGGCTCCGGGTCAGGTGCGACGCGGATTAAGATTGCTTGGCCAAGCCATTGATACGTTTGAAAGCTTTATCACCGCGCTTGGTCATAGCATGTATTTCGTCGAGCCATTGTATTATCACAATGCCGTCATCTTCGAACGCTACGGTTTCACCTATCAAATGGGCAAACGCCTGATGAACAGCATTCACGAAGGCTTTCAACCCGGTGGAGATTTATTTGCACATTTGGATGGCTCCACCCCATTCCGCATGTTGGAAGCGGCGAACAGCATTCGCAAACGTTCATGGGCCATCCACGACGGGATTCTTGGCGAACCTTTCACTAACGTGACCATGTATAAACGCGTGGGAATATCAGCAGGCGTCAGTACCACTCCAAACTGCGGGTGGTAATTACATAACGCAAACTATAAAAAATAAAAGAACCATGAAATTCATGGTTCTTTTTAGTAACAGTGGCAATCTTCGATCACAGACTTAAGAGCAATGGCTTCTGTTAATGCACATACCGCACAAGTCTGGCACAAGAGTCTCGAATACCGAGAGGCGTAGATCATGGATAATACAGAAATCAAATCCATAGAGTTTACGAGTACGCTTCGAAACATCGTCATATCATTAAACATGCCCTTGACAGATCGATTTAACCCAATATAATATAAATAACTGACCCGTCAGTCATTTATATTCCATAAGAGAAAACCCTATGTCCCCTCGCCCCAACGTTAGTGACGAACGCAAAATCCAGATCATTAATGCCGCTGAAGATGTCTTCACCCAAAAAGGCTTTGACCAGGCGCGCATGGATGATATCGCCGATAAAACAGGTTTGAGCAAAGGCACTCTTTACCTTTATTTCAAAAGCAAGGATGATTTAATTATCGCCATCCTTGACCGCATGATCCAACGTGAGTTCAAGCAATTGGAAACCTTGAACCAGGATGAATTGAGTGCAACCGATACGATTTGGAAATTGACTGACCTGCTAGCCAAGGACGTCCTTGGTTGGCTTCGCCTCATCCCTATTGTCTATCAATTTCTCGCTTTAGCGTTTCGGAATAAATATGTGCAACTTGCTTTGAAGAAATATATCAATCGTTATCTGGATATTCTGATTCCGATCATCCAGCGCGGCGTTGAAACAGGTGAATTTCGCCAGGTGGATACGCGTGAAGTGGCAATCGCAATGGGCGCGATGATCGAAGGAACGCTCTTGCTTTGGGTGTATGACAGATCGATGATTGAACCTGAAAAACACATCCACTCTGGGATGAAGTTGTTATTAGAAGGAGTGCAGGCGCGCGTATAACATCGCGCCTATTTTTTTAAGTCAATAACTGACTCGCTGGTCAGTTGAGGATTTGAAATAAAGGAGAATAATATGAATGTGGTAATTTTGATCGTTGCCATGATTGTAGTCGGTCTGATTGTCGGCTGGCTGGCAGGACCCATCTGGAAAAACAAGCGTCCCCTCGGCGTGCGCGGCGACTATCTTGCATCCATCATCACAGCGATTGCCGTGGGCTTGATGGATTGGTATGTCATCCCCGCGATGGGTTTCAGCGAAAACCTGCGCAACATAGGCATTGCC
>JACZJB010000006.1 GCA_014860805.1 Anaerolineales bacterium
CCGATTCCACTGGTGCTGCAAAAAAGTACGCTGAACAAAATCCACCTGGCAGATTTGCTTTTGAACAGAATACTAAGGGGAACAGCAGGTCGTATCACCAGAAGTGCAAGCAAAATAGCGATATGAAATCCGATCAGCGTAAACCACGCATTTTTGAATAAAAACAATCCTGCCCACACAGCGAGATAAGGAAGGATGGAGGTGAAGAGATTCATTGGCATCATA
Source organism: Anaerolineales bacterium (assembly GCA_014860805.1). Lineage (GTDB taxonomy): Bacteria > Chloroflexota > Anaerolineae > Anaerolineales > Villigracilaceae > Villigracilis. Next base: position 226 of record JACZJB010000006.1, read on the forward strand.
TCAACGACAGATAAAAAATCAAAAATGGGAGAGCCTGATTGGTTCTCCCATTTTATTGCCAGGTTAACCAATTAATTTCCAAATGTATTGGCTGCACCACAAAACCGTCTCAACACAGAGCCACTTGGAACATCCCAAAAGCGGATAATCGTTACTGCAAAGCCCGTCTCCAATAATACTAGGGTTTCGAGGTCAAGCCAAATTATATTGGCATAAACCACCCATCCTTTTCCCGAAGGCAATCTAGCGAACAGAACCAGGAATTGCATTAAAAAAATCACCCACCAAATGACCAACGACTTTCCTATGAAAACACGATGTTCAACCGATCTCCGTGATGATCGTCCGTTTTGCGCCTGCGGAGATTAATACACTCGCCACAGACTCCGCCCGGGCTTGCTCCACCAACGCGATCATGTTGCCGCCCCGTCCACCGCCGCTGAGTTTGGCGCCGAGTGCTCCAGCATCCTTCGCGGCTGTAACCAGCTTGTCCAACTCAGGAGAGGAAACGGTCATTTCCTGAAGCAAGGCATGGTTATGGTCCATGAGCTCGCCAAGTAATTCAGGTTTGCCGCTTTCGATGGAGCGGCGGGCAATCAAAGAGATTTGTGCAATCTCATTGAAGATATTCTCGAAATGATTTGTGTCTCTCAGCCATAAGCGGCGCACATCGCCCACGGATTCTATTGTCAAGGCAGGGACTCCCGTGTCGCCAACAACGACAGTAAAGGGCTTGCCTGTCTTGAAGGTTTCGATCGGCTGGCCTTTGATGAAATACACAGGCATGTTATAGGTGATGACGGTGTTATCAATCCCCGAGGGAGTGCCGTGGTGAAGTTTTTCGATCTCGTAGACCAATTCGTTGACCTGCCGATTTGTCAGCGGGTAGGCAACATGGGGCGCAAGGGCGCGGACCAACGCTACAGAAACTGCCGCGCCAGAGCCAAGCCCTGCCGCAACGGGGATGGTGGATGAAATATCAATTTTGAGGTCAGGCGTTTGGGAAATATCGAAGAATTGAAACAGCTTGAGAATAACAGAAGCAACTGGATGGTCAGAAGGAAGCGTAGTCAATTCGGCGTGCAGGTCAATGACGGGGGCGTGAATCCAAATCCCTTTGCGTGGCGAATCGACAACTTCCACATCCACATGAACCTGTGTCACAGGCACGGCAAGCGCAGGGCGGCTGTACACCACCGCGTGTTCACCAAAAAGGATGATCTTACCGGGCGCAGATGCTTTCACAAGAGGTAGAAGATAGCCAGTACGGCCGCTCCCCAAAGGATCATCGCAAGTTGAAATGGACGGTCAGTAAGCAGAATCTCTTCCGGGGAACCGCCAATGTTTTCCACTTGAATAAGATAAAGATAGCGAAAGATGGTGTACACCACGAATGGGATGGTGAGCATCATACTATGGTTCTCCGGGACGTTGGGTGCGGAAAAAGTATAAAGCGAATAGGATACGATGGTGGTTCCCGAAACAATCATGATGTATTGATCGAGAAGCGGCAGGGTATAGCCATCCAGAACTTTGCGGTGCGAACCCGCTCCTTGTGCAAGCAATGCGATCTCGGCACGCCGTTTGCCGAAGCCGAGGAAAAGCGAGAGAAGGGTCATAACCACATACAGCCAGGGAGAGAAGCGTTCAACGGAGATCAACGTCACACCTGCGTGAACACGTAATACGAATCCCGCTGCAATGACAAGCACATCCACAATCGGAATATGTTTAAGCCATTTTGTGTAGGCCATGTTGAGTAGGAAATAAATAATTACAACCGCTTCAAAGCCGGGCGCCAAAAAATAGGAGATCACAAAAGTGGTGACGACCAATACGATGCCGGCAACCCATGCAAGGCTGATTGGGAGCTTGCCGGATGGAATCGGGCGGTTCTTCTTTTCAGGGTGCTGGCGGTCTGCCTCCACATCAGCGATGTCATTGAAGATATACACGCTGGAGGAGATCAGACAGAACAATGCAAAACCTGCCAGAGTCCGCAGGAAAGAATCAACATTCAACAGTTGTTTGTCGAAGACAAGCGCGGCAAAGATGAATATATTTTTCGTCCACTGCCGCGGGCGCATGGTTTTGAATAATGCAGTTAACATAGTGGATATTTTACCTGTATTTCCATCTGTTTCAGGGAGTCCAAAAATTGCCGGTCATCACCAGCAAACACAGTAGATTTACTGAGTCTTCGTAGTAATCCTGGCGAGTGTTGTAAACTGAATCATAAATGGCATTCAGCCATTCCTGCTGGGCGGAATCGGTCATGGCGGCAACGCCCAATGGGGCGACAAAGAAAGTTGTGAAGTAATTGCTGTCAGGCAGGGGTGAGCCGTTCAATTCATATCCTGCGCGGATTTTGTACGGGTCGCCATTTGCGTTTGCCTCAACCCAATGAGATAGTTTTTGGACAATTGCGCGGGAAGTCGTGTCATCATGGAGCAGAGCGTCCGACCCCACCCGCCAGGGATCGCGCCCTGCGTTGTAATTATAGGAACCGTCGGTGGAATTCTCCAAAAAATAAGGCGGAGCCGGTTCGCCTTGCACAATGAAATCAGGAAGCAGGCCCGTCTCCGGGCTGTAATTCGTTTGGATCGCAATCATTGTATTCTGACTCTGGACAACCACATCCTCCCAAACGGGGTTATTCGTCGCCCTGCCAAATGCGCGGAAATTAGCCAGCATAAAATCTGAAGAGCGGGGCGCATATTGATTATATTGAGGTTCGCCTACATTCACCCAATCTCCCAGCATCGGCAAGCGGCTCTCTCCGCCAATGGTGGATTCAAGAATCCCACCGATCATATTTACTGCTTCTGCTTTGTAGTTCACAAGCCCGTTGCTGCCCCATTGAGCATCCGCCAAAAGCAAACCATAGGCAATATCAGCATCCCCGTCAAAAGCACTGGCGTTACCTTCAGGCTCAGGCACATTCCAATCCATAAGGCGCGGGTCAATTTCACTGGGGTGCTCCCGAACAAAAGCCAACATCCCGTCAAAAATGACCTGGGCATCAGGGTCGTATCCTGCCATCATTGGCAAAATCAACATGCCATAGCCCTGCCCTTCGGAAACTGTGGTTTCGTAAGCCGGCTGGTCTTTCCCAAACGCAATCCGGTACATCATCATTCCTGCGGAATTCGCGCCTGCCTCAGCCAGATATTCTGATTTCCAATAATCATAAAAAACACGCACATCATCATCCATCTGTTCGCGTGTGCGGTGACTCGGCAAAATGCTATTCGGCGCATAGCTCACATGCTGCGGAAATGGATGAATTACTGATAACGTGATTGGCGTTGGTTCGAAAGTTGAAGTCTCGACAACGGGCACAGATAATTCCGTCGCAGGCGCACGAAGCGGAACAAGCCCGCAAGCCAGAATTATCAGCAGAAGCGGAAGCGCAATCAATAAGCGTTTCATCAAATTTCTCCAGTTTTCCGTTTATATCATCACTGCAAGTAAAATAGGGACATGCCCAAAATTCGTTTAGATGTTTTACTTGTGGAACGTGGATTGGCAGATTCGCGCGCCAAAGCCCAAGCCTTGATTATGGCGGGACAGGTGCGGGTGAACGATCAAGTCGCGCTCAAACCTGCCACTGGCACTGATACAAAGTCCACGCTGACAGTTGACTCCGGCCCGCGCTTCGTCTCTCGCGGCGGAGAAAAACTGGACGGCGCGTTGGACGCATTCGCCATAGACTTAAAAGGTTTCGTCTGTGCGGATGTAGGCTCCTCCACGGGCGGCTTTACAGACTGCATGTTAAAGCGCGGCGCATCAAAAGTCTACGCCATTGACGTGGGCAAAGGCATCCTGCATTGGAAATTGCGCAACGACCGCCGCGTTGTAGTGATGGAAGAAACCAACGCGCGCTTTGTCGAGTCCCTGCCTGAAAAAATAGATTTTATTACAGTGGATGCTTCATTTATTTCCTTGAAGGTATTGTTGCCAGCCATAAAAAAATGGGTTTCACAAAACACCCAATTAATCTGCCTGATCAAACCTCAATTTGAAGCAGGCAAAAAAGATGTCTCCCGTGGCGACGGTGTCATCCGCAGCCCCGAAATTCACAAGCAGGTTTTGCTGGATGTATTAACCTATGCAAAAAGTGAAGGGTTTGGCTTGCGCGGATTGGTCAAATCGTCATTATTGGGGCCAAAGGGAAACGTGGAGTTTTTGCTTTGGATGGATTTGAAACCAAACAATGGCTCTGTGGATGAAATGGTAAATCGTGTGATGGATGAGGAGGTTGCTTCGGGCGGAACTATATCGTCCTCGCAATGACATAAGCAATGAACTGTCCTAAATGTAATTCTGACCTTGTTAAAAAATTTTACAAAGGCATGATCGAAGTGGATTCGTGTCCCAACTGCCGCGGCATGTGGTTGGATTCGCCCGAATTGGACAAACTGGAAGACACTGCCTTTGACGACGATCCTCATAAAGGCTCTCTCGTGCATTTTCAATCCAAAACATCTTACCCCTGTCCTCATTGTGGAAATGGATTGGATGAATTTCAATATCGTCTCTACGACCTGAAACTGGATTATTGCGCCTCCAATGGTCACGGCTTCTGGCTGGATGCCGGCGAAGATGAACGCGTAATTGAGATTATGCACCAGCGCGCAAAGAATATTCAACGCAAGCTGGACGCCGAAACCACATGGAAACAAACTCTGAAAGAAATGCATTCCTTTCTAAAGAAGGGCAAATAAAAAATCTCCCGCTTTTGCGGGAGATTTTTTATTTCTATTATTTTTCTCTTCTTCGCAGGAAGAACTTTGTAATTTCCTCTGCAACAGCAGGCATGATTGCCAGACCGAGCACCAACCCCCATTCACGGGCGCTGAGGAAGTGAGTATTGAAGATGGGCTGTAGGAAAGGCACAGCGCACACGATCAACAGCAATGCAATGGAAATCCCCACCGCGTACTGCATGTATTTGTTCGAGAAAATACCGATCTTGAAAATGGACGCGCGTTCCGAGCGAACAGTATAAGCGCGGAACAATTCAGCGAGCGACAAGGTAACGAAAGCCATCGTTTCCGCTGTCTGAACGTCAACGCCGCGCCATTCATGATTCAACACGAATGACAAAACGTTCGAACCTGCGGGGATAACTGCTCCTGCTTCGAGATGCCATGCCAACCCTGCGACAAATGCACCGAGTACCGTGCTTGTTTGAGCAAAGGTCTGAATAATAATCCCGATCCCCATCGAACGGTTGATAATGGGTTCATTCTTGGCACGCGGCTTCTGATCCATAATATCGGGATCGCCTTTTTCCATGGCAAGAGCCAACGCAGGCGCACCGTCCGTGATGAGGTTGAGCCAAAGCAATTGAATCGCAGTTAACGGAGCGGGCAAACCTGCCAACGTCGCGAGGAAAATGATCATGATCTCCGCCACATTGGAAGAGAGCAGGAAAAACACAAATTTGCGGATGTTGCTGTAGATGATGCGCCCCTGTTCCACAGCCGAGACGATGCTGGCATAGTTATCATCAGTGAGGACCATGTCTGCGGTTTCTTTTGCCACATCTGTGCCGGTAATCCCCATCGACACGCCAATATCTGCACGTTTGATGGCAGGAGCATCGTTCACGCCGTCACCCGTCATGGCGACGATCTCATCGTTGGCTTGCAAGGCATCCACGATGCGCATTTTGTGTTCAGGGGAAACACGGGCGAACACGTCTGTATCCTCGATGACATTCTTAAGTTCGTTATCGTCAATCTTGTCAAGCTCGGCGCCTGTCATTACCTTTTTACCGGGGCGCAGCAGACCAATTGACTCGGCGATGGCTTTGGCTGTATTTGGAAAATCCCCTGTGATCATCACCGTACGGATGCCTGCATGGCGCGCCTTTTCGAGCGCAGGCTTTACTTCAGCCCGCGGCGGATCGATCATGCCGAGCAAGCCAACAAAGACGAGCTCTTTTTCGAGATCATCGGCTTTGAGGTCTTCTGGATTATCAGGAACATCTTTTTCCAAACGATAGGCAAAGCCAAGCACGCGCAAGGCGTCTTTGGTCATGACATCGTTGGCGGCAAGAATGCGTTCTTTTGCTTCCTTTGTCATTTCGCGCGGCTTGTCGTCCATGCCTTGATATTTCGTGCACAACTCAAGCACAATATCCGGCGCACCTTTGACTGCAATAACATCCCAATCCTTGTGTTTTTCATCGTAAAAAGGAGACAGGTCGTTTGGATTCGGGTTGCGCACATCGTGAATGGTGATCATGCGTTTGCGTTCTGAGTCGAAGGGCACTTCGTTTTCGCGCGGATAGGCCTCGTCAATTTCGACGTGGATCGCTCCAGCTTTGGCTGCTGCCACTAGCAGAGCACCCTCTGTCGGGTCGCCAACGATGCGATAGGTTTTGGATGAATCATTCTCGCCAGTGGATTCGATGGTCGAGTCGTTGTTCAACAGACCGAGCCAGAGTGTCGAAAGAATGGCGGGGTATTCATCCACATTTATTTTTTTGCCGTCCACTTGAAATTCGCCGTTGGGTGTATATCCTGTTCCTGTGACGTGAATGAATTGATTATCTGCCCATACGCGGGTGACGGTCATTTCGTTTTGGGTTAATGTTCCAGTTTTGTCGGAGCAAATTGTCGTGGCTGAACCCAGCGTCTCCACAGAAGACAGCTTGCGGATGAGCGCGTGGCGCTGCACCATTTCGCGCATACCGAGCGCGAGAGAGATGGTAACCACGGCAGGGAGACCCTCAGGAACGGCGGCAATCGCAAGGCTGATGGCAATGATGAAAACTTCGGTAATTTCCGCGGCGAATTCTTTGAGGTAATCCAAAGGCGCAGAGAACAAGCCGCCAATTTCGGTGTAGTTGAAAAGCGCAACAATAAATACAACGGCAACCAATATGAGCGAACCAATGCTCAATGACTTGCCGAGTTGGTCCAGCCTTCTTTGCAGCGGAGTCTCTTCCGTTTCCACATTTTGGAGCATGGTGGCAATAAGGCCAAGTTGTGTGTGCATGCCCGTGCTGGTCACCACACCGCGTCCGCGCCCGTAGTTGACAACGGTGCCCATGAAGGCAGTGTTCTTTCGATCTCCAAGCGGAACGTTTTTCTCAAGTACGGTGACTGCATTCTTTTGCACAGGCAGCGATTCCCCCGTCAGCGAGGCTTCCTCTACACGCAGGTTGACAGCTTCGAGCAGGCGCAGGTCCGCGGGAATAAAATTCCCTGCTTCCAAAAAGACAATGTCACCCGGCACAAGATTATAGGAGGGCACAGAAGTCCGCACGCCATCACGGATCACTTGCGCGTCTGGCGCCGCAAGTTTCTTAAGCGCTGCCAATGCCTGCTCAGCGCGTTGTTCCTGCACAATGCCAAGTACTGCATTCAAGACGACTATCGCCATGATGGCGGCAGCTTCCACATAGTCACCAAGCAATGCAGAAATAACTGAAGCGATGATCAAAAGGATCACCACAAAACTGTTCAATTGCGCCCACAAGATGGTCAGAAAGCCCGGACGCGGCGCTTCACGCAGTTGATTGGGACCATAGTGTGCAAGGCGTTTCTCCACCTCTGCGGTTGTCAGGCCTTCATTATGTACTTCCAAATGTTTAAGGACATCCTCCGCTTTAAGCGCGTACCATTCCTGCTGCGTTGTCTCTTCGTGTGCCATGCAAATCTCCTGATACCAAATGGTTTTTGTCTGCCTAGTCTCTAAATTAAAACAAGACCACCACGCCTCCGTGATAGTCTCGCCAAACGTCTAAGCGTCCGCGTTGCCGATGGCATTTAAGCCAATGAGATGACGGCAACGTATCCTGCACCCAACCGCAGGCGGCTACTCCCCAACCCGCAGATAGTGTACTCCAGTGTTAAATTCACTGTCAAGGAGGGAAATTATCAATTCTGTTCAGCAGTATAATGTCTGAAGTAATTGATGCTTCATTCTGGAGGGAACATGCCTATTATAAAAACACCGAGGACTCGAGAGGAGTTTAAGGCGTACTACGCACTTCGATATAAGGTTTTACGAGAACCTTGGGGACATCCAAAAGGGACTGAAAAAGATGACTATGAACCGATCAGCGAACATTTTATGGCAGTGGATGAGCAAACAGGTGAAGTAGTAGGTGTGATTAAATTGTATGAGAAGGCACCCAATGTGGGGAATGTTTCTCATTTGGCTGTTGCAACGGCTCACCAGCATAAGGGAGTTGGCAGGCTGTTGATTGAAGCTGTGGAAAATCGCGCACGAGAACGAAAGTTCAAAACCTTAGGCTCCATGTCTCGTGTAACCGCTACAGCCTATTTTGAAAGACATGGGTACCATATCGCCGGGATCCCGACCCCTCACCTGGGAACCATTCATCTGGTGTGGATGGAAAAGGAATTGAAGGACTGAAATATAAAACAGGGATTGCTTGACGAGCAATCCCTGTTTTATATTATTCTACCGTCTGCGTTCTGGATGAACGAACAAACAATCCAACAACAAGATCAAAGACAGCTTTAAAAGGCACGAATAACCAGTCTACAAATTCATTGATGATGCCAATCCCTTGTGCAAGCCAAGTTAACACAAAGCGAAACTTTTGCAGAAACGGAATGTGTGCGTATGCCAGGGCAAGCAAGATGGTTAATATTGAAATTCCAAAACGTGCCAGGTCTGATATTTCGACATGCCAGACCTGGTCGAGGATTAACTCTACGCCAATGTTCAACACGAGAATGTACGCAGCCTGCTTCAAGATCGGTTCGCGTTCCACGGCATAGCTAAAAACTCCGGCAGCAAAACGCATTGTTAGAATGCCAATGCCAACTCCCAACAATACCACCCATATCTGCTCAGACAGGGAAACAGCCGCAACAACATTATCAATGCTGAAGACAAGATCCATAGTCTCAACAGTCAGCACGGTTGCCCAAAACGAACGCACCTTGATCGGTTCAATGATCCCATCATCATCGCCGCTGCCAGCCATATCTTCCAAATTGTCAAATGCGAGGTGGATCAAATAAACTGCGCCGATCAACTTGATCCAGGAGTTGTGAATGAGGAAGCTTGTAAAAAACAACATTGCCCCGCGGCCAACATAAGCTCCCAATAATCCCACGCGCAAGGCTGCCAATCTTTGAAAACCAAGAAAGGGATGCAGGATCTTTCCAAGCTTTTCCAGCCTGCCTGGCCATGGTACTTCCTGATTATCAGGAAGAGGAGACACCAACGCCCCAATCACCGCCGCATTATCGATGGATAATATCCCTTCCAAAAAGATCAGCTGCAAAATAATTACAACAATCGGCCAATACTCGTTCATGTATTTCTCCACAACAGGGTTTTTGAATTTAATTCCACACTCATTTCAAATGAGTTTTGCCGAACAAATAAGGCCACCACGCATCCGTGGTGGCCCGAGTATCGATGAATGTTTCATGTGGGGGTTATATATTCCAATGAAAACATAGGCGGCTGCGCCTCGAACGTTTTTAGTGTATCCACATGCAAATGGATTGTCAAGCAAACGAACTTGAAGCGTTAATCACTGCTTAATAGAATATAGCTTAAAGTACTCATTTGTGGCTTCCAACTCTAGAAAGGGCAAAATTGGGTCAAATTGTTCTGAAAATTGTTGGTAGGTCGGATATTTATAAAGGAGGATATGGGTGTACCCTTTCGATTTCCAATCATTCAGGATCGCATCCACATTTCCGTACAGGAAGTAATCGTGCGCAAGATTGTTGTTGATCGGGTCCGGTTGAGCTTTGCGAGGCATATTGTAACTACGCGGTTCAAACATGAAATACACAAATGCATCGGGCGGTGTCGAGTCCACCAGTTCAAGAGCGGATGAATAACGGGGCTGCACCCGCTGAAAGTAGGACTGTCGCGATTCCATCCCAAGGGCATATTGCAAAGGTCTACGGACTATCAGGCTCAAGGTATTGTCGAGCAAGGTCATTGTAATGATGAAGCCAATGATCACAGTATAGATAAAACTCATTCGAAAGCGCGGCAGGTCCAATTTGGACAGAAGCGTGATGCCAAATCCAATGGGAATGGAGAGAGAGAGAAGGCCAGGCCAGAGTAGACGCGACTGCCAAAGGGATATCGTTTGAGTAACACCTAAAGTCCAGAACAGATAATTGAGCAGGGCAAATTCACCAAATATAAAAAAGGCTTTTCGCGCAGACTCGGAGGCGGAACGATTTTTCCAGAGTGCCCAAACTGCAAGCGGGAGGAACAGGAGAAATAATACGCCGATGCGTCCATCAAAATAATTTTGGTCGCGATGACCGAGCGTGATGTTGAACGGCAACAGAACAAGTTCAATGGGATTCCATCCAATACCTGTACCACTGCCCGCATACCATTCTGCTTGAAATACGTCCCAGTAGCGTCCGCCGAATACAAACGGGTAGAAGGGATTTCCCATGACAACCCAGTTGCGAATGTACCAAGGGGACGCCGTCAGAACAGCTGTCAACGAAAAGGATATTATCGAGACAATGCCTGCATAGAAATTTTTTCCCCATAAAAAGAACAATGCAACACAAAAAATCGGCACAATAAAACTTGTATACTTGATACCCATTGCCATTCCAGCAAACAAGCCGCTGATAATGCTCCATCTATTATTTGTGCCATTTGATTTCCAAACAGCATAGAGAGCAGCGAGCCCAAAAAATGCAAGCGCAATATCTGTATATGCCCACGACGAAAGCCAGGGAAGGGACGGCATAGAGATTAGAACAGCCAGAGACCACCATGCTATTTTGCTCCCAGATATTGCGTACGCCCATTCCCACACCAGCCCAAACATGAGCAGCGAAAATGTCCAATGGATTAATTGTGCTGTACTCTCGGCACCGAGACCGAGAGCCCAAATAAAATTCCCTTCCATCAAGCCTGGAAACCAGAATTGAAGAATATTATATGGAATTATCCGTTGATCAGCCAACAGTCTTTCAGGCAGGGCAAGATGATAGAACAATCCATCGAACCCTTCGGCTGGAGGCAGGAGAGCAAAGATGAAACCAATGATTAAGGTTGCTGCAATAGCGGGCGGAAGCCATGCAGGAATATCACTTTGTGTATCTCGAAATGAAATTAAAAACGAGCGTAAACAACTCCATAACGTGATATGAAGCTGTGAGATAAAGACCCAACCCAATATGGCAAAAAGAATGGCAAGTAAAATGAGCGGTTTTGCAACACCCATTGCCCCCAATCCATAGCCGAGCAGACCAAATACGCCAAGGCCAAGCCCCGTCCCAAGGAGTATCTGTTCATGGGGATTGACGAACAATTGCATCTGCTTGAATAAAAAAGACCCCAACGCTGCAGAGTTCACGATCAGGATGATAGCCAATGCAACGGCCCACAGCGTTGCCATAGTTCCACTAATCACTTGAAGAAACAAGGGACGCTGTGTGATATAAAATGCAGATAAAATGAACGCGCTCCAAATCAGAAACACTGCTGCGTATGTGATTTTTCCGATAGTTTCTTTACCCATAAATAGTATTATAAAAGAAGTTATGCGAAATATATAGAACTCGCTAATAATTACGAACTGGTCACTAAACAAAATTGCCTGGATGCGATTACAATTCACGCCATGTCCAAATTCAAACCGCCAATTATTTATTTCTTCATCACAGTCATTGCCATCGCAATGCTGACTCTTCTTGGTCCCGAGGAGAAATCACTAGGCGCCAATGTGCGCATCGTCTACCTGCATGGAGCCTGGGTGCTGACTGCCGAAATTGCTTTCTTCGCCGCGGCGCTTGCCGGACTTTTAGGTTTGCTCCTGCGTAAGGACATTTTCCACACCTGGTCTGCCGCGCTCGGCCGTACGGGTATCATCTTCTGGATCACCTACCTTCCACTTTCATTATTTGCCATGCAAAGCAATTGGAACGGGCTCTTCCTCGCTGAGCCGCGATTCCGACTCGCCATGATATTTGCAATAACGGGTGTTTTGCTTCAAATCGGCTTGTGGATCTTCAATATTTCCTGGCTTACATCGCTGGCAAACATCATCTATATTGTTGTTTTACGAGTGATATTTTCCACCGCCGAAAACATCATGCACCCGCCTCCATCGCCGATCTTCAACTCAGGGAATTACGTCATCATCGGATTCTTTGTCGGCTTGAATCTGCTGGCTTTGCTCGCCGCCTATTTTCTGACGCGCTTCTTCATGACCCTTAAATCAAACAACTGACAATTCCCTTGCGAATCCGCTATCAACTTATCATCTTCATGTTCCTTCGCACCATCCTGAATACCGCCCACAGGATGGTGTATCCATTTTTATCAGTTTTCGCGCGCGGCCTTGGCGTGGATATTTCCACCATGTCTCTGCTGATGACCGCACGCTCCCTGCTTGGAACAACAAGTCCGCTCTTTGCGCCTCTTGCCGACCGCCGTGGACGCAAATTCGGCATGCTGGTTGGTATTTCCGTTTTCACTCTTGGAGTTGGTCTGGTTGCGATATACCCATCCATCTGGACTCTTGCCGCCGCTCTGCTGCTTGGAATGGTTGGAAAATATATGTTTGACCCCGCCATGCAAGCCTACTTTGGAGACCGCATTCCATACGAACAACGCGGTACAGCTTTGGCCGTCACCGAAGTTGCCTGGTCAATGGCATTCATCGCAGGCGTTCCTGCTGTTGGTTTTTTGATCAACAGCTTCGGGTGGTCTGCACCGTTCCCGATCTTTACTGCCCTAGGTGCTCTAATTCTCCTTATCGTTTGGCGGATGGTTCCGAGCGAAGACCCGCACCATGAACCCGCAGCCAATTCTCGTGACGGCTATCGCGCCGTGTTCACTTCCATCCCTGCGCTGGCTGGAATTTCCATTGCTTTGTGGGCCAGCGCCGCAAACGAAGTGGTCAATATCATCTTCGGCGTCTGGCTCGAAGATTCCTTTGGATTGAAGATTATTGCCCTCGCAGGTGCCTCGGCTGTGATCGGCATCTCTGAATTAAGCGGGGAGGGATTGGTTGCCCTCACCACGGACAGACTGGGAAAGCCGCTCGCTCTTACCATTGGGCTGGTCGGCAATGCCCTGGCCTCGATCCTACTCCCGTTCATTGGGCAAACGCAAACAGGTGCTTTGGTTGGCTTGTTCTTGTTTTACATCACCTTTGAATATGTGATGGTCAGCCACATCCCGCTAATGACAGAACTCGTCCCTTCTGCGCGGGCAACCATGTTATCCATGAACGTCACTGGCCATGCGATAGGACGGGCACTCGGCGCATTTCTCGCTGCTTTTATCTATCAGCAATTCGGCTTTCTTTTCGTAGCGCTGACAGCCGTTCTGCTCAACCTGGCAGGGCTTTTGGCATTGCGGAGAATGCAAAAGGGGAAGTAATGCAGATTCTTTTCGGCGCTCTTGCAGTATTTATCATTATGATTGCCCTGCTGTGGGTTTTGGTTCCTGCAATTTATGGGTTGCCGCCTGTTTCCTCACGTGATGAGCGTATCCGCAGGGCGCTGGAATTGGCAAATCCGCGGGCAGGAGAGACGCTCTACGATCTCGGTTCTGGTCATGGGAGGGTATTGATCATGGCGGCAAAGGAATTTGGTTTAAACGCTGTGGGAATCGAAGCCGGACCTGTGCAATGCGCTGTCAGTTGGATAAATGCTCTTAGAAACGGTGTCAGTTCCAACGTTCATGTTGAGGCGGGAAATTTCTACAAATCTAATTTGAAAGACGCAGATATCGTCTTCGCATATCTCACATCTGACCACGGAAACCGTCTTCAGGAAAAATTAGGCAGAGAATTGAAACCCGGCGCTCGTGTGGTAACTGTTTCTTTTGAATTACCCGGCTGGAACATTGATTTTTTCGACCGCGAGCAGTTGATCTATTTGTACAAAAAATAAAAAGCCCCGTCGTACGACGGGGCTTTTTATAAGCGATTGGCGGGAAATTACACGCCGGACAGGCTGGAGTTGATTTCGCTGAAGACGTTACCGATGATTGGGCCAAGAACCATCAAAGCCGCAATAACAACGATAGCTACCAAAACAAGAATCAGCGCGTACTCAACAAGACCCTGGCCTTTTTCTTTGGGGGAAAATAACATTTTGAAATTTCTCCTTTCTTTTGAATTTCACAGGAAGGCCTCCAGTGATTGTCTTTATTTTACATCTCTCGTAAAAAAATGCAAGTGTGTCAAGGGCATTTTCCCTAACAGTTATGTTAGCCTTTCAGAAAAGAAAGTTATTAAAAAATATCGTGAACAAAAAAATGTTCACGATATTTTTGATCGAAACTACAGTGTAAGCTTAGAAGCTGGACAGGCTGGAGTTGATTTCGCTGAAGACGTTACCGATGATTGGTCCGAGAACCATCAAAGCTGCAATAACAACGATAGCTACCAAAACAAGAATCAGCGCGTACTCAACAAGACCCTGGCCTTTTTCCTTGGGTGAAAATAACATGGGAAATTTCTCCTTTCTTTTGAATTTCACAGGAAGGCCTCCTGTGATTGCTTTTATTGTACATTAAATATTGGTTTTGGCAAAAGAATCAAGGTTTTTTTATTTTACATTTATGTTAGGTTCTAAGGGAAAATTAAGGCGGGTTTTCGACAAAAATGAGCAACAACCGTCTGATAGTGGTATATCCCAAATATAAACACCCTATTCACTCGTTTCTGTGGTTAAATTACAAGGTCAGGCAATCATGAATATACGGTGAAATCATGCTTATACATTCTGCTTCCCAGCTTCTTACCCTTGCAGGCGGACCGCAACGCGGAAAAGCGCTTGGCACGCTTGGAATTATTGAAAACGGCGCCATTGTGATTCGCGATGAAAAGATCATCGCAATCGGCACCACAGATGAACTAAAGAATGCCTATCCGGACGAGCCCACCCTTGACGCGAGTCGCTGTGTGCTGATGCCCGGGTTTGTAGACCCCCACACCCATCTGATCTGGGCAGGGGATCGTGCCAATGAATTCGAGATGAAGATGGGTGGCATGGCTTATCTCGATATTCTCGCGGCAGGCGGAGGAATTATTTCCACTGTCAAAGCCACGCGCACAGCCAGCATGGAGACTCTCATTGCACAGACCCGTCCGCGTTTGCTGCGTATGTTTGCCCATGGCACAACTACTGCCGAGGCAAAGACCGGGTACGGCTTGCAAACTTCCACAGAACTGCGCCTGTTAAAAGCCTTGCTTGCGCTGGACGATGAAAGTCCGCTTGATCTGGTCATCACCTTCCTTGGCGCACATGCCATTGCCCCTGAATTCAAGGATAACCCGCAGGGCTACACCGATGAAGTAGCCAACACCATGCTGCCCGTGCTAAAAGAATGGTGGGAGACTCACGCACCGCGGCTGCCCCTGCCCTTTGTGGATGTTTTCTGCGAAACCAAAGCTTTCACCCTCGAACAATCGCGTCAAATTTTGACGAAGGCTGGGTCGCTGGGATTCCCGCTCAAGATCCACGCTGACGAATTTGACAACCTTGGCGGCGCTGCCCTTGCCGCAGAGCTGGGCGCAGCGTCAGCAGACCATCTCGTTGTCACTTCGGATGCAGATATCGCCGCCCTCGGAAAATCGGATACGGTTGCCGTATCACTGCCCTGCACGCCGTTCGGGCTTGCGGAGTGTCATTACACCCCCGCCAAGAAATTGCTTGAAGCGGATGCCATTCTTGCTCTTGCCACGGACTGCAACCCCGGCACGACATGGAACGAATCCATGCAATTTGCGATTGCGCTTGCCTGCCGTTCCATGGGGCTGACCCCAGCCCAGGCCATAGCGGCATCTACTATCAATTCAGCGCACGCAATTCGCAGGTCCGATAAGATCGGCTCTTTGGAAGTCGGCAAGCAGGCGGATATGTTAATCCTCTCCGTTTCAGATTATCGCCAGGTGGGGTATCGCTACGGCACGAATCTCGTAAAACAAGTCATCAAACGCGGACAGGTATATTCCGTGGACGTGGGGTATTATCGAACGGCTTAGCTCGTCGGAACGCCTATCGATGGATATCAAGTGGATCATCTTTGCGGTTATTTTGATTGCCAATGCTGTAACGGCATTTGTAATTGCGCTGCTGCTATCCCGCAGGCCGGCGAAACCCGGCATCCGCTCGATGACATTGACCCTGTGTGCACTGGGCATCTGGTCATTCAGTTACGCAATGATCACAGTATCACCCACCCTTGAGACAAAACATTTCTGGCTGAAAGTGGAAAATATCGGCATTATCACTGCGCCGGTATTATGGTTCTTCTTCACTTTGAAATACACGAGGATGGATAAATGGCTGACGGGTAAACCGATCATGCTGTTGTTCTGGGTTATCCCGGTCATCTCCTTGTGCTTTATTTTCTCCGAACGCTGGTTCCATCTATATTACACATCCACTCAGGCCGCAGTGGAGTCCGGAGGACCACTGCTCATCAGCCGCGGACCCATGTATTGGCTGGCTCTTGCTCAAAGTTATCTATTGGAATTGGTTGGGACGGGGGTTTTGATCTGGCGGTTTATCCAGTCACGGCTGGTCTATCGCAGACAAATGTTATATTTGATCGGGGCCGTTACCATCCCTTTTTCCATCAATATCATCTACCAGTTAAACCCAAGGCTGCTGCCATTCCTATCTGTCCCTGTAGATCTAACACCCCTTTTTTTTAATGTCACAGCCATTTTGCTTGTTGCAAGCATTTTCGGATTGAGTCTGTTTGACCTGGTACCCATCGCCCGGGATACGGTTATGGAACACATCCCGGAAATGGTCTTCGTTGTAGACGCACACGACCGCGTTGTGGACGCAAATCTAATGGCTCAAAAATGGCTGGGGAAATCCATCAATGAGATATCCGGACAAGACCCGGTGGAAGTCTTTCGCGGCTGGCCTCAGCTGTTGAATCGATTCTTTTTCACGGAATTCTCGCGCGAAGAGATCGAGATCCCGGGGACGCCGCCACACATGCTTGAGCTCATCGTCACACCTATCTACAATCGTTTGAATACTCTGGAGGGACGTGTCATTGTTGCGCGGGATATTACAGAAAGCAAGGCGCTTGAGAACAAGCTAAAAGAAGTCAATCTGTCGCTGCAAAAGCAATTGGCTGAAAATGAAACCCTGCGCACCAGACTTCAGGAACAAGCCATCCGCGACCCGTTAACAGGGGCTTTCAATCGCCGCTATTTTTCCGAAGCGCTGGATCAGGAATCCGCGAGGTCGAGCCGCGAAAAAGCCCCATACTCCATCCTTATCCTTGACATTGATCGCTTCAAGCAATTTAATGATACGTATGGTCACAAGTGCGGCGATATTGTGCTGCAATCTCTGGCAAACTTTCTTAATGAAAACACCCGCCAGGGTGATATTGTCTGCAGGTATGGCGGCGAGGAATTCGTGATCCTGATGACGGATGTTACCTCTGAAGCGGCATATAAACGTGCGGAGCGTTTCAGAAAACAATTTGAGGAAATGGTCATTGAGTATGATGGAAAAAAATTGCAATGCACATTTTCAGCAGGGATCGCCTCTTATCCTGTTCATGCTGATGTTGGCGAGACTTTGTTATCATTTGCAGACCAGGCGCTTTACCGATCCAAAACCGAGGGGCGTAACCGTGTTTCCGTCTATGTTCGTGAAAACCATTATCAAACTTCAGGCAATTAGTTTCATACAAACTTCAGGAGACCTACATGCAAATTGATATTATCGGCGTCCCCATAGACCTTGGCGCAGATCGCCGCGGTGTGGACATGGGACCCAGCGCGATTCGTTACGCGCACTTACAGCAAAAACTCGAAGAACTAGGATATGTCATTCAAGATGAGGGCAATGTCGAAGTGCCCATTGCGGAGATGTGCAGCATCACCAACCCGAAATTAAAATATATCGACTGCATTATTCCGATGTCACGGCGTGTGGCAGGAGCCGTGGCAACCTCCGTAAAGGCGGGACGTTTCCCGCTGGTAGTGGGCGGCGACCACAGTCTTTCGATCGGCTCCGTTCGCGGAGCAGCGCGCGATAAAAAGCTCGGCGTTATCTGGATCGATGCACATGCTGATTTCAACACCGCTGAAACAACCCCTTCGGGAAACATTCACGGCATGTCGCTTGCGATCCTTGCAGGGCTGGGCGATAAAAGCCTGGTACAACTATGGGATGAACCCACTCCCGTCATCGACCCAAAAAGGATCGCCATCATCGGCGCGCGCGACCTGGATGCAGGCGAAAAGGTCAATTTGCAAAATGCAGGCGCAATGGTCATGAGCATGGAGCAGATAGACCGCTACGGCATGGTGGCCGTGGTGGAAAAAGCCATCGAACATGTCAGTCGTGATGTGGATGGCATCTATCTTTCCCTCGATCTTGACGCGCTCGATCCACGGCATGCCCCCGGTGTTGGAACGCCCGTTCCCGCAGGTTTGACCCAACGTGAAGCACATCTCGCTTGCGAGATGATCGCCGAAACCGGAAAATTGATCGGCATGGACCTGGTCGAAGTCAACCCAATTCTCGATGTGCAAAATCAAACCGCATCCCTCGCCGTGGAGTTTGCCCTCTCCGCATTGGGACGCCGTATTTGGAACGGACATTCA
Organism: Anaerolineales bacterium; assembly: GCA_014860805.1. Taxonomy (GTDB): domain Bacteria; phylum Chloroflexota; class Anaerolineae; order Anaerolineales; family Villigracilaceae; genus Villigracilis. The sequence continues at coordinate 18,821 of JACZJB010000006.1, forward strand.
TGAAACCAACCCGAAACGATCTGGAACGACTCGCCCGTGGAGCAGGAACCATTCTGCGGGATGGATACAGCAAAGAACACACGGTTCATTACAAAGGGACAATTGATCTTGTCACCGAAATAGACCACGCCTCTGAATCATTCTTAATCGGCGAGATACAATCCCAATTTCCCGACAGCCATATTCTCGCGGAAGAAAGCGGCGAAACAATTGGAGACAACGATGGCATCTGGTACATCGACCCCTTGGACGGAACAGTCAATTACGCCCACCACATCCCTGTCTTTTGTGTCTCCATCGCGTATGCAATCAAAGGGATCGTCACACTTGGCGCAGTCTACGACCCGCTGCTCGACGAAATGTTCATAGCCGAGCGCGGCAAAGGCGCGTTTTTGAACGGTAAAAAAATCTATGCCTCCGAAACCACGGAACTGCAAAAAAGCCTGCTCGTGACAGGCTTTCCCTACGACACCTGGGATACAAAACTGGATAACTTCAAATACTTCGAGCGTCTTGCCAAAAAGACGCAGGGAGTGCGCCGCCTTGGCTCAGCCGCATTAGACGGCTGCTACGTGGCAGCCGGTCGTTTTGACGGCTTCTGGGAATTTGCCCTCCGTCCCTGGGATATTGCCGCCGCCGGGCTTATCGCCGAAGAAGCTGGCGCCAAAGTCACCGCCGTGGATGGTAGAGCTGATTATTTATCGACGCCGATTTCCATCCTTGCAGCGGCTCCGGGCGTTTACGAAAAGATATTGGAACAACTAAGGAATTAGATTGTTTGTCAAACAGGATGATGAAGCATGAAACTGATCCTGATCTACACCCTTATTGCCGGCCTAATTTCCGCCGTTACCGCCCCCATACCGGGAACATCCTTATTATTAACTGCCCTGGAAATTTATATGATCGTGCATCTTGCCAAAGTGCATGACTATAAACTGGGATTCAAGGAAATCGGATATTCCGCCGTCGCCATCTATGGACTTTCGACAATGTTAAAGGATGCCGCGCTCGAGATCCTCACTTTTGTACCCGTCATTGGCTGGGGTTCCGAAGTGATCGTGGCTGTTCTGTTTGTTTTCTTTCTGGGAATGCTGGCGAATTTATATTTCAGCAAATCGTCACGGCAGGGGCGGGACCTTAAGAAGGACGCCGACTAAATAACCAGCCATCGCGCTGATGGTTCCGATCAACATCATTTCAAGACCGCTGCGCACGGGCTTGCCAACGGTCACACGCGCCTTATATGCCCCGATGGCAAACAACACCAAGGCTGTCACCACCACAGACATCCACATGCTTGCTGAAACAGGTAAAAACAGAAAAGGCGCCGTCGGTATCAACGAACCGATGATCGCAGAAAGCCCCACGACCCAGGCGGCACGGAAGGCGGTCTTGCGGTCTACTGGCGCAAGCTTGTGCTCTTCCGCCATCATAACAGCCACCCACACATCCTTGTTCGCGGTGATCGTCTCCACAATATGCCCGAGCAATTCACCCTTGAATCCCTTGCTTTCATAAATATCGCGGATCTCTTTTGTTTCGAGGTTTGGTGCTTCCTGAATGTGACGATACTCGCGCTCACGTTCGCTTTGATACAGGTCTGCGTCGGCAAGCGTTGTAGTGTAGGCTACAGCGCCCATCGAAATGGATTCCGCAAAAGCAGTGGCAAGCCCGGCGACTAAAACCACGCGGGCATCGTTCGTGGCAGCTGCAATTCCAAGAACTACGCCAAGAACATTTACCAGTCCGTCCTGAGCGCCCAGGATAAAGTCCGAAAGACCCGAGGCGCCTTTATGCGGGTCTGTTTTCGTATGGTGCAAAACTTCGTTGATTATGTTATCAAGTGATGTAGAATTCATACCCATATCATACATTTTCATCAAGTTTCTGATAATGGATAAATGTCACAGATATTAAAACCAATGGGGCATTGCCGCCATATGTTTACTGTTTATGATAGGAAAATCCATGAAATTGCGCAACCGCAGCCTATTTACCTTGATATTTCTCCTCCTCTTTGCCTGCCAGATACCGGGCAACCTGGAAACTCCTTCAGTTACATCGACTCCATCCGCCACATCCACCCCGACTTTCATCCCCACATTAACACTAACCCCAACGCTCACCATCACGCCGACACCTGCGCCTCTCGCACGCCGGGTACTGATTCTATCCATTGACGGTTTGCGCCCCGATGCAATTCCGCTTGCGCCCATGCCAAACCTGATGGATTTGATGGACAGCGGAGCATACACCCTCTCAGCGCAGACGATCTACCCCAGCGCAACGCTCCCAGCTCACACATCCATGCTAAGCGGATTGTGCCCGCAAAAACACGGCGTGGACTGGAACGACTACATCCCTGAAAACGGCTACGCCCAAGTCACTGATATTTTCGACATCGCCCATGCGGCTGGCATGCAAACGGTCATGTACGTTGGCAAGGAAAAACTGCGGCAGATCACAGAGCCTGCCAGTACGGATATCTTTGAATACATCAACGACCGCGACCTCGTCATCACCGAAAAACTGATCGAGAATTTCCCCGCCGATTTTGACCTGATGTTCATTCATTTCCCTACAGCCGATGGCATGGGGCACGTCTATGGCTGGCTTTCAGGCGAGCAGTTGAGCGTGTTGTATCGCGCCGACCAGGCAATTGGCAACCTGCTCGCAGAATTGGATGCGCGCGGTTTGCGCGAGGAAACCTTGATCATCGTCACATCGGATCATGGCGGGCACAACACCACGCACGGCTCCAGCCTGCCTGAAGATATGACCATTCCCTGGATCGCGGCAGGTGCGGGAATTCAACCCGTACAATTGATAACTCAAGTCCAGACCGTGGATACAGCCGCTACAGCAGCATTCGTACTCGGCTTGCCGCTTCCAGCAGAATGGGACGGCATCCCCGTCTATGAAGCTTTTGGACTGCCCATTGGAAATCCGTCACAAACTTGTCCAAAATAAAAATATCCCCTGCGCCAAACAGGGGATATTTTTATTTTTCCATTGAGTTGCAGAGGATCTTCTTGATGCAAGGGCAGAGTCCGCCCAAACCAAATAGGATAATTATTTATTCATCCTTTTACGGGAAATAGAAATCAACTGCCAGCGGGGAATGATCCGACAGGTTTCTCATCACATTTTTAGGCAGGAAAGGTTCGGCGCTTACCTTTGGCAATATATAGGATTGAACATCCTGCATGGATTGAGTCACCCACATATGATCAATCTGGCTTACATCCGCAAAGAAGGACAGCCCTGCATCCACCAGAATGGGCGGGCATGCGATTTCACTGGTGGAATATCCCATGATCACTCCGGGAGGCGGAAGGCTCATGTCACCCATCAGGATCGCCTGACTGCCAATAAAGGGTTCCATTGCCTTGACAATATTCTCCACGTTCTTGCACCCGTCCACATCAAAATTGTGGAAAAGTTGGGTGGCAAAAACCTGAACAGAGGCTCCGCCTGTTGTAACCACCTCGGCACGAACGAGACAATTTGCCACATTGGAATAGGTTTCAGAACTCTTAATTTCCAGCTTGGAAAATAAAACAAGATCATACGTGTTGCCGTTATTATCCACTGAAGCAGCATCAGCGTTGCAATAAACATATTCCATGCCAAGATCGCCGGCAACCTGTTTTGCTATGGCAAAATCATCAGCGCCCCAGCCGTTCGCCTCCTGAACGGCAAGCACATCAGCGTTATATGCCTGCAAAGCAGATATGATCTCGGTTAATTTATCCCGCCCGCCATCCTGAATGTTGTAACTCATGAAACGGACAGCACCCTGATGGGTTTGCAGCGCCTCGGCAGTTGCCGTCAGCACGGAACCGCCCGGGACAGTGGCCGTTACATAAGGCGTCTGTGTTGGAATGGACCTCGTGGGAGTATCCTCGATGATCCTTGCTCCTTCGGGTATCTTTGGCCCGCCGCAGGCTTGTATCAAAGCCATTGCCAACACAATGAAGAAACTTGTCTTTACCCACCTTTTATACTGGCTGTTCTTTTTTAGGTTAATGTCGCTCATACGAATCTCCTCGTTTCCTCTATTTGGTTTTCGCACATTGCTTGCACCCTATGGAAGCGCTTATTATAAAAGATTACAGCCGTTTGAGAGACCTTTGGGAGGAATTTTCACGATTTTCTCATAAGGAAATAAGGGAGCTGCGCATCCTTCCGCCCTGCATCACAGGGAACGTGGTTATTCCATGTTAGAAACTTTTTTAGCGCAAAGCACCCGATCAGGATTGCGCCCTCTTCTTATGATCAAAACCGGGAATTCCATAACGCATCTGCGGCAATAATGGAGAGGAGAAACGAGCCAAAGGCAAAAATAACGCCCAGAGTTGTACCTGCTAAAACGGATAAAATGACAGCCAGGACTTTGTTCCAATTAAATTTCTCAATAAACAGCCGTAGCAACCGGCTTGCAAGGATGGCGGAGAGGATCAATCCGCTCCCCTGACAAATTAGCGAGATCGCGATGGCCGCATTGCCTTCACGGTCGCCATAGCCATTCAGTGCGAGAACCGTGAATAAGAACGCAACGATACCAAGCAGGATGAGTGAAATTACAGTAAGAACAACCGAAATGATGGAAAGGGTTTTAGTGGTCATCTCTTATCTCCAAAGTGGTTTTATTCGGGACGATAGCGGACGATCTCTCTCCGCTCAAAGTTGGTGATGCTTGCAGACGGATTTTCCCAGCCCATGGCTTTAGCAGTGTCCGCGGGGACCATCACCACCTGCGGCTGGGACTCGTGCGCACCATATGCGTGGTCGATGCATTCATCATGAAACGCAATATGCTTGTGATCCAATTCAAATGGCGAAGTTATGACAGGTTCACCCGCTTCGCCATGCACCTCGAACCAATAAAGATATTCTTCGCCGTCGATCATTTCACGAAAAATAACTTCAATCTTCATCTGCTCGCGGTCCAGGGTTTGGATTACTTCGCTCATATTATCGTTGAGCATCTTCAACCATTCATCAACACGCGTCGACTTGCCAGCCTTCACTCGAAAACGGGATAATTCTACTTTCATAACAGCTTTCATCCTTATATTTTTAAACTTGAAGCCTATTTTACTTCCCTTGATAAATAAAAAGGAGATGGCACTATAAAATGCTCATCTCCTTTTGGAAGGATATCTTTTGCGAAATTATTTTTCTGCTTGCTTTTTGAGCGCAGCTACAAAACCCTTGAAATTATCAGTCAGATCAGGGATGTTTCTCCCAAACACTGGAAGTAATAAACCACTAAAAATCTCCTCTGTGTAAAATTTTGTCAATCCATTATCGGCAGGAGTTAACGTGTGCATGCGTTCGGATTTGAAAAGTCCCAGCGGCATGCCTCCTGTGAGAACCATCTTTTTACCAGGCTCAAATACAGTTACCTTTACAGGAAATGCCTGAGGGCTGAATTTGGTAAAGAATTTCACCGTTTCACCCAGAGCAAGTTTTCCTTCAATATGATCCATGCTCAAATCCCAGGCTGGATATCCGCTTGCATCTGACAAGATTCTCCAGATGGTTTCAGGAGAAGCATTGATTGTGATTGACGCGCCATATGTTTTCATTTACAAAACTCCATTACTTCTCGTTTTTCAACGTTTGTTTGACATAATCTTTCAATGCAGCTTTATTGAAATTAAGCGAACTAACCCGCATTGTGCGTGCTTTGTTCCCATCGCCTTCCAATAAGCCATATTTGTCCTTGAGAGAAGCGCCTTCAAAGAAAATCAAAGAGACCTTGCCTTTGCCAACGACTGTTTGGATATGGTTTTTCGTTGTTCCATACACGAGACAATTCTTCCACTTGATGCTCTCGTTGAAGGATGGTCCAGCCTCGAGAACACAGGCGCGGATTTCCAGAAAGAGTGGAGCGACATCCTCACTCAGCGCGTTGATGTATTCGTTGACAATATCATTTTTGGATTTGGTATATTTCATTTTCAAGTTCGATCCTTTCGTTGGCAGACACAAAATGAATTACAACCTGTATTTTATGAGGTTATTCCAAAACTTCATTGTACGAAGCGGACATAAGATTATCCTGCAGGATCGAACTGGACTGAAAGTATTCAACTGGGGAAAAGCCCGTGATCTTTTTGAATGCATGGTTTAAATGAGGCTGGTCATAAAACACTTCAGGATTAACATGCCGAATAATGCGGGGGTTTTGCGAACCGAAGTCACAAGTCTGCTCTAAAAATGCATGGACGTTTTGAATGCTCAACATCTCTTTTTTGCTGATACCAAATACCGATTTATACAGCCTGCTTTTATGTCTCCGCGAATAGCTGCCCAGCCATGTAGACTCTGCCAATCCATGCGAAAGCAGCGGGGCAACAGTTTTCGGATCGCGATATTTTTGAATATAATTAGTGACTTGGGACGCGAAAGAAGTCAGGCTGCTCGTGTCTTTGTCCACCCAATTTTGTTCCAGAAACGAATTGGGTTTGACATCTTTTCCCCAAAACAACTCTGCAAATTTCAATGACAGTCGTGCTCCATACAAAACAAGCGGGCTTGAAAAAGCAAAACTTAACGGGCGAGTGTAAATCATTTTCAAGGATTGATGAGGCAAAGTCGACTTTCTTCTCTGTAAATCGACGAGCTCCATCTTTCCCTTTTTGACAAAGAAATAATCATAAAACAATTCTGGAATGAAGTGATCCGTGATGAAGACACGCGCTCTCGTATCTATCGTCATCTTCCAGAAAAACAAAACCCCAAGGGATGCACTTCCTGATCTCTTTTGAAAAGAAATTTTCATAGGCCGCTTATGCGGGATTATATCGTATGCTTTTTGAGCGCATCCTTTTCCCACATCAGACTTTCATTAACCTCCCCGCTTGTCCAGTTGCGGAATCAAGCGTGCGGGGGCACAATAGAAGACAAGAGAGCAGGGCGCAGGTTTTCGGACTGAACCTCTACTCATCATTTCCCAGGAGTTTTACTATTATGCATGGTGGCTGGTATCAATATATGCGCTCGGGCGATGCAAAGCCCAAGGTGACCAAAGAACTTTTATTGCGCGTCCTGACCTATGCGCGTCCCTACTGGAATCAAATTGCAGGCATGCTGGCGACCATTCTCATCAGCACCGCGTTGACTCTGGTTTCCCCACTGATTTTCAGAACCATGATCGACAAAGTTCTGCCTTCCAAGGATATCAATCAATTGGTTCTGCTCGCAATTGCGCTTTTGCTCGTACCTGTGCTTAACGGCGGCATCGGCGTCATCCAGCGCAGACTCAACTCCACGGTTGGCGAAGGTGTGATCTACGACCTTCGCTCATCGCTCTTTTCGCGATTACAGCACATGTCTTTGCGCTTCTTCACCAACACCAAAACAGGCGAGTTGATGTCCCGCCTCAACAATGACGTGGTTGGCGCGCAGAACGCCATCAGCAACACCATCGTCAACATCATCACCAATGTCATTGAAGCGGTTGCAATTCTCGCAGTCATGCTTTCGCTGCAATGGCAGTTGACCATCTTAAGCGTGCTCATTCTGCCAATCTTCATTTTCGTGGCGCAAAAGCTCGGCGTTGTCTTGCGCGACATTGCGCGCCAGGCCATGGATCTCAATGCGCAGATGAACGCGCACATGAACGAGACTCTCAATATCGGCGGCGCATTGCTCGTCAAATTATTTGGACGCACCAAAGAAGAGGAAGCCCGCTTCCGTGACCGCGCAGCAGGCGTGCGCGATATCGGCGTGCGGCGCTCCGTCATTGGCTCGACCTTCTTCGTCATTCTCGGTCTTGTCAGCGCGGTGGGCACGGCGCTGGTCTACGGCCTCGGCGGTTATTATGTCATTCAAGGCAGCTTCACCATCGGCACCATCGTTGCCTTCGGCTCGTATCTCGGTTCACTGTACGGCGCGCTACAGGGACTCGCCGGCGCACCCGTTGAATTTTCAACCAGCATGGTTTCCTTCGAGCGCGTCTTTGAATTGATCGACCTGCCGCAGGATATTACCGAAAAAGAAAACGCCGTTGTGCTCAACGATGTGAAGGGTCAACTCGAATTCGACAATGTCAACTTCAATTACAGCATCGACGACACCAAACTTCTCAAGGATGTAAAACGGTACGGGAAAATGGAAGATGTTGGCGCGGTCTTGTCTTTGGGAGAAAAAAACAACGGGGAGAAAATGACGAAGAACAGCGCTTCAGACTCAGGGACGTTTGAACCGTCCTCTCAGGCACGTGAAATAGCTTTGAGCGGAATCTCATTTAGATCCGCCCCCGGAAATCTGGTTGCCCTGGTCGGTCCTTCTGGCGCCGGCAAAACCACGGTGACGTATTTGATTCCGCGATTGTATGACCCCACCAGCGGAGTCATCCGCATTGACGGACACGATCTGAAAGATGTCACACTGGATTCTCTTTCGTCTGCCATCGGCATGGTAACTCAGGAGACGTATCTTTTTCACGATACCATCCGCACAAATTTGACCTATGCAAAGACTCATGCCACGCAGGACGAGATCGAGTCTGCTGCGCGGGCTGCCAACATTCACAACTTCATTATGGATCTGCCCGACGGTTATGATACCATCGTTGGCGAACGCGGCTATCGCCTGAGCGGCGGCGAAAAACAACGCATCGCACTGGCGCGGGTCATTTTGAAGGACCCGAGGATTTTGGTTTTGGATGAAGCCACCAGTTCGCTGGACAGCGAATCCGAAGCACTGATTCAAGACGCGTTGAAACGAGTAATGGCGGGCCGAACAAGCATTGTCATTGCGCACCGCTTATCCACAATTCTCGCCGCTGATCTAATTCTGGTTATGGACAGGGGACAAATAGTCGAACAAGGTACGCACGAAGAGCTGCTCGCGCTCGGCGGGTTATACAGTCAATTATATGAAACGCAGTTTCGAGGGGAGAGGGTGTAATAACCAGAGACTTTAAAGGGGCGGATGGCTTCGTAGTATCCGCCTTTTTGGCGCCTTGACAACTTACTAACTAGTAAGTAAAATCACGTTTATGGTGAAGATCGAAAACTCTAAACGGACTATTTTGAACCTGGCGGAGGCCTTGCTGCAAGACAAAGGTTTCAACGGGTTTAGTTATGCTCATATCTCATCTGAGTTGGGTGTGAAGAATGCCGCCATTCACTACCACTATCCCACCAAGGAATCGCTGGGCTGTGCAGTGGTCAAACGCTATCGTGACCGCTTTCAACTATGGGTTAACAATTCCCGCGTGAAGGATCTTTCCCCACAGGAGAAATTGGATTGGTTCTTTAGCATCTATACCGACATGCGCGCAGACAAAGGCAAGGTCTGTCTGGTTGGTTCCATGGAAGCAGAATTCAACTCGATCCCCCAGGATTTGCAAGTTGAGATCACAGCGCTGCATAAGGAATTGCTTGCCTGGCTGCAAACCATACTCGCCGAAGGAAGAGATGCAGGCGTGTTCAAATTCAATGGAGAACCTGCAAACAAGGCGGTGTTGATCCATTCCAGTTTGCAGGGTGGTTTACAGATGGCGCGTGCCTTGGGAACGAAACGGTTTCATGATGTCGTTGAGCAGATCAAGCTTGACTTGCTCGTCTAATTTTTTTGTTAACAAAACTTACCAGGTAGTAAGTATATTTATAGGAGAAACAATGAACGCTTTAGAAATGAACACAAAGTATCAGGCAGTCGTGAAAAAGGTCTATCAGGCATTTTTTAGTCCATCACAATATGAAGTAAAGTCTATAGATCGTGAGATTATCGAACGCGGAAATAATTACCGCATCCCGTTTGATGGCGGCGAGTTGGCGGTCACTACCTGGGGCGACAGCGGTCCCACAGTTTTGCTGATGCACGGCTGGGGCGGTGCTCGCGCTCAAATGACGGGTTTTGTTGCGCCGTTGTTATCGGCTGGTTATCGTGTGGTGGCGTATGACCAACCCGCGCATGGCGAGTCTGATGGGAAGATGACCAACCTCATCGAGATCGCACCAACCATGAGTTCGGTTATGAAGCACGAAGGAGAATTTGATGTAGTCATTGCCCACTCATTCGGGACTTTGATTACATCCTACGCACTGGTCAACTTGAATTTCCTGCCTCCTTCCAAGCTGGTATATTTCGGCGCTTTCAATCGGCTTTTAGATTCCCTGCCGCGTTTTCAAGTTCTGGCAAATTTGCCAGATGAGGTCATGGATGGCTTGAGCGCCGCGATTGATGAGAACTTTGGGAAGAATGTATTAGATGCCATTGTGAATGAGACTCTCGTGCCACAGATCAACATCCCTGCATTGATGTTCCACGACACGGCAGATAATGTCACCCCGGTGGGAGACAGCCGCGCCATTGCGCGAGTTTGGGAGAGTGCGCAATTTGTAGAGACCGACGGCCTTGGTCATCGCGGAGCGCTTCAGTCAAAGGAAATTCATGAACAGGTGTTGAAGTTTTTGAAAAGTTGATCCAGCAACAAAAAATGGACTCGCTGGCGAGTCCATTTTTTGTGCTTTATTTATTAGTCAAGATGCTTGTTCTCTTTGTTCCCATAATTGCCGTGTAAGTTGGATCTGACCAAGATGAAGCATGGAATGTTCCAACGCATGAAGCAGCGCCCATGCTACTGTAACTTCCCGTCCATCTCTTGGAGAAATGCGGGATAATCCCAGATCTGCAAGATCAAATGTATCCAGAACACTGGCTGCAAATGTCAGGTTATCTTCAAGGCGTTTTTTCAAGACGCTCACATCCACACTGTGGACTTTGAATTCCGCGTCTCGGTCTCTTTGGGATGGTTTCTGTGCAGCAACATCGCTGATCCAATACTGTTCGGCGCCTGTGAGGTGAAACACCAAAACGTTGATTGAGTTCATGTCCTGTCCTGGAACCCAGTCAAGTGCAACGGACTGGAGTCCATCCACACCTTTGAGAATATCAGTATGGCATGTCTGCAGGATTTTTAAGTATTCTTGGAAATAGGTTTGCATAAGGCACCTGAACATTCCAGATCAAGATGATAAGACAGTTATTGGCTCGTACTCCAGCACTTCCATCTTTTCTCCGGCTCGTGCCATTCTCTCCGCTTCACGCAAAAGGTTGGCAGTGACAGACTCTTCTGCATAGGCTTCGCCGCAGTTCGGGCAGATCTGCGCAGGGACATTGTTGAAGGTAAGTGAATGTTCATCGCGTTCGAGCAGGATCGAGGTCAAGCCGGGAAGCGTTTCAGCTTCTTCACAGATAATACAGATCATAATTTTCGAGCCTTGAAGCCGGGTTTCCAGTAGGATAATTTCGGTTCGTATACGGTGACGACAATCAACTCATTCTCTTTTGTGCTTTCGGTCATGACCACATGCAAGGGACGGGTTCCCCGTTTGCCAAGCATCAATCCGCCGGGACGCGGCATTTCATCCGAATAATCTTCGATGAGTTCCCCGTCTTGCAGCACCTGACGCACATGTTCTTCGGTAACTCTTCGCTCGAACATTCGTTGAACGGCGTGAACGCGGAAGATGATCGGGCGGGAATCCATGCAGGCATTATAGCACTGCAAAACGAGAGACCAGCCCCATGCGGGCTGGTCTCTCGTTTCATTACAGATATTACTTTTCAGGAACTTCCACAGGAGTTTCAACTACTGGGACTTGCTCTGTGGCTTCAGCCTCTGATTCGTTCACAATCACGCTGGACTGATTTCCTTTTTTCTGCTGCTTCTCCCTTAACTTCTGTTCCTTCTTGCGCTTCTTGTCCAGTTCCTTTTTGCGCTTCTCGTATTGATAGTTTACTTTGACCAATTTAACATCCTTTTTGTGGGTGACGGCTCGATGAATGAATTTATTCAAACATTATAGCACCCATCATCGGATATTCTATTCGCCGCACGTTATTCAATGGGACGGACTTCGCCGCGTACCGCCACGCTTTCTCCAACTGTTGGGCCATATTCCACAACCAAACGAGACGGCATGCCCATATCTTCTCCCTGCAAAATGGTAAACGTGCTTTCGCCCTGCCAGTTAATATCCCGCAAGTAACCAGCCAGCGCCGCAGCTGCCGCGCCTGTGGCGGGGTCCTCATACACGCCGCCTGAAGCGAAGGCGTTGCGGGAATGAAAAATGTTTTTCGATTCATTCCAAAGCAAACTAATGGTAACCAATCCCTGCTCAGCCATGAGGGCGCGTACCTCATCGAAGGCATAATTCATCTCAGCGAGAGACTTGCGTTCTTTCAGGAAAAGGATCAAGTGCTTCGCGCCTGCGGACGCAAATCGGGGAGGGAATGCCAGGGCAAGGCTGTCAACTGTCAGGTGGAAAGAGGCGAGGGCTTTGTCCAGATAATCCTTCGATACTTCCTCCGAATGAGTTTCAGGAGATTGAAGCGTCGCCTCCATCCCGCCTTTGCCTGTTCTCTCCGCCCGCACGCTGATCTCACTCTGATTCAGATAGAGCTTATACGTTCCTTCGCCAAAACGCTCACCCAATGCTGCGCCTAACGCAATCGTGGCATGCCCGCAAAAAGGGACTTCCATTTCGGGCGCAAAATAGCGCACCCGCCAGCCGTCATTTTGCTTTACGAGAAATGCCGTTTCGGAATAGCCAACTTGTTTGGCAACAGCGAGCATTTCTTCTGCGGCGGGCATTTCATCGTAAAATGCAACGCCGGCCGGGTTGCCGCCTTGTCCGTTCCGCGAAAAGGCGGCGAGTCTTAAAACGTTCGTCATCGTTATACCTCCAAAAATTTGTTAAGAATAAAGACGCCGCCTGCTGAATAAGATTTACCCAATTTGAAATCAAAATACGATATGATAGCGGCAATCCTTATGGAAGACCTTCAAATTGCCTACTATTTCGGCGTCATTATGATCGGCTTCGCCGCGGTTGCCATTTCGGGGTTTTGGGCGTTCAAGACTCGCGAAGTTGACCTGTGGAATTTCTGCTTTGTTTATACGGCATTTACCTTTGTGCTGATCGTTTCGGTTCTCAAAAAATATTTATCCCTCAACGTGGAGGAGTATTCCCCCTCGAACTGGTATGCGGTTTCGGGGGTGTATTACATATTCAATTGCTCTGTCGTGGCCGCACTCATCCATTTTTTGCTTGGGGCATACAAAATCGCGCACCGAAGACTCATCTCCTCAATCGTTCTGCTCACCATGCTGATCTCCATCGGCTTGATCTACTCACCCATCGGCGCGGTCCTCGATGAAGATAGTAAGATCATTCACCTCGGCGCGGGTTTTATTGCCGCCTCCATATGGTATCTATTGACGTTCACCTTTGCCCTTGCAGTGGGATTCGTCTCCTTGCGGCACATCTGGAATACCGATAGAAGGAACTTAATCCTCGGCCTATTGATATTTGCGCTTTTCGGTTACGGGGAAAGTTTGTTCAATGCACCAGGCGGACTTCGTATCCATACAGCCTCATTTGGAGAAGAGGGAGTCTTTTTATACAGCTCGATCCCTTACCTGCTTTATGGAATTTTCGTCATCCACTACTTCCTGAATTTCTCGCCCCCGACTCCCATCATAGCGGATACCCTTTCAGAGAGCTTTCTCTCTGCTTATGGTATCACTGACCGCGAACGGGAGATCATCGAGAAGGTCATCGAAGGCAAAAGTAACGCGATCATCGCCAGCGAGCTTATTATTTCGCTTGCCACAGTTAAGACCCACCTGCACAACATCTACAGCAAGACCGGCGTAAAAAGCCGCTTTGACCTGCTTGCCAAAGTTCGCTCTGCAAAATAATCGGGGAAAACCAAATCTACATCCAAAGTTGTAGACGAATTCCACAAAAATAAATCCAAAGATCGATTCTCAAACCCATCTTATTGTAGGAAGATCAGCCCGTTCGAATCGTTTCCTGCCGTTGTACCTTTTATCGCATTGGATATGGAAACCCACAAACCTTTAAAGGAGTCTCGTGTGAAAGATTATTCTCATCTCATTTCCGCAAGGATATTTTCAAACCGGTCAAAAGAACAGACGATATCAACTCCACAGAAAAAAGCATTTTCTAAAAAGGCCGGCCTCGGCTGGAGTCTGATGCTTTTTCTGGCGTTGCTTTTATTTTTACTTGCGAGCCGCTATCTGACCTTGAATCCTGACGTCTATTTCCCTGAACAAAAAGGGGTCTACATCGCAAATACGACTTTTCTACTCATGCATATCATTGGCTCCATGCTTGCCATCCTCATCGGACCTTTCCAATTCCTGCCAAAAATCCGCACCGGGCGTTTGCTCAACCTGCATCGCTGGCTTGGGCGCATCTACCTGCTTGGAATCCTGATTGGCGGCACTGGCGGACTCTACATGGCGCAGCTTGCCTACGGCGGAATCGTCACCCGACTTGGATTCACCACCCTCGCGCTCCTCTGGCTTGTCAGCGGAGGTATGGCGTACAAAACCATCCGCAATAAACAACTCGAGATTCATCGCAAATGGATGACGGTCAACTACGCCCTGACCTTTGCCGGTGTGACCTTACGCCTCTGGCAGGTTATTTTCGGAATCAGCGGTTTGGATTTTCTCACCGGCTATCTCATCGTCTCCTGGCTTTGCTGGGCACCAAACCTGCTCGTTGCGTTCTGGATAAACAGCCGCGACAATTCTGTCTAGCTCGAAAATAACACAGACCGCGCTTATCGCGCGGTCTGTGTATTCCTTATCGACTATTCTCTGCGTTAATCCAGCTTGCCAGTGATCATCGCCATCTTCACTTCACCAATCGCCTTGGTGATCTTGATCTCACGCGGGCAGGCTTCGGTGCAGTTGTACGCCGTGTGACAGCGCGCCACGCCATCCGTCTCTGCGAGGATTTGCAAGCGTTCGCCCGCAGCTTCATCGCGGCTGTCGAAGATAAAGCGATGAGCAGTGACAATAGCCGCGGGACCGTAATATTCACCGTTTGCCCAATACGACGGACAGGAAGTAGTACAGGCCGCACACAAAATGCACTTGGTTGTTTCATCGAAACGCGCGCGGTCTTCAGGGCTTTGCAAGCGTTCGCGTCCATCAGCGGGCAACGGACTTTCGTTGATCATGTACGGAAGCATCTTCTTGTAGTTATCGAAGAACGGATCCATGTCCACGATCAAGTCTTTCTTGACCTTCAAGCCAAGCACAGGCTCCACAGTGATGTTCGCGCCCACATCGCGCACCAACGTTTTGCAGGCGAGATGGTTGCGTCCATTGATGCGCATCGCATCTGAACCGCAGACACCGTGAGCGCACGAGCGGCGGAACGCCAGCGTGCCGTCCGATTTGCCTTTCACCAATTCAAGCACATCCAACACGCGGTCATTCTCATCGCCTTCCACCACGTAGGTCTCGTAATGGCCGCGCACATCTTTTTCAGGATCGTAACGGAAGATTTTGATTGTAATTTCCATGTTCGCCTCTTATTAATAAACTCGCGCCTTGGGTTGATATTTGGTAATGACCACGGGCTTGTAATCAATTTCGAGCTTGCCGTTCTTGTTCCATACCAGCGTGTGTTTCAGCCAGTTCTTGTCATCGCGTTCGGGGAAATCTTCGCGTGAATGTCCGCCGCGGGATTCTTTGCGGTTCAACGCACTCAACGCGACAACTTCAGCAATATCCAACAGGTTGCCGAATTCCCACGCATTCAACAATTCGGTGTTAAAAATTTTGCCTGTGTCTGTCACGGTGATGTCTTTGAAGCGTGCTTTCAACTCGCGCACCTTCTCCAAAGCAGCCTGCATGTCTTTTTCGTTTCGATAAATGCCAACGTCCGCAAACATGACCTTCTTCATTTCAATGGACAAGTCGTAGACGTTCTCTTTGCCTGAACCTTTACGAAGCGCCTCAAACTCAGACTTTGCAGCTGATTCAGCGTTCTCAGGCAGTTTCTCAAACTCAGCAGTTTTTGCGTACTCGGCGGCGCGCAATCCTGCGTGTTTGCCAAAGACCACAAGATCGAGCAATGAATTGGTGCCAAGGCGATTCGCGCCATGCACAGAAACACAAGCACATTCGCCAGCCGCGAACAAGCCAGGGAAGACAGTGTTCTTATCGTCAATGACGACTTCGCCGTATTTATTTGTGGGGATGCCGCCCATCGCATAATGCGCCGTTGGCTGGATCGGCATCATCTGAGTCACAGGGTCAACACCGAGATAGACGCGGCAGAAATCCACAATGTCAGGGATCTTTGTCAGAACCGTGTCACCCGTTATTTTCAAGGGAGAGCCGTCGGGGTTGGTGCGTCCATCCAACGCGGCAAACTTGTTGACCGTTTCAGGACGAATATCCAAATAGACAAAGTTCTTGCCGCCGATGCCGCGGCCTTCTTTAATTTCAGTATAGATCGCGCGGGAAACCACATCGCGTGAAGCGAGGTCTTTCACGGTGGGAGCGTACTTGGGCATGAAGCGTTCGCCCTTGTCGTTAATCAACACCGCGCCCTCACCGCGTGCGCCTTCGGTGATGAGAATGCCGAGCTTGTAAATGCCCGTGGGGTGGAATTGGAAAAATTCCATATCTTCCAACGGAATGCCGTGACGCAAAAGAATGGCAGGGCCATCGCCTGTGTACGCATACGCATTGGATGTGACTTCAAAGATGCGGCCATACCCGCCTGTGGCGAAGATGACAGCCTTTGCATGAATGGTGTGCAGCTCGCCCGTGGAAAGCTCCACTGCAACAACGCCTGCCGCCCTGCCATTGACCATGATGAAATCAAGCACCTGAAACTCATCGAAGAAATTAACCTTGTTTTTCAAGCACTGCTGATACAACGTTTGCAGGATCATGTGACCTGTACGGTCTGCAGCGTGCGCGGCACGGCGGACGGGTTTGCCTGTTTCGTTGTTGGTGTGCCCGCCAAACGGACGCTGTGAGATGCGTCCTTCGGGGGTACGGTCAAAGGGCAGCCCCATGTGTTCCAGTTCAAGGACTGCGTCAATGGCTTCGTTACACATGAACTCGATTGCGTCCTGATCGCCTAAATAATCCGATCCTTTGACAGTGTCATACGTGTGCCATTCGGGTTTGTCTTCTTCATAATTGCCAAGCGCGGCAGAGATACCGCCCTGCGCTGCGCCCGTATGAGAGCGCGTGGGATACATCTTGCTGATGACCGCGGTCTTTGCCGTCCTGGATGCGTACAACCCAGCCATGAGTCCCGCCCCGCCGCCGCCAACAACGACCACATCAAATTGATGAACGTTTGCCATGAATTACTCCTGAAAAAATTATTACCACAAAGGAGACAAAGGGTCACAAAGGAAAACTTTCGTTCTCCTTAGTGATCCTTTGTAGTTAAACGATTTAAGAAGTCCAAATGAGATACAAGCCGATGCCGCTCATTGAAATCATCATCACAATGCTCAAAAAGCGGATAAACTTGCGTGCGCCTGCGCCGGCGATGTAATCATCCGCGATGACGACAAGTCCGTGCACACCGTGCGCTACTGCAACGAGCAGCAAGGCGCTGGCGGTTAATTTCCAGAACGGGGAAGCCCAGGGATTGAGATCCTGAAGATCCGTGCTTTGCACGTGCGTGACATTGGGCATGAACGCCCAGCGCATGACGTCTGCAAAGTTCATCTGGTTGCGCGCGCCCATGATCAAGGCGCCGATCAAGCCGACGAGGATCAGGCCATATATCGCTAGGGCAGAGAGGCGGGTGAAAATCCACATGACGGCTTCGAAGTTCGTCAATCCGCGCTGTTTGATGGAGAGGGTTCTTTTTGTAGTCATCCTAGCCTCCCAATGCCGAATTCATGATCACAAAAACGGAGATGCCGAAGAGTGGAATGAAGACTGCCCATTCGAGCCAAATGGCTTCCTTCTGATAGTCGAGCAGTTTGGGCCACAGGTCGAGGATGGTGATCCGCAGCCCGTTGATGGCGTGAAACAGCACGCAAAAGAAAATAAAGATCTGAAATGCCCAGTTTTCGTAAATGCCATTGAAAAATCCCCCGGTCCTGCCGCCAATGAAAGACGCCAGAAGATGCACAGTGATAAAAATCGCCATGCCCAGCCCGCCGATGCGGTGCAGGATATAGGTCAGGTATCCTGACGGTCCTTTGTAACGCAACCCCGCCGAAAGGCTCACACCTCGTTTCAAGCCCATCTATGCCTCCGTATCAATTTTCAGGAAGATTCTCGCGCAATCTCACCCAAATTATTTTGTAGTACAAGTGCCTATTTTACTCTCGAACCTTTGGAATCGCAAAAGCAAGTGAAAACGTGAACAATAAAGGTGACAATCATCCTAGTTATTTCGTTATCAGCCATCCTTCAAAAAAGGCGACAAAGACCCTTATAATCCAATTCACACGCTTGGTTTTATAAAGAAACTCCTTTATTCATGATCCGTTCTGGAAGCGCAATAAAAATCTCAGGAGGCGCACATGTCTGGTTCGCATGAACTTTCCCGCCGCGATTTCATCAAAGTGACGACGGGAATTGTAGGTGGTTTGATCGGCGCAGTTGTCGGTCTGCCCGCCATTTTTTATTTGATAGACCCGGCACTGCAAGAGGGAGGCAAGGAAGCGTGGATACCCATCGGGAAATTTGAAGATATGCAAGTCGGTGTGCCATATCCCTTCTCGTTCACCCGTGTCCAGGTCAACGGCTGGGAACGGACCGCCAGTTCCTTCGGCGGATATGCCATCCGCAAATCGGATTCTCCAGATGACCTGCTCGTCCTCAACAGCAGATGCACGCATCTTGCCTGCACTGTCAATTGGCACGCAGAATCTGACGCATATATCTGCCCCTGCCACGACGCCAAATTCAGCATGGAAGGTGAAGTGCTGGACGGTCCCCCTCCGCGCGCATTGGACATCTACGAAGAACACCGCCTGACAGATGACGGCCTGATCGAGATCTTCTTTAAGGAAGGCTAGAATCATGTGGAATACCATTTATAACTGGCTCGATGAACGCCTCGGCTTCAACGAGCTGTACACCAACCTGCTTGACCGTCCCGAACCGAAAACCACCTGGTGGAATACCCTCGGCTCTGCCAGCATGTTCCTCTTCATCATGCAGGGACTGACGGGCATCTTCCTCACCGTTTATTACACTCCCTCCCCCGACCATGCCTACGACTCCATTCAATACATCATGGAAGGCGTAGCCTTTGGCTGGCTGATCCGCGGCATTCATCATTGGGGCGCAACCCTGATGGTGATCCTGGTCTTCGTCCACATGCTGCGCGTGTTTTTCACCGCCTCTTTCAAGTTCCCGCGTGAGTTGACATGGCTCATCGGCATCGGACTCTTCCTCACCACTCTCGGCATGGGCTTCACAGGCTACCTGCTCCCATGGAATCAAAAAGCCTACTGGGCAACCACCGTCGGCACACAAATTGCAGGCACAGTCCCTTTCCTCGGCGAATTCATCCTCAAAGCCCTGCGCGGCGGACCTGAACTGAGCGCGCTCACACTCCAGCGCTTTTTCTCCGCACACATTTGGATCATCCCCGCCCTTCTTGCAGGCTTGATGGGCGTGCATTTGTATCTCATCATTAAACATGGCGAATCGCATTTCCCAACGAAGGAAGACTAGCGATGAACGACGAAACCAAACAAAAAATCAACAAACGCTACGAACGCGAACTGGACAAAGGCGAACGCTTCTGGCCCGACACCATTTTCCGCGACCTCATCATGTCGCTGGGAATTTTCCTTCTCTTGATTTTGCTCGCCTCCTTCGTCGGCATCCCCGTCGAACCCAAAGCCGACCCAAGCGACACCTCCTATATCCCGCGCCCTGAATGGTATTTCCTCTTTCTCTTCAAATTCCTGGCGCTGTACGGGCAGCTCCCTCTCATCGGCAAGATAGAATGGCTGGCGACTGTCCTCGTTCCTGGTGTTGCCATTGGCATACTTACCTTGCTGCCCTTCATCGAGAAAAGCCCCAACCGCTACTACAGCAAACGCATCCTTCCCATCTCGATCATGACCATTATGGTCACAGGCATCGTCATGTTGACTTTGATGTCCGAAGTCCCCACCGTTGCAGAAGATGGCTCCACACTATTAGGGACTTTGCAAACCATCGTTGGGATTTTCATCCCAGTGATTGCCTACGTTCTGTTTGCCTTCTTCAAATCCAATACCCGCCTCATGATCTGGACGACCAGCCTGGCCGCTCTTTCAATGATCATTATCTCAGGGACGGTTCTCGCACTCGCTCCCGAAAAGAAAGCTGAAGAGACGGAAGTCGCCACTACGTTGGTTGACCAGATCTTTGCGGGGCAGGATCTATACTCCATCCACTGCACTGAATGTCATGGTGACGATGGCTCCATCGCCGTCATTCAAGGCGTGGAAGGACTCGAAGGCGAGAAGATCACCCCCATCAACAGCCGCGACGTACTTTACACCATCACAGACTCTGCCATGGCAGAAGTGATTGCATATGGACGTCCCAGTTCAGGTATGACCCCGTTCGGCAAGACGTACGGCGGTGAGCTCTCCAAAAGCGAGATAGATTACATAGTGGTGTTCATGCGCTATATGTGGGATGACAGGTTCGAGGTCCCGCAAGAAGCGCTTAAGCCGTTGTTCCCGCCGCTCGCAGCAGGGGAAGTCCCATCCTACGATGTTCACATCCAACCCATTGTCAAACGCTATTGCATTTCCTGTCACCGCGCCGGCAAGGAAAATAACAATTATCTGATGACCACTTACGAAGAGATTCTCACAACAGGCGACCAGGCCGCCAACAATGTAATTGCGGGCGATGAAGGCAGTTACCTCCTGCAAGTCATTCAGGAACACGCCATCATGAATCCTGAAAAACCCGGCGAAGAGTTGATCGGCGTCATGCCTCCCAACCGCGCCCTGAAACCCAACGTTGTGGACGTCTTCTTCCGCTGGGTGATGAACGGCATGCCGCGGACCGCAGTTGAAGCAGGCGCACTTTCCACAACTCCCGCAGCGACGCCAACGCCATAATTTGTAAGAACGTGATTAAGTAAAAAAACAGTCGAGATATTGAGTCTCGACTGTTTTTTTTGATTTCAGATAAACAGGTACAATAGCACGAAAAATATTCAAACTGGAGAAACCATGAAAACATCAAGCGGACTCGAATACATTGAAGTGGAAGCTGGCACAGGCGCACAGGCTGTGGCTGGCAAGAAAGTCAGTGTGCATTACACAGGCAAGTTTCAGGACGGCAAAGTCTTTGACAGTTCCATCTCTCGCGGGCAGCCCATTGAATTTCAATTGGGACGCGGCAACGTCATCAAAGGCTGGGACGAAGGCATTGCCCTTATGAAAGTAGGCGGCAAAGCCCAGCTTATCATCCCTCCCGA
Source organism: Anaerolineales bacterium (assembly GCA_014860805.1). Lineage (GTDB taxonomy): Bacteria > Chloroflexota > Anaerolineae > Anaerolineales > Villigracilaceae > Villigracilis. Next base: position 40,105 of record JACZJB010000006.1, read on the forward strand.
CTTGGCTTACGGCGAACGCGGCGCAGGCGGAGTCATTCCGCCCAACGCCACCCTCGTCTTTGATGTGGAGCTTGTAGAAGTGAAGTAGTAGCCAGAAATAGAGCCAATCGCAGGTTTTTATGCAATACAGACCTCTTGGATCACGTCCTTTTGTACTTGCAAGCCAAGTGATGGAAGCAAGGCTAAAACAGCAACTTTGCGTAATAATGTAGATTAATTTGGGTTTCATAGTACTCTCCTTAGTAATATTTTCTTGCCTATGTAGTTAAGGGGTTTGAATCGAAAAAATAAAGCCAACTCTTGGGACGCAGTTTTTAGAATCAAAAAGGCCGAGACTTTCAAGTCTCGGCCTTTTACTTTTTACTTGTTACTTCTACTTAATCCATCCACTTAATAATCGCATCCCCAAACTCGGAGCACTTGATCTCTTTCGCGCCTTCCATCAGACGGGCGAAATCGTAGGTGACGGTTTTTGCAGCCACAGCACCTTCCATGCCTTTGACGATCAAGTCGGCAGCTTCGCCCCAACCCATGTAACGCAACATCATCTCACCCGAGAGAATGACCGAACCGGGGTTGACCTTGTCGAGGTCAGCGTACTTCGGCGCAGTGCCATGAGTCGCTTCAAAGATGGCGTGACCCGTCTCGTAGTTGATGTTCGCGCCCGGGGCAATGCCAATCCCGCCGACCTGTGCAGCCAATGCATCGGAGAGATAATCGCCGTTGAGATTCAACGTGGCGATTACATCATAATCTTTCGGGCGGATAAGCGTGAACTGCAAACTCACATCGGCAATCGAGTCTTTGATGAGCAGCATCTTCTTCCACTTGCCGTCGCCGTGGGTATCCCATAACTTCAAGGCTTCTTCCACTTCGCTCTTAATATCGTTCTGCTGGGCAGGAGACATCATATCAAAGCCAGGATCGATCATCTTGGCATTTTCTTCAATCGACAGATTTGGATTGGCTTCCTTGTTTCCGAGAATCCAGGTTTCCCGTTCGGTCACGATGCGGTTACGGAATTCGCGTTTGGCGAGGGTATAGCCCCAATCCTTGAATGCGCCTTCGGTGAACTTCATGATGTTTCCCTTATGGACGAAGTTCACGCTCTTGCGTTTATTCTCCAACGCCCATTGGATCGCAGCGCGCACGAGACGCTCGGTACCTTCCACAGACACGGGTTTGATGCCGATGCCCGCCGTATTCGGAAAACGCATCTTCGCATATTCCTTCGGGAAGGCTTCCTTGAACAAGCCCATGAATTTCTTATTGTCTTCGGTACCGTATTGGAATTCAATCCCCGTGTAAATATCTTCCGTATTCTCGCGGAAAATGACCATGTCCACATGTTCGGGGTGCTTCACAGGGGAAGGCACTCCCTGATACCAACGCACGGGGCGCTGGCAAACATATAAGTCCAACAACTTGCGGAGCGCAACATTCAAAGAGCGAATGCCGCCGCCGATGGGAGTCGTGAGCGGTCCTTTGATGCCCACCAAAAATTCGCGGAACGCTTCGGTGGTCTCATCGGGCAGCCAGCTCTGGAACATCTTGAACGGCTTTTCGCCCGCGTACACTTCCATCCAGTGGATTTTGCGCTTCCCGCCGTAGGCTTTTTCCACCGCCGCATCAAACACGCGCACCGAAGCGCGCCAGATATCGCGGCCTGTCCCGTCGCCCTCCACGAACGGAATGATCGGATTATCGGGAACATTCAACTTCCCATTTTGGATTGAAATCTTCGCCCCGCCTGCAGGGACCGTAACATTAGTGTATGCCATGCTTACCTCTTTATCCTTTGGAAATTTTTTCGGATTATATCACCCGTGATATTTTGAACTAAGTGACGATTCTCTTAAATCCCGCCTCATTCTTAACCCAGCCTGTCTCCATTTCGAAAGCATTTTTCCACCCTGAAAGATCAGCCCCCCTCGTCTTCATCGCTGAAAATGATTTCCTGCGCGAGCTTTTGTAATTCATCTGTGTCTCTGGTTTTGGCTGCGTCAAAATATTGCGAGAGCAGGTCCAGCGGACTCAAACTGCTCACCACCTGTCCCTCAGCGATCCGCACACGCGATTCACTTTGCGGCCTCTTCACCAGATGGAATTCAAACGTGCCCTCGGTATATTTCCGCAGCGCGGATTCATCGATCAACGAATCCCATTCCCGCGGATAGTCCACCACCAACCGCACAATCGCCTCAGACATTTCCTTCGGCTTGGGTAACGCCTCTTTAAGCACATCCGTCACATTCTCGCCTGACTTGAGAACGGTTCGGCGGTCAATGAATTTTCTCACTTCTGTGAGTTCGATCCATTCCACTTCAGTGTCCTTGCCTTTCTCAACCTCTGCAATGATAAAAAAGCGGTCTTCCTTCGCCTCGCCAAAGTCCACACGTTCTATCGAGCCCGGGTAAATGACAGGCGGCTGATGTCCTTCATTAACATCCTGCGGCTTGTGGATATGTCCCATTGCCACATAACTAAGCTTTGGATTCTTGACCAGGCTGCCGGTGAGCACCAGGTCGTTGCCCAACATCACCAATCGCTCGCCGCCAAACTTCGCGCCTTCAATCGAAGCGTGAGCTGTCAGAACAATGGGCAGGGATGGGTCGGCTTCTTCAATCCATCCTTCGATCAATTCACCGATATTCCCTTCAATTCGCGAGAACGCATCTGTTGAATTGGTCTCACCTGTGGCAGCCATTAATCCAGAACGTGCCACCCATGGCATGGCAATCACCTGGACTGGCAAATCCCACAGATCTTTTGACGAAAGAAATTCAGGTTTTTGCAGCACGCGGATAAACGGCACATGCAGTGTGTCAAATTCCTGAATCGCATGCGCACGTCCCACTGCCGGGGAAATATCGTGGTTCCCCACCAACAATAAAGTGGGGATTTTTGCCTGAGACAACCGCATGATACGTTTACCCCATTCGCGTTGAAATGTGGGAGCGGGCGAACGGTCTTTGTAGGCGTCCCCGGCAAAGATGACCATATCCACGTTTCGTTGAATCGCCGCATCGACAATCGTATCCAAAGATTTGAGAAAATCCAACACACGCAGAGGCAGCCCCGTCTGTGGGTCATGTCTGCCATAGTTGGCCATGTCAATATGCGCATCAGCGAAGTGGAGTATTTTCATGATTACGGCTGCAATCCCAGCTCCTGCAATGCCTGCACAGCCGGGAACCAATTTACATGGACTTTCAATGCCGCGCGGTAATCATCCACGGCAGCTTTGGTATTGCCGATCATATAATAGGCACGTCCGCGCCACAAGAGGGACTCTTCCAGTGTCGGGGTGGAGATCGTATCGTTCAACGTGGTATTGGCAAGATTGATCACGTCCTGATAGCGGGCGGAATAGTAATAGGAAAAATAGGGACCGGTCTGATACCACATCATACGGAAGGGGCGGTTGCCAACTTTGACATTCCAGCCCGCATAAACGGTGAATGCCTGGTCATAGGCATTGGCGGCATCCACATATTGCTGCAAGGCAACATGGCTTGTTCCTTTGTTAAACCACGCAAAGAATAGATCATTCCCAGTCAGGGACTGGATATCATTTTGAGCCAGCTCAAGCGCGTGTTGGGAAGCCCACTTATCGTCAGCCCATGGACCAAGTATTTTCATCACTTCAGCCTCGCGGCCCGCAGGATAAACAACCATAAAGAGGTAGTTAAAAGATCTCCATCCATCCAGGTAATCGTCGTAGGTACTTAATAGATCCTTGCCGGGTTTGAGATAGGCATCCTGCACGATGAAGCCGCCGCGCGCATCATCATAGCCTGTGGTGAAAAGGTAATGTCCGAGCCAGTCGATCTTTCCATTGTAGTCACGTTCATAGTATCCCTTCTCTACCACAACGGGATAGCCTGCTGCGATCAGGCGTTTAATGAGTTCCATATCGCCGCCATAGCGCGAGAGGGCGCGGTATTCCGTGTTGATATTGACAAAGTCCACAAGCTCGTAGGGCATGACGTTCTTATCAGGCAGCCCCTGTTCAATGAAATTCTTCTTGGGGTCACCCGAGCCAGGTTTAACAACTTTGGCCACGTCATCACGAGTGCCTTTCCAGCCCCAAAAATTAAGTGCCATTGTCAGGTTGGCGGGACCGCAATAGTTCCAGCGGTTGTGCTGGTCGACGTAGATAACTCCCGGCAGAATAACAGAATCAGGCAGGGGCGTGGATGTGACCGTCGGCGTGAGAGTAGGACCCGCCTTGGGCGTGGGAGTCCCCAAAGGGGGTGTTATCGCCTGCGAAGTTAATGTCAATGAATATTCAGCGCGAGTTGTCGCAATGACTGTTTCGATGGTAAGGGCGGTTTCGCCGCTGGGTTGAAAGACGGCATCGTTGGGCGGGTTGAAAAAGTAAACAATTCTTGTGCGTAGAAGATCCACACGAGTTGCGAAACGGTCATGCACGGGAGGCAAAAAGTACACACCGATGGCAAGCAATATTGCAACAGGAATGAACCATAATTTGTTTATATTTTTAAATCTTTGCATGGAAAGATTATAAAGCAAAACAAGATGTGAGTTTTATGTTCATCTCATTAAAGCACTGCTCCCACCGTACTACTGGAGTGCCTTCCTAATGCAATATTAATAATTACCCGTAACTTCCTGCCCGCAAAAACGACCTTTTTTATTAATACCAGTAGTGTGTTCACTTACCAAAGGAGTGTAAAAATGCGAAAAAGTACCCTGTTTATCTCAGCCATGTTGACCATCTTCCTCATGGCGACCATGTTTGGAGCGGCGTCAGCCTACAAACAAATCGTGAAGAATAATGATGCGGCAACGACCAAATCAGAATCCGGGCCGATGATTGCCAACGTGCAGCCTACAGCTACAGTGGTTCCAACCGCTCAACCACTTGTGATTTCTCCGGAGCAAGCCACCACGGTTGCCATCGATTTTCTCGGCGACACGAATGTGTACAGCGTCGAGTCCGTCATCTATGAAAATGCTTCTGCCTACCTGGTTACTTTTAGCTCTGGTAATTTGGTTTATGTAAGTCCGTCAGGGGAAATCATCACGAACACCACTGTCCAGCCTGTGTACGTGGCTGCTTCAAGC
>JACZJB010000091.1 GCA_014860805.1 Anaerolineales bacterium
GATATTGACGAAGAACTGGATTTTGAAATTACAGATTTTTTAATGAAGAGAAGATAGAAATATGAATTTTAAGAATGTAAAACTTATTGTTACGAACTGGTTTTCCAAACCCTGGTATCCGCTTGCGATCAGCGCCTATCCCGTAATTGCGCTGCTTTCTGCCAATGTGGGGCAGGTCCAAAATTCGGCTGGGATGCGTTCCCTGCTGGTATCCATTTTATTTGGCGGAGTCTTGTATTTTTTGGTCTGGGTGTTCTTGCGTCAGGTCTACAAGGCTGCCTTCTTAAGCGCAGTGTGGCTGGCTCTGTTTTTTTCCTTTGGACATATTTATATTTCTCTTGATGCGAAATATCCTGATTCCAATTACACATTTTGGCTGGCAGTTGGGTGGGTGGTACTTTTCATTCTCGCGCTTGGCTGGGTATTGCGTTCAAAATCCGCCTTTGTTGCTTCGACTTCAACTTTCAACACGATTGCCCTTGCGTTGCTGGTTATGGCTGCGGGACAGATCATGCTGGAGGGTGAGCCGCAAGGCGTCAGTGCTTTGGGCGCAGACCATGCCCCCGTGCAGGACAACCTGACCCTGCCGCAGAATCCTCCGGATGTGTATTACATCATCCTTGATTCATATGCCCGCGAGGATTTTCTTCGGATGGTGTACGGTTATGACAACTCTGAGTTTATCAATGCTCTGAAAGACCGCGGATTTTATGTTGGGGCTTGCAGCCAGAGTAATTATGTGCGGACGGAACTCTCGCTCGCTTCGTCATTGAATATGATCTACCTCCCTGAACTGGATGATGAATTCAAGCCTGAAAGCACCGCGCGGCGGACCTTGTGGAACTCGCTCAAGCATAGCGCCGTGCGCCATAATTTTGAGAGCATGGGCTATGAGACGGTCAATTTTGAGACGGGTTTTGCCTGGATGGAATTGGAAGATGCGGATCGTTTCATCACGCCTCCACCGTTCACCTCTGGTTTGACGGAATTTGAAGGCCTCTTTTTGCGGACAACCCTCGCCAAGTATGCCCAGGATTGGGGCTGGGTTGATCCCGATGCTGTGATGGGACAAAGTTTCCGTGACCGTTTTAATAATGTCTTCGATAGCATGGACGAAGTCGCCAACATGCCTGGCCCGCAATTTTCATACATTCATTTGATCTCGCCTCATCCGCCTTTTGTGTTTGATGCAGAAGGCAATCCGAGTTATCCGCCTGACTTCTGGAATGAGCAAAGGGAATATCCCTATGATGATTATCAAAGGGGATATACCGGCCAATTAACCTATTTGAATACGAAAATGCTGGACGCTGTGGACACCATCCTTGCCGAGTCTGATACGCCGCCCATTATCGTCATTCAAGGGGATCATGGCCCATGGATGCAGCCCAAAGACCGCCACCTGTGGATTCTCAATGCGTATTATCTGCCGGGGTACGAAGATAGGTTGTATCCGAACATCTCGCCGGTTAATACATTCCGTCTGATATTTAATTCGTATTTTGGCGGAAACTATGAGATGTTGGAGGACAAAAGCTATTACTCGCCTGTCCCCAACTTATATAAATTTACAGAGATACCCAATACTTGCGGCGACAGCCAGTAAATCATTTCAAGACCGTGCTTGTGGATGGATTTAACTTTGTCAACAATGCTGATATTCCAAGGAACCACAAGGGTACCCACCAGAAATAATGGTTGTGGCTGACTTCCAATGCCTGGATCTGCGCCATCTGAACCCATGCGATGGCGTAGAATATAACGAGAAATATTTTTCGTTTCCAGTCAAGGTTGGCGAAGGTGAATGTCAATAAGGGGAGCAGAATCACAAAGTCCCAGCTGCCAACATAAGGGGAGACGAGAGGCGCAAGAGAAAGACTCCAGTATGTTGCACTCACAGGAGGGAGTTTTTTCCACAGCGATTGACTTATCCAAATAGTGACGATGGAAGTACAGATCCACAGCAGAATGCCCCATGCGTCGAAGTATCTCTGAAAAAGAACAAACAGCGAGGGATAAGACCAGATTGGGTTTTGAGTCATCGCGTGGAGCGCATCTGGTATCCAGTTTGGATAGGCAATGAACAGTGGAATGCACAATGCCAGTGAAACGACCGATACTCTGCCCCAGAAGGCGAACAAGCTTCTCAGTTTTCCATTTTGATAATGAAAGAGACTTAATCCAAGTATGGTCAGCAATGCCAGGTGCGGTTTTGATATTGCCAGCGCCGCAAAAAATGCAGACAGCCACTGCCTGTCTTTTTGAGCAAAGCGAACGGCAAGCAGCAGGCATAAAGTCACTGTGATGGAAATCTGTCCGATGTAGAAATGATAAAGCGTGGAGGGAAAGAAAAGACTAAGCAGTGTAATGATTACTGTGTTATATAAAGACCGTTTGTTTCCCTGGGCAATATGAACGATCACGCCCAATTCGAGGATGCAAAAAATAAACCATACATATTGAGCAGTCTCTTCAGAAAGCCAGCCCAATGGAAAAAAGAATCCAATTGCCATGGGGAACCAGGCCGCCGGCAGGTTTGTGTTCAGGCTGGCTGTTTCGTACGGACTTTGTCCATTCACCAGCAGGTGTGCGGGCGCCCATAACTCGTTGTAAAAATCCATGCGCGGCTGCACCAGATTCCAAAACAACTTTGCAAACAGGATGCCCATCAATGAGAACGCAAAAATGGACGCGTATGTATGGAATGTTCTCAATTGTTCGGGCGTTAATTTCTTGTTTTTGCGCTCGGCTATTATCTGCATTGCCGAATGATACCCCACTTTTTCAGCGAGCTTTGACGGTGTTACAATTATCTTTATTAAATAAAAATCCCTTGCCCGCGAGCAAAAGAAAATGCCAACTGTTTTGATGACCGCCCCTTACATGATCCCGTTTCTGGATCGTTTCAAACCTGTCTTTGCAAAATATGGAGTTGATCTGATCGTTCCTGATGTGGAAGAACGCATGGAGGAGAATGATCTGCTTCACTATGCGGGCCAATTTGATGGGGCGATTTGCGGGGATGACCGTTACACAGCGCGTGTGCTGGAAGCCTGTTCCCCGCGCCTGAAGGTACTCTCAAAATGGGGGACCGGCGTCGATTCGATCGACGCTGATGCCTGCTCTCGCTTAAATATCATTCTCGCCCGAACGCCAAATGCCTTCACCACCCCCGTCGCTGATACAGTCCTCGGCTATATGCTGGCCTTTGCTAGAAGAGGTCCCTGGATGGATGCTGCCATGAAGCGCGGCGAATGGGAGAAAATTCCAGGCAAGGCATTAAGCGAATGTGTGTTGGGCGTGATCGGTGTTGGTACTATTGGGAAAGCGGTTACCCGCCGCGCAAAAGCATTCGGTATGAAAGTCCTCGGCACAGATATTGTTGAGGTTGACCATGTCTTTGTATCTGAAACTGGCATCGAGATGACTGACCTCCACTTTTTACTTTCAAATTCCGACTTTGTCTCTGTCAACTGTGATCTCAACTCCACTTCCTATCATCTCATCAATGCCAGTACCCTTGCACAAATGAAACCTTCCTCAGTGCTCATCAACACTGCCCGTGGGCCTATCGTGGAGGAAACTGCTCTCGTTGCAGCACTCAGCTCAGGTCAGGTGGGAGGCGCTGCGTTGGATGTCTTTGAGCATGAGCCGCTTCCCAAGGATAGTCCCTTGTTGAAAATGGATAATGTTATGCTGGCTCCCCATAACTCAAATTCCAGCCCAACCGCATGGGAGCGTATCCATTGGAATACGATCAGGAATTTGCTCGAAGGGCTGGGGATTGATGCGAAAGGGTTAAGGGATGATGTCTAAAATCCGCGCCGCGCTTCCCTATATTTTTTTGTTTCTATTAACCGCGCTGACCCTTGACCTTGCCAACCCGATGTTTGATAAGCCCTCCAGAGACGGCGGCTTCTTTTTGTATGCGGGCGCACAAGTTCTGGATGGAAAAATTCCGTACCTGGATGTTTGGGATAATAAAGGCCCTGCAATTTTTTATATCAATGCGCTGGGATTATG
>JACZJB010000092.1 GCA_014860805.1 Anaerolineales bacterium
CTCCACACCCAACTGTGTATAATAGACACACGAAACAAAATCTCTCCTTTGTGACACTTTGTGGTAAATAAAAAAACATGCTGAAAATCTACAACACTCTCACCCGCAAGACCGAAGAATTCCAGACCCTCGAACCGAACCTCGTCAAAATGTACGTCTGCGGCGTCACCGTCTATAACGACGCGCACGTCGGACACGCCATGTCTGCCCTTGTCTTTGACATCATCCGCCGCTATCTTGAATATCGCGGCTACACCGTCAGGCACGTCATGAACTACACCGACGTGGATGACAAGATCATCAACCGCGCGAAGCAGCTTGGCGAAGACCCTCTCAAACTGTCAGCGCGGTATATCGCAGACTACGCAGCCGACCTCAAGAGTCTGAACGTCCTGCCCGCCACAGCCAACCCGCAGGTCAGCCAGACCATGCCGCTCATCATCGAATTCATTCAGGGACTCATCCAAAAAGGCCACGCCTACGCTGCCGCGAATGGCGACGTCTATTTCAGCGTCACCAGCGACGATGACTACGGCCGCCTCTCTGGCCGCAAACTCGACGACATGCAGGCAGGCGCGCGCATTGAAATCGGCGAAGCCAAAACCCACCCAATGGACTTCGCGCTCTGGAAAGCCGCCAAGGAAGGCGAGATCTCATGGGACAGCCCCTGGGGCAAAGGCCGCCCGGGCTGGCACATCGAATGCTCCGCCATGAACCTCGCCGAACTCGGCGAACAGATCGACATCCACGGCGGCGGCAACGACCTTATCTTCCCGCATCACGAAAACGAGATCGCCCAAAGCGAATGCTACACAGGCAAGGAATTTTCCCGCTATTGGGTTCACAACGGCATGTTGCAGCTTGGCGGCGAAAAGATGTCCAAATCGCTCGGCAACATCATCAGCATCAAAGAATTTTTATCAAAGCGTTCTGCCGATGTCATGCGCATGCTCGTCTTGAACGGGACCTATCGCGCGCCGTTGATGTTCAATGACGACACCCTCGACGCCGCCGAAAAGAACGTCGAACGCCTCAAATCCGCGCTCAGGCCTGCCCGCGCCTCCCTGAGCGAAGTCGAAGGGACAAAAGGACTCTCCGCTGAATCACTCTCCGCTCTTGCATCCGCAGCGGACTCAGCCAAAGCCAACTTCACTGAAGCCATGGACAGTGACTTCAATACCGCAGGCGCAGTCGCCGCCCTCTTCGAACTCTCCAAGTTCATCAACACCGCCAGAGACAATGGCGCCACTGCCGAACAACTCAGTCCCGCCCAAGCCACCTTCAGCGAACTCGCCGCCGTCCTCGGTCTCAAACTTGAAGAGAAACAAGGCTCCAGCGAGCAGGATGCCCAAGTCAACGCCCTCATCGCCGAACGCAATGAAGCGCGCAAACAAAAGCAATGGAAGCGTTCCGATGAGATCCGTGACCAGCTAAAAGAGATGGGCGTCACCATCGAAGACAGCAAAGACGGCACCACCTGGCGCTGGGGATAAGTATCGGTTCAGCATAGCGGCACAATCTTGTGCCGCTATTTTTATTAGCAGCACGAACTTCGTCCTGAGCGTAGCGACGAATGCTTTTTTCGGAGCGCAGTCGAAGGACATTCTACGGAATGTATTTTCTCTGCACAAACTATTTTATAAATCATCAACTCTTTATCGGTAGGAGCAGCCATGCCAGCCCTCACACAAACGTTCTGGAAATATTGGTACCAATACCTCAGTGGACGGATCGGCAGCGACGCCGTCACCTTCCTCAACTATGGCTACTGGCCGCCAGAAGGCGAGACCCTGCCACTCGACTCGCAGGATGAGATCGATCGGCCCTCCATTCAACTCTATCATCATGTGGCGGGAGTCTCGTCACTGGAGGGAAAAAATGTCCTCGAAGTCAGCTGCGGACATGGCGGCGGGGCATCCTTCCTCACCCGCTATCATCGCCCAGCCTCCTACACCGCCATTGATCAGAATCCCAAAGCCATTGATTTTTGCCGCAGAACCCACGCCCCTTTGAACATTGACTTCCGCATCGGTGACGCGCAAGCCCTCGATTTCCCCGAAAACTCCTTCGACGCAGTCATCAACGTCGAAGCATCCCACTGCTACCCAGATCAGGCGGCTTTCTATGCCTCAGTCAAGCATGTGCTCAAAACAGGTGGACAATTGTTGCACGCTGACTTCCGCCCGCGTGATGAACTCCTGCAATGGGAAAAAGACATCGCTGATAATTTCCAGGTCGCTTCCAAAACGGATATTACCCCGCATGTCATCCGTGCCTTGCAGCGCACCACCGAACGCTTCCGCGCGCTCGCCCATCGCCTATCCCCAAAGATCCTCCACCGCGCCATGGAAACCTTTGCAGGCATCGAAGGCTCCGCCATCTACAACAGCTTCGTCAACGGCGAGCGGACCTATCTTTCCTTCCAATTGGTCAAACCTGCCTGAAATTTTATTATTCACAGAGAGAGACCCTAAAGGTTTTCTCTATTAATCGACGTCATAGGTAGCAAGGTAGTTCGGCATAGCAAGGTGGTGATGGCACGAGAAACCTTTAGGGTCTTAACCATCATCATTCATAATCATCCTCTGCAAACCATTTGCTCTGCGCATCTGTAACCCACTCATTATGCAGATCAATGTACTCCTGCCTGCTTCCGAACCACTTCATCACCTCATCACGCTTCAAACTGGTACGTTTCTCAGATAGAAGAACTCCATACGAAGAGTATTTCCAATCGCGAAAATCCTTTACGAATTTATGCTTCTGCGGGTTCTGGTGAATATAAGCAATCACATTCCAAAACTGGCGACCTGTCGTGACAGGCACACGTCCAAAGGGATGTTCAAAAAGGCTTCCCGTCCGCGCATATGCATTATTGATCGCCTTGGCATAAGCATTGAAGAAATTGGAGAACTTTTGTGACACATAATCAGCCCCTAAGGCATCAGACCCTAAAGGTTTTCCCCGCTGACCTTTGTTCAGGTTTGGATAGACACTTTGTCTACCCTCCTTCTGGTTTGCAATGGAAACCTTTAGGGTCTTTAGGTTATCCAAAATCTCCTCTTCCGATTTCACCCTCACCATAATATGGAAATGATTTCTCAACATGCAATACGCAAACAAATCCGTGACTGGCTCAAGATGCCTGGCGTATAAATTCAGAAAATGAGCGTAATTGCGCTCTTGAATGAAAATATTCTCCCCATTCGTGCCACGATTGTAGATGTGATAATAGGTGTTGTAGAGCAAAGGCGGGGGACTGACCATGATTTATTTTATCCCAGGATTCTACTCAAACTCCATCCATCACAAGAGAGACCCTAATGGTTTCCCCCGTTAACGCTAACCTCGCCACACCAAACCGCCCCGCCAGACATAACGAAGGTTACCAAAGAAAACCTTTGGGTCTTTACTTTCATAATGAAAACTTCCAAGATTATGCTCTCGGAAGTTTTTCATTATGCCATCACGTAGGGGCGACTCTCCATGCGCAATCAGTCACCTTCTCAGGCCATTGAGTCTTGCAGACCATCACGAAAATTAGCTCAGACGAGTTACCCCTGCACGTTCATCAAAGTTCCTTCTCCCATTGACCTTCATTGACAAACTCTATCTTTTATCCAGACCCTAAAGGTTTCTCCCGTTGACTCTCAACCGCGCCATGCCGAATCGTCCCGCCAGACACAACGAAGGTTGCCAAAGAAAACCTTTAGGGTCTTTACCATCTACAACAGCTTCGTCAATGGTGAGCGCGTCTATCAATCGTTTCAACTGGTCAAACCTGCTTAACACCACCATCATAGCGCGCTTCAAGCGTGGCAATTTCCTTCATAGTTAGAACCAAAAGTGACAGTCATCTGGGAGGTGACTGTCACTTTTTATATTTGATCAAACGTGTCATAATTTCATCCTCTCAAGGTAAGTTATTTGATGCTGGAGGAGGAGTGTTAGTTTTAATAGTATCTTTAGTGTTAATTATAAGTGGGGTAATAGTAGCTATTTCGTTGTGAGGAGCTTCTGTATTGACAACAATACTAGTAGGAGTAATCGGGAGAGGAGGTGTTGAATTAGATGTTGAGGTTATGCTCTTTACTATTAATGGGCCGACCTGCTCTAAGTTGTACTCAATATTTGGATTGTCACCAATTTTAAGAACAATAAAATCTGAATTTACCTGTTTCTTTACTCTATCAAAAGAAGAACATATGGCAAAATCATTGTAAATCCAAAGAACAATCCTCTCTGGAGATGTGCTTACCACACGAAACTCTTTTTGAGTTCGCGCGGAACCGCTTCTTAGCACATATGTAAGATATAGTAGATATCCAAAAATCATCAAGCCCAAAGAAGCTTTCCATCCAATTACTGACGCCAACTTCCGAATAGGTCCTGTTCTTTCAGCGCTAGCTTGAATATCAATTAACGCATCTTCCGCTGACAATTTTGCTAGATATCCTTTCACTTTCCTTTGGGTAAATAATGGGGTAATAAATGGAACAATCGAAGAAAATAATAGTAGACCAATAATAATGAGGCTTATTTTCCAGTCTGAAAGCGTGGTAAATAGAACAAGGACTGCAATCATAAGTGGGTATATTTCTTTTTTTAATCTTCGTTTAATTGGCTCTGACTGAGAATCGAAAACATTGAGAAATAACTCGCTTAAGTAGTAAAAACTAAAAACAAATGCGATGATTGATATCATAGCAAAAATAATTCTGGCCATGTCAAAAGAAATAAACTCAATCGGGATATTGAAAACTGAAAAGTAGCCCCATTCATAGAAAAAAACAATTAAATATGCTGCAACTGGGATAGCAGCAAGAATCAATGCATCCGATATAATAATTTTGTCTAAAAACCCTTCAGAAGATTTGATCTCCCCACGCTCTTCTTTTTCATCTTGACTCTTAAGCATATATGCTCTCTCCCTTTTGAATAAATTGCATAAATAAGCTGATAATATCGTGTACTATCTTCAAAATATTATATCAAGTAAAATCATCCTTAAATGAATGAACTCATCTATTCCTGCAATGCCATTCATGAAATTCTGTGCTCGAAATACAAAAAGTTGATCATCACTCCAAAAACTATATAACTACCAGTCTATAAAACTCCCACCACTCGGCTCCTGAGCGTGTTGAAGAGTCCACTTTCCACGCCTCTTTCTTCTCCACCACTTTCCCCTCATCATCCAAGATCATCACCACCACCCTTGCCACCAGCACGTTATCACTGGCCTCCACGCGGATCCGTCCATCTTTCCGCTCGATGCGGTGGATCACAGGCGGGTTGAACCAATCCGAAAGCGCAAAGTTATACGCGCTCATCACCGTCCCTTTGGCCAGCTCCTCATAAATAGGCTGGGTCTTTGCCGCCTCACGCGCATACACCGCTGCCTGCCTGAAGCGGCTCTGGTGGTCCTTCTGTCCCTGGCTGAATTTCCGTCTCGCAAAATTGGGGACACCGCTGACATACGTCTCTCCGCCGGGCATCTGCCGAAAGACCAAACTCCCGATCTTCCCTCTAATTTGGCGTACAACAGGGTTGCTTTGTATCTTCGCCATCGCTCCCATCCTCCTTCGCTATTTCGCCTGATTTCCTATATGGTATCTATATGGTTTCTATATGGTTCCCATAGTTTGACGCCATTATACATCCGATCAAGCTCCACATTCCCTCTTATCTTCACATGCTTTAGACCTGACAGGTTTCATCGTACCGATTATTAATCGGACTTCTACGAATGCAAATATATCTAGTCAGTTGTGGTCTATGAAAACCTGTCAGGTCTTTAGTATTTATAAGTTTATAATCGGGGGTATATGAAAGAACTCATCTATTCCCGCAATGCAGTCTATGAAGTCCTGCGCGCGAAACGCAGGCAGGTATTTTCCATTGACATTGCCGAAGGCGTGCAGGACAAAGGCAAGATCGAAGACATTCTCAAGCTGGCACAGGCGCAAAAGGTGAGGGTCAACCGCGTGCCGCGCCCAAAACTGGACAAGGTGCATCAGAACAATCAAGGCGTTGTCGCCGAGGTCAGCAGCTATCCCTACTCAGACATCCTCGAGATCCTCGAACACGCCAAAGGCGAACTGCCTTTCATCCTCATGCTTGATTCCCTGCAAGACCCGCAGAACTTCGGCACCCTCATCCGCACTGCCGAAGCGCTGGGCGTGCACGGCATCGTCATCCCGCTTGCCCGCTCGGTGGATGTCACTCCCGCCGTGGTCAACGCATCTTCTGGCGCGAGCGAACACATGCTCATCGCCCAGGCGAACCTGTCCCAGACGATTGACGCGCTCAAAGACAATGACGTGTGGGTCGTCGGACTGGACCAGGCTGGGGCGGAGGTTGAGGCGGGCTCTCGTCATCTCAAAGGATCATTGGCACTCGTCGTCGGTTCGGAGGGCGAAGGGCTGCATGATCTCGTCCGAAAGAAATGCGACATCGTTTTGAAGCTGCCCATGAAAGGCAGGATCGAATCGCTCAACGCCGCAGTCGCAGGCTCTGTCGCTTTGTATCTCGCGTATTTATCAAGAAAACCCTAAAGGTCTTAAAGACCTTTAGGGTTTGTATCTGGAGAACATCATGCCTCAAGGGACGTATCATTTTCCAAAAGGATTTCTGTGGGGAACGGCCACTGCATCGCATCAAGTGGAAGGCAGCAACACCAACAACAACTGGCACGCATGGGAAGAAGCGGGACATACCATCCACAAGTCTGGTCTTGCCGCCGATTGGTGGGGTGGACGCTGGCGCGAAGACTTCGACCGCGCTGCCGAAACGGGACAGAACGCGCATCGTCTCTCGGTGGAATGGAGTCGCATCCAGCCGACGCCTGATTCATGGGACGAAGAAGCCCTCGAAAAATACCGCAACATGCTGCGCGGACTGAAGGAACGCGGCATCACGCCGCTGGTTACACTGCATCATTTCACCGATCCGCTTTGGGTCACGGAGCGCGGCGCATGGGAAACCGCAGACGTTGTGCCGCTCTTTGAGAAATACGTCCGCAAAGTAGTGAATGCGTTCAAAGAATACAATTCCCTCTGGTGCACGATCAACGAACCAAACGTCTACGCCTTGAGCGGATATGTGCAAGGTGCCTTCCCGCCTGGCAGGAAAGACCTCAAGCTATCCATGCGCGTGCTGGGCAACATGGTCCGCGCACACGCCGCCGCCTATCGCGCCATTCATGAACTGCAGCCCGAAGCGCGTGTAGGGTATGCCCTGCATTACCGCCCAATGGTCCCGCGTTTGAGTTGGTCTCCGCTCGACAGACTCATGCGCAACATCCGCTACAGTGGACTCAACATGGGCTTCCCTACTGCCATCTCCACCGGCGTGATGAAGTCACCCGTTGGCAATCAAAGCATCCCTGAAGCCAAAGGCACGCAGGATTATCTCGGCCTGAACTATTACTCCGTCGACACGGTCTGGTTCGACATCACCCGTCCCGGCGAATTGTTCTCGAACAGCGGCTATCCCAAAGATGGCGATATGAGCGACACCAACTTCCTCGCCAACATCCCTGAAGGCATCTTTGACTCGATCAAATGGATCGAGCGAACCTATCCCAACCTGCCGATCATCATCACCGAAAACGGTGTGGAGGATTCCGACGATCACATGCGCCCGCGTTACATCGCCCAGCATCTGCATCAAGTCTGGCGTGCGGTGAACTTCAACTGGCCTGTGAAGGGATACTTCCACTGGTCACTGGTGGATAACTTCGAGTGGGAGCGCGGCTGGACCCAGCGCTTCGGCTTGTGGGGCCTTGACCTTGACACCCAAAAGCGTATCCGCCGCCCCAGCGTGGATTTTTATGCAGAGATATGCAAAGAGAACGGCATCTCTTCCGACATGGTGCAGAAGTATTGTCCTGAAGTATTTAACAAGATCTTTCCATCATAAAGGGTAGCGGGAGAGCAGCATGGACTTCAAAATTCAAATCACAGGGCTGAACGAACTGCTTGGAGTCATCTATGGGGAAGAGACAAAACTCAGCACATTACTCCGTGAGCTTGGTTTCGAGCAGCCGCAGATCGAACAGGTGCGCGATCAACACCTTGAGGCTGTTACCGCTCAATTCCTTGAAGTCATCCATGAGCGCCTGACGAGTGATTCGGGCAGGGACACTTATTATCAGATCCTCGCCCGCCGCTATGGCCTGGACGGTCAAACGCCTGCGCAGTTATCCGCCATTGCCGAGGCGTTCAAACACAGTCCCGAATCCCTGCGCCAGCTATTCGATGAGATCCTTCAACGCTGCAAGAGCAAGACCTGGCAGGCAGAGTTGAAAAAGAGTCTCAAACACATTGTCATTCAAAAGCTGGGGGAATTGAACCAAAAGCCTTCACAGGAACATATCGCGGACAAGCTGAAGCGCCTCGAGAACTTGCGCGGCGCGGCGGATGTGGCGCGGCTGGATTATGAAGCCAAACGCGCCGACATCCTCAAGCAGATCCAATCGCAGCTGGACGCGCTCGATTCAGAATATAAACCCCTGCTTGAATCTGCGGAAGAGAACATTGCCACGCTGGAAAACGAGATCAAGACCGACGTGCTCCTGTACGGCGAAAGCGTCACCAGTGGACACTTCCGCGCCACGTATAGCAAGGGGCGCATTTCATGGGACAACGAAGGCATGGAGAAGTACGCAGCTGCGCATCCTGACGTCATACAATTCCGCAAGCAGGGACAGCCAATCGTCACACTGCGGGTGGTCAATAAGGATTGATGGATGCAGCTCCCTGACTCCTTCCTTTCCACCATTCGCAAGGCATTCAGAGAGGACGGCGAGAAATTTCTCGCCGTCCTTCCCGCATTAATTGACGAATATTCCGAACGCTGGGAGTTGACCGATGTTCATCCCGTGCCGAACCTATCCTATAATTTTGTTGCGTTTGCAAAGCATCAAGGCAGCGATATCATCCTCAAGATCGGTGTTCCGCACAGGGAGTTGAAAAGTGAAATCGCCGCGCTGAAATTATTCCATGGGGATGGCGCATGTCAATTGCTGGAAAGCGATGAGGAGCGCGGAGTTTTCCTATTGGAAAGGCTCACGCCTGGAACCATGCTGTCTGAGCTTGAAAATGACGATGAACGTACTCACATCGCCGCAGGGGTAATGCAAAAAATATGGCGGGAAGTGCCGCAAGGAAATAACTTTATCCAATTGACCGATTGGTTCGATGAGTTGAAGAATGTCCGCCCGCAGTTTGACGGCGGGACGGGGCCATTTCCACGAGAGATTTTCGAACAAGTCGAATCCTTTTTGCCGGAGCTGTTCGCAGATAAAGATGTGAGGCTCATTCACGGAGATTTTCATCACTTCAACATCCTCCACTCGCAGCGGGGCTGGCTGGCGATTGATCCGAAGGGAGTGATCGGGCCTGCGGGCTACGAGATCGGTCCGCTGATGATCAATCCGTGGAGAAGTCTTTCGGACGGTATCAGGCCTGCCCTGAGTTGGACCGAAGGGTTCAAGGTCCAGACAGAGCGGCGCATTGAAATCCTTGGGGAAAGGTTGGGCTGGGAGCGGGAAAAGATCATCCACTGGTCGCTTGCCCACTCCGTTTTATCTGCGTGGTGGGATTTCGAAAGCGATTTGGACTGGAAATATTCGCTGAACTGCGCGAAGGTGTTTTCCGAACTTAAATGACAACACCTCCCAATTGGGAGGTGTTGTCATTTAAGTTCGGATTACATTCCAATGAAGAAGAAAACAGCGTAAGCGAGAGCCAGCCAAGGGGCGATAGCGAGAAGTACCGGAACGAACATACCAACCCCAGTGCATAGGAAGAACAACCACATGCACCAACCAGAAATACTCTGAGGCATTGTTATTTTCATTTTACAGTCTCCTTTAAGATGAATTATCAGCCGGCCGAATTGCCAGTCCAAATAAGATAACCCCTACCCGAAATAAAGGTTGCGGAGTGAAAATATCCAAAAATGATACAATTGTTCTATGACTTCCATGAATATCCCCGCAGAATTTACACTACAGCGTAAGAACAAATTTGACCACTCCTCGACGGTGCGTTGGGTGCTTTCGCATGCGCGCCCGTATGCGTGGATCGTGGTGATGATCTTTGTCGGCGCAATCGGGAATGCCGTGCTGGCCGCGGTCGTCCCCGTGCTTACCGGTGACGCCTTCAACGCCATGCTAAAACCACAGCCTGACACATCCGTGCTGCTGCCGCTTGCCCTGACAATTGGCATTTCGCAGATCATCCGCGGCGTGCTGCAGCTCGGACGCAATTTTGGTGCGGAGCTGATGGCGCAAAAAATGGAGCGTGACATCCGCGACGAGTTATACCTTTCCCTGCTCGGCAAGAGTATGACCTTCCACAACCTGCAGCCCGTCGGCGACACGATGGCACGCAGCACGAACGATGTCCGCGAAGTGAACTACATGTTCAGCCCGGGCGTGAACCTCGTGGTCGGCTCGTTCATGTTCATCCTCATGCCCATCTTTTTTGCTCCGCGGTATCACATCTCGCTCATTGCTACGCCGCTCATTTTCACAGTCATCTATTTCATTGCGCTGGCGCGTTATCTCAAACAGTTGGCGCCCATCACAGATGAAGTGCGCGGCTCCTTCGGGAAAATGAACACCCATCTCTCCGAGTCACTGGACGGCGTGGAAATCATGAAAGGCGCCGCCCAGGAGGGTGCGGAAGTGGAGCGCTTTTCCATCAACGCGCGCGATGTGCGTAATGCCTTCGTGCTGCAGGGCGATCTCGAAGCGAAATACATTGCCATGCTGCTGCTGGGCCTCGCCTACGCAGGCGGTCTCGTCCACGCCTTGATTCTATATCGCAGCGGTCTGATCGACATTGGCGCAGTGATTGCATACTTTGGCATGTTGCAGCTTCTCGGTTTCCCCACGTTCACTTCCACCTGGGCTTACTCCCAAATTTCATTGGGACTTTCCTCCGCACGCCGCATTTTGGAATTGATCAAAAGCGAGACCAAGCTTGACCAAAACGCCTCAGGTCGGACCTCGAACATGGTCGGCGAAATTGAGTTTCGCAGCGTCTCGTTCCACTACCCAAACGGCGAGGATGTTCTCAAGGATATCAACTTCAAAGTAAAGCCCGGGCAGACTGTTGCCATTGTCGGGCAGACAGGCGCAGGCAAAACCTCGCTGGCAAAGTTGATCAACCGCACCTACGATGTGACCTCGGGCAAAATTCTCGTGGACGGCGTGGATGTGCGTGATTGGAATCTTGCTTCATTGCGCGAACAGATATCCATCATCGAACAGGATATCTTCCTGTTCTCGCGTTCGCTCAGTGACAACATCGCTTTTGGCAAACCAGGCGCTACAAAAGACGAAATCATGTCCGCATCGATTGCAGCGCAGGCGCATGATTTCATCCTTGACTTTGACCAAACCTATGCCACCACGGTCGGCGAACGCGGCGTGACTCTCTCCGGTGGACAGCGCCAGCGCATCGCTCTGGCACGCGCCTTCCTTACCGATCCGCGCATTTTGGTATTGGACGATTCCACTTCCGCGATCGACTCCGCCACTGAAGACAAGATCCAGCGCGCCATCTCCAACGCCGCCCGCGGACGCACCACCTTCATCATCACCCACCGACTTTCGCAGATCCGCTGGGCAGACCTCATCATCGTGCTGCGCAAAGGCACCATCGCCGCCATCGGCACCCATGATGAATTAATGAAAACATCCGAAGCATATTCGAGAATTTTTAGAGATTAGAGAACAGCTATCAGCAATTAGTTTTCAGCGGTCAGTAAGAACAAGCCCGCACGAGCTGATTGCTGACGCTGAAAGCTGAAGGCTAAACTATGGGTTTCTTTGCAGGATTAAACGACGAAAAATATGACCGCCAGTACACAGACCGTGTGCTGATCCGCCGCATGGCAAACTATTTCAACACACAGACCGCGCGGCTTGTATACGCATCCATTACCATCATCGTCCTGGCTTTTATCGGCGCCGCACTTCCCGTTGTCGTCAGCCGCATGGTGGACCTGATTCGAGAACAGCCAACCACCGCATCCATTATATGGGCGGGAGTTGCGCTTGTCGGTGTAGGTGTCGGCATGTGGGGACTGAACTGGCTGCGGCGGAGTCTGATCGTGCGCGCCGTTGGCGATGTCGTATTGGATATGCGCGCCCGCGCCTTCCGTGCCGCCGCCGAGCATGACCTCTCGTTCTACGATCAATTCTCTTCAGGCAGGATCGTTTCGCGCATCACATCTGATACAAACGATTTCGGCCAACTGGTCGTCATCATCACCGATGTCGTTGCGCAGATCATTCAAGCCCTCATCATCGCGGTGATACTCTTCCGCACTGAATGGAAACTTGCGAGCCTGCTGCTCGGCTTCCTGCCCTTCATCTTTGCCATCGCATCGCTCTTTCGCGTTCTCGCACGGCGCGTGACCAAACGCGGCATGAAAGCCATGGCAGACGTGAACGCGGCCATCAAGGAAACCATCAGCGGCATTTCGATCGCGAAAAATTTCAGGCAGGAAGAAAGCATCTTCAAGTCGTTTGACGAATCGAATCAGCAATCCTATCAAGTGAACGTCCAGCGCGGCTTTATTTTGTCGCTCGTCTTCCCAACTCTCAACGCGCTGGGCGGCATCTTCGTTGGTGTGCTGGTATATGTCGGCGGCCTGAGCGCGGCGCAAGGTCTGGTCAGCATCGGCGCATGGTATCTCTTCATCATGAGCCTCGACCAGTTCTTTTTCCCTGTGCTGAATCTCACGTCGTTCTGGGCGCAAATCCAGGGCGGACTTTCCGCAGCGGAACGAGTCTTCGCTTTGATCGATGCAGACCCGAACGTGGTTCAAATTGAAAAACAGGATGTGCCGCGGCTAAAAGGCGAGATCTATTTTGAACATTTGCATTTCCGCTACTCGGATAAAGAAGCGGTTCTTACGGACTTCGACCTGCTCATCCAACCCGGAGAGAACCTTGCGCTGGTAGGACATACCGG
>JACZJB010000093.1 GCA_014860805.1 Anaerolineales bacterium
CCATTTTTGTTTTCAGGCACGGTCATAGAAAATATCCGCTACGCTGCGCCCGGGGTTCCTGAAGCAGAGATGCTCAAACTCGCAAAAAGGATCGGTGACGGCGAATGGCTGGAAACCCTGCCCGAAGGTCTGCATACCGAAGTGGGTGAACGCGGCAATCGTCTTTCGATGGGACAGCGTCAACTTGTGGCATTGATGCGCGTGCTGGTGCAAAATCCTGCCATCTTCATTCTGGACGAAGCCACCGCCAGCATCGACCCTTTCACCGAATGGCAGATCCAACAGGCGTTAAATCTCATTCTCAAGAACACGACCAGCATTCTGATCGCGCATCGCCTGTCCACAGTCAAAGCCGCGGATAGAATCGTTGTCATGCAAAAAGGCACGATCATTGAACAGGGCAGCCATGACGGTTTGTTAAATCAAAACGGGCATTATGCCGAGTTATATAATACATATTTCAGGCATCAAAGCCTCGCCTATATTGAGCAGGTCAAAGAGATGGTTGGAAAATAAGCACAATAACAAAAACATCCCCGATGGCTATGTCATCGGGGATGTTTTTGTTTTACAAATTATCTCTCGAAGGCGGCTCGAGCAATATTGCAAGTTGTTTTGCGCCTTCGCTGTCTGTTACCGCCAGCACTTCATCAAACTCTTCGAGTTTGGTGGTGCCGCGCGGCAGGGTAACCTGTCCCTTGCGGATGATGGCTGCGATGACACACTGGTCAGGCAGACCCAAATTCCTGAGTTCCTTGCCAATCGCCTGTGCGCCGGGCGGGACCTTCTCCTCCACCACGGAATAACGTCCGCGGCGCAGCTTGAGCAGGGTCATCATATCACCCAGCGACATTTCCTCTTGAATCAGGTGCGCCATCACTTCTGCATGGTTGATGGTCTCGTCCACGTGGAAGTTTTTATCAAACAGCCAGGCATTGCGCGGGTTATTAATCCGTGCAACGGTGCGGCGGGTTTTGAAGATCGTTCGCGCAAGGAAGCACAACACAAGGTTGGCAGCATCGTCATTGGAACAGGCAACAAGCACATTCGCTTTTTCCAAACCAGCCTGTTTCAAGACAGTGGGATCTGTTGCCTGTCCTTCATAGATCACTTCAGTGGGAAGTTCATGATGAAGGCGTGCAAGCAGTTCGCGGCGGTGTTCGATCAACCGCACCTGGTAATCTTGGGCCAGTAATTGTGAGGCAAGTTGGGCGCCTGTGCGCCCTCCGCCAGCAATAAATACATACATGTTATGCCTCCTTCGCTTCCTGCAATTTTGCGCGCAGGGCTTTTACACCTTCGAGGGTCGCGCTTACGGTGAGAACATCGCCGTTCTTGAGTTTCGTATTCGGGGTCGGTAACTCCGCCCGGCCTGCACGGGTAAGCGCGGCGCAGATGGTATCGTGGCATCCGTTCAGCAGGTCGGCAATGACCATGCCGTCCCATTTGGGTGTAATGTACATTTCATACACTTCCACTTCGCCATTACCAGCGGAAAATACTGCGCGGAAGGAAGGGTCAATCAATAATTCCTGCACACGTTCCGCGCCCCAGGCTGTGGAACTGACGATTTGCAAGCCAAAGGCTTCGAGCATTTCCCGCATGGCAGGATCATAATTGCGGACGATGACCTGCTTTACATTGGGATAATGTGTGCGAATGGTATGACCGATCACAGCATTCATCGTATCCGAGTTGGTAACCACTGCAACGCCGTCCGCTTTATCAACGCCGGCGCGGGATAATGCGTCAGAGGAAAGAGCTTCTCCTTCAACGACACGCCCTCTAAAGTCAGGATGGAGGCGATTAAAAGCCTTTTGATCACTATCCACGACAACGATCTGGTGTCCATTCTTAAAAAGGCGGAAGGCTAATTCCGCTCCCACTCTGCCGCAACCGACAACAATGAAAATCATTTTACAACTCCTTAATGCCCGCCATTTTCATGGACATGGTATGGCACATTTGTTATCACAATATCGTGCTGATGTTTCAACTCTCCACGCAAAATTTCGGCGGTATTAGTATGTAGAGCGCCGGTCACGCGGTTATCCGAGATAAATTCAGGCACCACGATCGTGATGGTTTCACCAGGCTGACGCTGTTCCGCGATGTCAGAAATATAGCCGAGGATCGGTTCAACAAAAAGGCGGTATGGAGAATCAAGCATAACCATACGAACGCCCTCCCCCCAGGTCTCCCATTTATCGCGGACTTTCTCCGCATCGGCCGGTTCGATGACAACATGCACAGCGGTGACATCATCTGACAGCATGCGTGCATAACGAAGAGCAGACAAAGTTCCCTGATGCACGCCGCTGACCGGCATGATCACGCGATGACGCATGGTGTGCGGCGGGATGACACCGAAGTTATCAAGCGAAAGTTTTTTGGCGAGGTTTTTATAATGACCATGGATCATCCACAAGATCCCTATCAAGGCAGGGATAAGAATCAGGACAACATACGCGCCGTCCTGAAACTTCGTGACTGCAAACACCATCATCACGATTCCGGTACAAGCCGCCCCAAACCCGTTGGTTATCATCTTCAACCGCCACAGACGGTCATATTTAAGCGCGGATATTCTTTCAGTGCTTTGTGCTTCAGCCTCTTCAGGATGTATTTTCCCAACTTTCGACCATCTTAATGCCATGCCAAATTGTGCCAGGGTAAAGGAGAGGAAAACGCCAATTGCGTAAAGGGGGATAAGACGGGTCACACTCGCCTGGAAGATAATGATCAAGGCGGAAGAGAGTATTGCGAGAGCTACAATGCCCCGGGAATACACGAGGCGGCTGCCGCGATATGTTAATTGGCGGGGCAGAAATCCGTCCATTGCCATCAGTGCACTTAAGCGAGGGAAACCCGCATAGGCTGTATTTGCCGCCAGCAATAGGATGATAGTAGTCACCAAAATGACAGCAAAGTAAAGAATGCCCTGCCCGCCAAAGATGGTGCGCCCAAGCTGGGAAATGACCGTTTCAACCTCGGAAGGCACCGCGCCCACCTGGCTGGCGAGGAATGAAATCCCCAAAAAGAGCGTTGCAAGGATAACGGCCATCCACGTCAGGGTGGCGGCAGCATTCTTGCTGCGCGGTTCCTTGAAAGCAGTTGTCCCATTGGAAATAGCCTCGATCCCAGTTAATGCCGCCGTACCGCTTGAAAAGGCATGCAAAATCAAAAATGGAAGCCCAAACGCAGTAATACCGTGTGAATGGATCTCGGGAGGGTTGGCCACTATCCCCAATCTTCCAGAGACGTACTGGTATAAGCCAACGGCGATAGTGATTAACATGATCACAATAAAAGACATGCTAGGCACCGCAATTGCCGCTCCAGACTCACGCACACCGCGCAGGTTAATTAACATAATCAGAAAGACGGCAGATACAGCCATGCTTACGCGGTATTCATATAGTTCCGGGTACGCAGAAATGATCTGGGCGATACCGGAGGATATGGAAACAGAAACAGTCAGGATGTAATCTGTCAGCAAAGCCGAGGCAGCGATCAAACCGGACAGTTCACCGAGGTTATCACGGGCGACCACATAGGCGCCGCCGCCATCGGGGTAGGCATGTATTACCTGAACATAGGAAATCGAAACGATCATCAGGAGAAGGACAATGGCAATGGAGATGGGGAAAACATATCCAAAAGTAATTGTCCCTGCAGCAGCCAGAACCACCATGATTTCCTGTGTAGCATAGGCATTGGATGAAAGCGCGTCTGAGGCAAAGACAGCCAGCCCCACCGTTTTCCCGATGGTTTGGTGCGGGGCGTCTGCTGTGGAAAGTGGACGCCCGATCAGCCAGGAGCGCCAGTCATGCGGCGGCTTGTAATCTGTTGTACGTTCGATAATGGGAGTTTGTGAATTGTCTTCTTGATTAATCATGAGCACCAACTTACCGGAAAAAATTTATATACTTCTTGAAAAAGCACAGGGGGGGATTATAGTACAAATCCGTTTTTTAAACGGGCTTGAAGTCTTTGGGCTGGGTCAGGGGAATCTGTAAATAGAATGTACTTCCCTTGCCAACCACGCTATCCACCCATACCCTGCCCCCATGGTTGGATGCGATTGAGTGGACGATGGCAAGCCCCAAACCGGAACCGGGCTGGGCGCGGGCTTCACGTTGTTTGCCGCGATAGAATCTCTCAAAGAGACGCGGCAAGTCTTCCGGGGTAATACCAAAACCTGAATCTTCGACGGCAAAGATCAAATAGCCGGGCTGTGAAACTGTGCGGATGACCACGCGACCGCCATCAGGGGTGTACTTGATCGCATTTTCCACAAGGTTGTAAACAGCCTGATGCAAAAGCGCCTGATCCGCTTCGACCGCATGGGGCATATCCTTGGGCAGTTCAACGCTCAAGTCGATATTCTTTTGGGAGGCTTGCAGTTGCAGTGCCCCAGTGACACGTTCAATAATATCCAGCACTGTCACATGTTCCACTTGAAGCCCCACACCGATTTCGATACGGCCCAGGTCAAGCAGGTTATTTACCAGGCGGGACATATTCTCCACACCCGAAATGATCTTCTTGACATATCCCTGCTGTTGTTCGTTCAATTCGCCGACCATTTCAAGCATGGTGGCGTAGCCGCGCATTAAAGTCAATGGAGAACGCAGATCATGACTCACTGTCGCAACGAATTCGGATTTCATTGAATCCAATTCCTTGAAATGAGTCACATCGCGCATAATACAGACGCGTCCGATCTGGCGCCCATCCACAGTGACGGAGGAGGCAGTTGCAAGATATGTGCGTTTATCTGCCAGAACAATTTCAGTGGATTGAAGCGTTGTGGTTGCGGTTTGCAGCAAAGCCAGCAATGGTCGCAGCTTGATGACCTTTTCAGTTTCCATGCCGCTGCTGGCGTCATCCACACCCTGCCCCAGCGCAGTGGATGCCGCTCGGTTGGCAAGCAGTAATCGGTTGCGATGATCCGTCACGAGGACAGGGTCCGGTGTGGAATTAATGATCGCTTCCAACTGTCTTCGAGATGCCTCCACATTCAAATAGAGATGCGCATTGGCTACAGCAAGCGCAGCCTGCCCAGCCAACGTGGTCACAAAGCGGACATCTGAATCAGAAAATTTATGCGGCTGTTCAAACCCGGCCCAAACGACTCCATAGTAACGATTATCGTGGCGCAGCGCCACAGCTAATAATGCCAATGGCTGCGGCAATGACGGGTCAAGGCTAAGTTCACGTGTGCGGCTCAAATTGGAAAAAACTATTTTTTCCTGGCTTTGCGCCAGGTCAAGGATCTGGCTATCGAGATGGGCATACGTATCCTGCGCCGCGCCTAACGCAAAGCGCGAGGGCAACTCAATAAAAGTATCAGGCAGGATGCTTGGCGAAAGCACCACGCTGACCGAGTTCGCTCCGATGGAAAGGATCGCCTCCAACACCGGCTTGACCGCATCCTGCATCTCCAGGCTGGATGCCACTCCCTGACTCACTTCCAACAGACGGTTTAGTTCTTCCAGTCGTGCCTGCAAGCTGGAACGCATCTGCTCGAATGCGCCGCGCAATTGACCAACTTCATCCACGCCATCCACTTGAAGCGGATTATCCAGATTGCCCTGCGCTATGCGATTGGCTTCGGCAGCCAAACTTTGCAAGGAACCGGTCACTACTCGCAGGCCGAGTCTTAATGAAACCATGGCAACCAGTGCCAGGAATATGATCATCAAGGAAAGCGGCAGGGCAATATCCAGCGCAAACTGCTGCACCTGTTGAGCGGGGACTTTCAATACAATCGCCCACGGACGCCCAATGACCGGCTGGTAATAAACCAGCTCACGTGTGCCGTCTGCGGCGGTATCGTCATAAAAGAATGCTTGACTGCCGCTTTGTCCGGTGTATGCTGTTAATACCTGCGAACGGTCTGAGTGATAAAGAATGTGGTTATTCTCGTTCAGCAAAAAGCCGGTGCCGCCAAGCCCAACCATGTGATTGATGCTTTCGATCAGCGGCAATGTCAATGGATTGGTCTCCAATGTGGTGCGGCCGATCAAAATTCGCTGTACCTGTCCGGCAGCATCGACAACGGCGACCAAAAAGGAAATGCGGGAAGCATCATCCACTGTGGAAGGCGGAGTGGAATAGATCTGAGTCAGCACTCCGTTGGAAGCCAGCAAAATGCCGGTATCTTCATCGGGGAAAAGCGTGAAGCCCGTTACTGCTGCTTCAGGATACCCAGCCAGCAAAGTCTTGCTGTTCACATCCAAAACAAATATCTGGTCAAAGTAGGGAACCGACTTGATCCGCAGCCCAATGATGGACTTTAACTCATCCCCGGTCGCTTCCAGCAAACGGGGATCGGAAGCCATTTGCACAGCCAGGTTCTGTCCCGTTTCAAGGAAGAAAGGCACACTTTGTGCGGCAGATTCCCCGGCGCTGGAAAGACGGTCTTCCAGCATATCGCGCGCGGCGCGGCCAGCCACCACCCAATCTCCGATGAGCAAGGTAAGCAGCAAAAGGGAAATAAAAGTTCCAACTGCGAAAAGAAAACGGGATTCAAGACTCCGTTCACCCGGCGAAGGCTGCAAAATCTGTTTGCCGCCCCAGCGGGCAGGAAACGACATCGAAACGATCTGCGCCGCAATGCCGCCCGCCAGCATTTCACCGCCGAACGCAAGCGTCACAACCAGGGCATTGCTCAACGCGAAATCAAGCCGCGCCGTAGCCGGCGATGAAATATCCACGCCCCACTGTGTGAATAACGCGCTGAGAACATAAAACAAAAGGTGGAAGGGAATTAAGAGCAATGCGCCCACAATCGGCTGACGCAGCAGCTTATAGGCCGAAGTGCGGTATCGCTGGCGCATGGTAACCGCAAACCAGGTACCCATGAACGCCATTTCAATAATCGAAAAGAGAGAATAGGTATCCCACGTTCCGCGCAGTAAACCTGCGAAAGCCCCCAGCACAGCCGCTCCCACAGGTCCCAGCAAGCCGCCGCCCAACAGCCAGGGAATGGCGGAAAAAACCATCAGCGCAGAACCCGGCGCATCGGCGGGCACATTCGGCATCGGCCGGGCTGAAGCGGAAGCGATCCTTAATCCAATAAATAATGTTGTAGCTGGAACCAGGATGAAAAAGACAACGAAAAGTCCCCACTCACGTCTTTTCCATGCAGGCTGATATCCCCGCCAATGATACAGGGCATATACCACCACTCCAAGCAAACACACCCATACAAACCAACCTGCAAGAGTGGGCGGCGCGGGAAACGGGATGCCTGCAAGGAGCGTAAAAATAAATTCCATTTTGCTGAATTATAGCCCGAAAAACAAGCCAAAGATTTAAGAATATTCCCCGCGATATTTCTCAGGCAAAAGGG
>JACZJB010000007.1 GCA_014860805.1 Anaerolineales bacterium
GGAGAGGGCATGGAGTTGAGTCCTATCTTGTCCGCTGGCGCGGATTACCATAAGGAATTTGTCCAAAAAGCGGACAGCGAATAAAATTAGAGCAATCTAACTAAAATTCATTCAAAGGAGGCTTATGGACTCACTCTTAACCAAATTCAGAAAGTTTGCCAATCCTAAAAATGCATTCATCGTGCTTGCATTATTCATACTGAATGCCATTATCCTCGCGCGATTCGATCAGCCGCTGGTCAATCTTGCCAACGGCGAACCAAAACTTGACCTGCGCTTCGGATATGATCTCGCTACCGTTGAAAGACTGTTTAATGCTTATGGCGGGCAGGGCAGGGAATTGTATGTTTGGGATCTGCTTGTTGACACACCCTTTCCAGTTTTAGGTGGTCTTGCAACTATCTTGTTCGTGTTGGTTGCATTCCATAATCCATTCTGGCAAAAGGTGCTCGTCATCGCCCCGATCACTTTCATTGTCACGGATTTGCTTGAAAATATATTATTCATGTTTTTGTTGCAAAGTCATCCGTCTCTCTCACCAGAGCTTGTGGCTTTTTCGAGTTCCGTTACCCAGGTCAAACGAAGCGCTTTCTATATTATTTTTGCAGAATTGGTTATAAGCGGGATTATTGTAATTTTTGTCGAGACACAACGGATGATCTCGGCAAGGGGTTAAAAGCAAGGTTAGTTGTTAAGATGGATTTTTCATCGTGAGCTATGATTAATAAAGCAAAGGCAATGCCAAAATTTACCGAAGCATGGAAGCAAAAAGCACAGGAGCTCAAGGTTGAAGTGTACGCCCTATATTTGGCATATAAAGACCCGCGAGTGCCGTTCTTTGCCAGAGTTTTTGCAGCATGTGTGGCAGGGTATGCTTTCAGTCCCATAGACCTGATCCCCGACCCGATTCCCATTTTGGGATACGTGGACGACCTGCTCTTAATTCCGATCGGCGTGATCCTCGCGCGGAGGATGATTCCGCGGGCAGTGCTTGCCGAATGCCGGGAGCAGGCTCAAGCGGAAATGAAGCGGGGCAAACCTGTCAATTGGGCGGCCGCAGCGGTCATCATCGCAATTTGGGTTTTGGCGGCAGCAGCGGCAATCGTCTTGATCAAGCGGTCTTAAATATTTCATAATCATTGTCGTGTTGTAATCGCATCGAGAATGTTGTATAGTATTTCTAGCTTTTCTCAATTTTGCCGTATCTAAAAGAGGATACCATGTCCGTAAAGAGAATTATCCAACTGTTCGTTGTTATCGCAATCCTGGTGACATCCTTCGCCTCCACCGGCGGCGCGTTGGCATGGTCTGGCTGCCCCGGTCAAGTGGTCGTCCAATGGGGTGACACGATGAGCAGCATCGCTGCTGCCTGCGGCACCACAGTGGATGCCATCCTCGCCGCCAATCCTGGTATTGACTGGTGGGTGTACGCGGGGCAAGTCTTGAACATCCCAGCCGGCGCATACACCCCGCCTGTTGTCAATTATCCAACGTATGGAAGTACTTATGTAGTGCAATGGGGAGACACGCTGGGAAAAATAGCGGCAAGCCGCGGGTTAAGGCTGAGCGACATTCTGGCAGTCAACCCGCAGATCTGGAATCCAAGTCTGATCTATCCGGGGCAGGTCATCAATCTTCCCGCAGGCGCCAGCGTTCCGCCTCCTCCTGTGATCAATTACCCTCCCCCAACATATTATCCGCCTCCTGTTGACTATTCCCAATACTCGACCCTGACCATCTCCTATAAAAATGGGATGATCGTTCGCAGCGGTCCCGGCAATGAATACAAAATGATCAACTCGGCTCTCTATAAAACAAAGTGGCAGTATGGGATCTATACCCGTTCCTTCGACGCAAAAGGACAGCTTTGGGTGCAGGTTTATTTCTCCCAAACCCCGCAAGGACATTCCTCAGGCTGGCTGCTGGTCAGGGATCGGCTGGGGAATTACTTTACCAATCCGCAAATAGACCCTTAATCCGAACTGATTTCGATTAGCCGTTGTTAAAAAAAGATACGACCCTGCTCAGCGGGTCGTATCTTTTTTTCCTAGGATTCAATCATAAGACAATCTCACCCTATTGACAATTCATTTTTCCTGAGTATTCTATACATAGTAGGTAAGCCATATCCGATTACCCACAATAGGGACAGTACAAAATATCATTTTGAATATCGGCGGCGAAAAAATAGCCAAACTTCATTATTTTTCAAGACCAAAGGAGAATTGACATGGCACATGGAGACCGGCATAGAATCCCAGGGCGCAAGCCTGAAGCATACAGAGAATACAAATTACAGCCCAGCGACATCAACAAAAGTTTGAGACAGATTGCCCGCGAACAAATCGGGGACGAAAGTCTGTTCAACCTCATCCTCCAAAAGATCAACGATCCACCCAAAACGCCATGGTTTCAGGAGATCGCCAACAAGGACCGCATCGGTAACAATTGGACTCTCCTGCTACCAGAGTCTCCTACTTCTGATTACGCAACCTTCAAGCTCAAATCTACAGTAAATATCAGAACATCCCCCGAAGTAAAGCCCGGCAATCTCCATGCTTCTCAAGGAATTACCGGCACCGTATGGACCTATAAAAAAAGCTCTCTTCGCACCGATGCGAACGGCATGCGTTGGGCGGATGTCACGACAACGCCTCCCCCCAACAAGGTCAACGGTGTAACATATTGGATCTGCGTCAAGGACGGCAGCATTATTTATACCGAACCGCCGCTTTAACCCCAGAAACAGATGGCGCAAAACATAAATCTTCCCACCCACACAGAATAGATCAAGGGAAAAAGCAATTGCTACACAGACCATCCTGCAGATTTGTCGTGATCACTTCTGCAGGATGGTTCGTTTTGTACACCTTTTCGGGGATATAATCTTAAATTAATCCTTTTCTGACAAGCAGGATCATAACTTCTCGCAATAGAAAGGAAGCGGCATGAAAAAAATAATTTACCCGTTCATACTGACTGCCATCATTAGTTTGGCTCTATCCTCTTGTGGCTTATTTCCAAGCTCAAGTGACGATCCGCTAATCATTCCTGCGGAGGCGCAAGCAACTCCATCCATTGCCGACCTGGTGAAAATCGAACTCACTGCTCAGGTGGATACCTCCATTCCCTACAATACGGTCGGCCAGATCATCAAATTTAAATATTTCGTTAAAGCCGTCCAGAACGGGAGTTCCAACATCGCTCCCAACCTTACGATTACAGGAGTGGCGGCTACCTGTCCTGCCATCAACACCGTTGGAAACCTGGATGATCGGCTGGACCAAGGGGAAACCATCGAATGCACAGCTGATCACCCCATCACCCAAGCTGAACTTGATAGCGGCGCGGTCACAAACATCGCCACTGCCACCATTTATGGCGTGAACTCAAATCAAGTCAACACCACAGTCCCCACTGTGCCAGCCAAGGCGCTCACCCTCACCAAAACTGCCACCCCAACCGCCTATGACCGGGCAGGTCAGATCATCACTTTCCAATACGTTATTAAAAACAGCGGATCATCCCAATTGGGACCTGACCAATTTAAAGTAACCGACACGGGAATCACAACCCCAATCAATTGCGGTGACCCTACTCTGACGCTCGCCCCAAACGCGACTGTAACCTGCTCTGCCAACTATACAGTCACTCAAGCTGACCTAGGGTTCGCCACCGTCACCACCACAGCAACTGCTTCCGGCGGCGGTGCAGGACCATCACAACCCGCAACTGCCACCATCACAAAAGGCACCACATCCAGCAACCTCACTCCTGGAGCGACAATCTCACATCTGGTAGTAGAAGGCGAATGGCTGTGGCAGATCGCTCGTTGTTATGGAGCCGATCCTGCCAAAACAGTGGCGGCAAATCCGCAGTTGGCAAATCCCGCCCAGATCAAGGCTGGCATCACCGTCACCGTACCAAACATTGGAAGCAATGGCAAGATCTATGCACCCCAGCCCTGCGTTGGAAAACACTTGGTGCAAAGCGGGGATACCTGGAGTTCCATTGCCGCCAAATACGGCGCGGACCCAACCATTATGCAAATGGCAAATTCAAATACGCTGACAGTAGGCAAGGAAGTCAAAGTTCCATTCTATACAGCAGGGATCAATCCGCAGCCGCAGCCGAGCAATGCGTTATCTTTATCTGTGACGGCAACCCCCACAACCTACGGTCAGGCAGGGCAGGTCATCACGATTAACTATGTCATCAAAAACAACGGAACAACTACATTAGGACCCACTCCTCCATTCACAATATCTGACCCTCTGGTTAGCGCTGCTGCTTTTAATTGCGGTCCAGCCAATACAACTCTTGCCCCAGCTGCAACCATATCTTGTTCTGTCACCCACACGATCACTCAAACAGATATGGGATTCGCCTCGATTTCAATTCGAGCCACAGCTTCAGGCGGAGGCGCAGGAACGTCTCCTGTTGCAGAAGCAGTGATTCTCAGGAGTGCCGCGGCGTTAACGCTAACCACCACGGCGAATTCGCCAACATACAGCCAGGTTGGGCAGGTGATCACCTTTACCTATGTTATCAAGAACAGCGGTTCAGCCACAGTAGGCCCTGCACAATTTACCATAAGCGATCCGCTTATTAATCCCACCCCATTTAGTTGCGGTGTCCCGGATGCCACAATCGCTCCAAATGCAACTATTACTTGCGCAGCCAATTACACCGTTACCCAGGCAGATTTGGGTTTCGTTTCAGTGACAAGCAACGCAACCGCTTCAGGCGGCGGCGCGACACCTTCACAGCCTTTCCAACTCTCGATCATCAAACAGTAAAACAACTTCCAGGTGAAGAGCCCCGGGATTTCTGCCAATTTGGCAGAAATCCCGGGGACTCTTTTGTTGCCTGCTTATGGAAATATGGAACAGTCTTATAATCGGTTTGAAGACATCAAACAATTAAGGAGACCTTCCATGCCTACTTCCCTACCGCGATCCAAAGTCAAGAAGAATCAAACCTGGAATTCCGAAAGCGTATTTGCATCCCCGCAGGAATTTGACATCGAAGTAAAAAAGCTCGTTGAGAGTCTGCCCTCCATCCAAAAATTCAAGGGACGTCTCGGCGAAGGCTCTGACACATTCATCCATGCCATGAACGTGCTGGATGATATTTCAAAGCGTGCCGCCAAAGTGCAAGTGTACGCTACTATGTCCAGCGCCGTAGATACGTCAGATCAACTGGGCGCCGCCATGAACGGAAAAGCCATGAGCGCGATGGCACAGGTTGGAGCAGCCGCATCCTTCATCGACCCTGAACTCCTCGCCATCGGTGAGGAAACATTGCGCGGATGGATCAGAGACGACCCGCGCATGAAACCATACGAATTTTATTTCACCGACCTCTTCCGCAAACAGGCACACGTCCGCAACGCGGAGGTGGAAGAATTGCTCGGCGCATTACGCGACCCGTTCATGGCAGTCCGCACTACCACTAACATGCTGGCAAATGCAGATTTCCAGTTCAAACCAGCAAAAGACAGCAAAGGCAAAAAGGTGGACTTAACACAAAGCACCTTTGACGCCATTCTCAACACATCTGACCGCAAAGCGCGCCAGACCGCATGGGAAAACTACAACGACAAATATCTTGAATTCAAGAATACGCTTGCAGGAAATCTGGCGGTATCCATCAAGCAGAACGTGTTCAACATGAAGGCGCGCAAGTTTAATTCCTCGCTTGAGTCCACGCTCTTCAACGGCAATGTCCCTGTGGAAATGTTTCATAACCTGCTGGATATCTTCAAAAAGAATCTTCCGCTCTGGCACAAGTATTGGCGCATTCGCCGCAAGGCTTTGGGTGTGAAGACGTTAAATCCTTACGATGTCTGGGCGCCGCTCACAACAAAAAAACACAAAGTCCCATTTGAAAAAGCAGTTGAGTGGATATGCGAAGGTCTCGCGCCAATGGGCGATGAATATGTGGAAACCATGCGCAAAGGCTGTCTGCAAGACCGCTGGGTGGACTGGGCTCCAAACGCCGGCAAACGTCAGGGCGCTTTTTCAACCCGCGTCCCAAGTGATACACATCCGTTCATTTTGATGAGCTACACCGATGACATTGGCAGCATGAGCACGCTTTCACATGAACTGGGGCACTCGATGCACGCCTACTATGCCAGTCGTTCGCAGCCGATGTACTATTATTTATATCCATCCATCATTGCAGAGACCGCCTCAAACTTTAATCAAGCCATGGCGCGCGCGCACATGCTCAAAACCAACCCTGATAAATATTTCCAGATCGCCCTGCTCGAAGAAGCCATGGATAATTTCCATCGGTACTTCTTCATCATGCCCACTCTGGCACGCTTTGAACTGGAAACGCATCAACGTATTGAGAAGGGACAAGCTCTCACCGCCGATTCGATGATCGAGTTGATGGCAGATCTCTTTAGCGAAGGTTACGGCGGCGAAATGAATCTGGATCGCCAACGGGTCGGCATTACCTGGGCAACCTTCACCACGCATCTTTACATTGACTATTACACCTTCCAATACGCCATTGGCATCTCTGCCGCAAATGCCATCGCCAAACGGATTCTCAATGGCACACCCAACGCCGCGCAAGACCACATCAACTTCCTTAAGGCAGGTTCATCGAAATCGCCGATGGATGTTTTCAAGACCGCAGGCATCGACATGACCAGCACAAAACCCATCGAGGATGCCTTTGAAGTTCTCGGCGATTACATTGACCGTTTGGGAGTTTTGACGGGCAAATAAAATTTCCTATCGCTCTTTTAAAGAAACGTCCTG
This sequence comes from Anaerolineales bacterium, assembly GCA_014860805.1. GTDB lineage: Bacteria > Chloroflexota > Anaerolineae > Anaerolineales > Villigracilaceae > Villigracilis. The sequence goes on from JACZJB010000007.1 coordinate 6,780, forward strand.
TACATAAATATACAGGACGTTTCTTTAATTATTTAATATTCGCTCAAACCTATGGACAAGCGTTGGCGACCTGTTCTTCAAGCGTAGCCGCAAAGGAATGATAGCCAGAGCCGTCACACTTTGCGCGGAAATAATAATATGGCGAAGCTTCGGGATACGCTACTGCGTATAACGCTTCGATGCCGGGGTTGGAAATGGGCGCAGGCGGAAGGCCCGAGTAAAGGTAAGTATTGAAGGGAGAGTCGAAATCCAGGTCTGCGGCGCTGAGGGGATTTGTCCACCAGGTTCCTTGTGCCGGATTAAAACCAGCCGCATACTGGACAGTTGGATCGGCATCCAGTTTCATGCCAATGGAAAAGCGGTTTAAATATACTGCAGCGATCTGCGGGGCTTCCTCAATATGAATGGCTTCGCGCTCGACAATGGACGCGACGATCACTGCCTGATAAAGATTCAGGCCCTGATTGGCAAAGCCCGACATCAGATCTTCAGTGAGATGTTGAACAAAGTTGCGAGCGATGACATCCAATAGCTGTTCCACTGTGGTTTCGCGCGGAAGGGTATATGTATCGGGATAGAAAAATCCTTCCATCGTGGCGGGAGATGCAACAGCAAGGACTTGGGGAGGATTCGCCGCGGCAGAGAGAAATGCTTCGGGAGAAATCTTCAGACCCGAGGTTGAGAGAGACGCGGCAATCTCTTCCATTCGCCAGCCTGGCAGGATCACAAGAGACGCATCGCTGGGGGAAAATTTTTGCAGGGCTTGCGCAATGTCAATGATGGATTGAGCGGGGCTGATGGTAAAGTCGCCTGCCTGGATGGTGAGGTCGATACCTGTGTAGACGGCGTAGTCGTAAAACGCCTGCGCGTCGGAAATAAAACCAGAGACTTCGAGCCTATTCGCGATCGAACTGACCGACTCACCCGGTTCGACTTGAAATTTTTGTTCCGTGCCGTTCTCGTTATACGGTGACTTCAGCACATCGCCGTGGGACAACAGACGCGCGGAATATTGAATGCGATTGGAAATGGAAAGCTGACTCGCAGGCGGACCATACAACAATGAAGCCCGCGCAGGCAGGTAATAGAGAGTGACAAAAACACAGGCAAGACCTGCCAGAAAAAAAAGAGCCAGAAAGATATGAAGCTGGTAACGACGCAAGAAATGTTTCGGTGTATGGGTTTGGGATTTTCTATTCACGTTTGGACTCAAGGTACGATTGTAAAATAACCACTGCGGCAAAGACATCCTGATGACCTGCGCGTTTTTTACGTGAGACACCCAGTTCGATACGCGCCGATCGGGCAATTTGCGTGCTGAATGATTCGTCCCACATTTCAATGGGAATGTTCGTTTGGTTCTTCAGTTCATCGGCAAAACGACCTGCGCGGCGGCCAGCAGGGTTTGGTCTGCCTTCTTCATCAAAGGATTGACCAATGACAATTAAACCGACATTGTTCTGTACAGCAATGTCTGCGACCTGCGCGGCGTCGATTGCGCGCGAGATATGTTCCACAACTTTAACGGAACTGGCAATGGTAGCGGTCTCGTCGCTGATGGCAACGCCGATTCGTTTTTCGCCGTGGTCGATGGCCAGGATTCTCATGATGCGATAAAAAGCAGGGGCAGCCCTACCTAACCTCCACAGAAATATTGAAAGGGATCAACGGCAGCCACGGCCACCAGGACGGACGAAGAATGACTTGCGGATTCTCACGCATTTTAAAGGCGTTCATCAATTCATTTTCTGCACGGGCTGGGTCTTGTCCGCGAATTGTGGAAAAGACTTTAACTTCGTCAATATTGCGCAATGTGACTTGCGTCGCCTGCAATTCAAAATGTGTAACGCCAGTCGAATCGATCACAGGTTCGGCGAGCGGATTAAACTTCAAGTCGCCGAACGGTGAAAACCCCTGCGGAATAGATGCGTTCAAAGTGGAGGCGACCAATTGATTCAAGTCGGCATGTGAAATGTAATTCGCAGAAAACTCAACCTGCATTTTCAATACAAGCGTGTTGCCAGCCTGTCCTTCGGGCGGGGAAAATTCTTCCTGCAGAGTTTCTGTAACTTCCAAAGTATCAAGCAATAAAAGATCATCGGCGCTGATCTGCGCGCGCATTTGCGTTTCTGCGAAGCGGCGCAAATTTTCCATCACCACAGCACGCAGGTCCGTTCGGTCTTCTTCCGATGCGCCAACTGCTTTTGTGTCTGTCCCGCCTGAGACCAATTTTGGATTCGTCACGGCTACAGAAAGCCCAAGCGGACCATCTACAACAGATATCTTTTCTGGCTCTGCATTTCCCTGCGAGCCAGCTTCCAGCGCTTCGATCTGCACTTCCACAAAATCATCCACACCGCCGCTGAGAAGCGTATCATTCAAGGTGATATATCGAATCAAATCCACTGTGGAGATGACCGTGCCCGCAGGGATTTCCACATCCGTCTCGCCTAAATTCGTAAACCGCGCAATCCCTTTTGCCTTCGAATTCGGTAACGCAATTTCATTCGTCACCGCGAGAGATTGTTCGGCGCCCACTGTTACAGATACGGTCTGCGCAGGGATCTCGCCAGTAAGTGAAATGGATTTAATGGATGGGCTTGCACTCACTGGAATGATAATGGATTGAGTCTGCGACTCGGGATACAACGTCACCGCCGCGCGCGGGACAAAGATAACTGCTACTGCCAAAACAGCCATTACCCCCGCTGTGAAAGTAAACACGCGTCCAAAAAGAGATGTCCGCCAGGCAGGTTCTTTGATGTAAACAGTATCTCGCATCTCGCGCAAATCACGGCGCGGTGTCTTCGGAATCCGCTGTGTTCTCGGAGCAGAATCAGGCCACAGGTCCTTTTGAGCCGCGGATGTTGTCTTGAAAACAGGAATGCCAAGCGATTCTGCATCCCGTCTCACATTCATGCGGCGGGTGACCAAGCCGAGCTGTGCGCCGAGTGAATCTGCATGACGCTGGAGGACTTTCAAGTCCAACAGGCGCAAGGTGACTTTCTCATACTTGGGCCACACAAGCAAAATGCGCGGCGTTTTCGCCCACGACAATTTATCGCGAACGGAGATGAGGTCATCGTGAGATTCGAGGGTGATGATTTTTGTTTTCAAGAAGTAGTCTGGTAGTCGAATAGTTTGGTAGTCGGACAGTTATCTCTGGTTCAAACTTCGTACTTTTTCCACCAACACAGGCAGGGTCTTCAGAAATGAATC
>JACZJB010000094.1 GCA_014860805.1 Anaerolineales bacterium
CGGACGGGGTCTTGAATGGCGAGCAGACCCGAAGCCAGCAGGATCAAATAAGGGACAAGGTCTTTGAATAATTTTTCGCCAGTTTGCAAAAGTAGAAAACCGCCGAGCACGCCGCCGACGATGCTGGCAGGGACGATCAGCCACAGCCTGCTTTTTTGTCCCTGCAAATCTTTCCATTGGGCGATGGTGCCGCCAAAATAGCCGGGACAAAGCGCCACTGTGTTGGTGATATTTGCGGCGACAGCAGGCACGCCAAGAAACGTTAATACAGGAAAGGTGATGAGCGTCCCGCCGCCTGCGAGGGCGTTAATTCCGCCCGCCAAAAGCGCGGCGAGAGCGGCAAGGAAAAGGTTGAGAGGGGTCATGGAGAGGGATTCCTTTTTGTTTCTAGATTGAAGCAAGTATAGCATTCTTATGTTTGAGGGAAGGCATCATGAAAAATAATTATTGGCTTGACTCACTTTCCTCTGCTATGTATAATCCCGCCATTCAGAAGTAGTACGCGGCCCGAACGCTGATAGAGAAGGAAACCCTGGCTGGAAGTTTCCACAGCAGAAAGCCGCTGAAGTCGTCTGAATTCATTGACGAAGAAAAGCCCACGGCTGAGTAGACCGTTCACGGGATTGCCCGTTACAGCAAAGACCGATGGTTGTCGGTTGTGGAGTGCGTTGAGAGATCAACGAATCGAGGTGGTACCGCGGAGCAGATGCTTCGTCCTCTTATTGGACGAAGCGTTTTTATTTTAAGTATGTCATTGCGAGGCGGAGGAACAAGAGCCCCTTGCAATGACATGAGGAGTACGAATGACGAAACAAGAATTACCAAAAGCATATGATTTCAAATCCACAGAACAGCGCATTTACGCGATGTGGGAAGCAGGCGGATTCTTCAAGCCGCATAACGACCCGAACAAGCCGAACTTTGACCCGAATGTCAAACCGTTCGTTCTTACGATTCCCCCGCCCAATGTGACGGGTGAACTGCACATCGGTCACGCCATGTTCGTCAGCGTCGAAGACCTCATGGTTCGTTATCATCGCATGAAAGGCTTCTCCACTTTATGGGTTCCTGGCACAGACCATGCGGGCATCGCCACCCAGTTGATGGTGGAACGCGATCTTTTGAGAACCGAAGAAGTGACCCGTGAAGAGATCGGGCGCGAAGAATTCCTCAAGCGCACATGGGAGTGGAAACACAAATACGGTGGCATGATCCAAAATCAGATTCGCCGCCTCGGCGCTTCCTGTGATTGGGATAGAGAACGCTTCACACTTGACGAAGGCTTGAGTCGCGCAGTGCGAGAGGCATTTGTCCGCCTCTATGAGAAAGGACTGATCTACCGTGGTCCTCGTCTCATCAACTGGTCGCCTGGGTTGAAGACAGCCGTCTCTGACCTGGAAGTGGAATACAGCGAAGAAGAAGCGAAGCTGTATTATTTTAAATATATGCTCAAGGATTCGGACCCCGCTACAGGGGCAGGCGAGTTCATTCCCGTCGCAACCATCCGCCCTGAGACGATCCTCGGCGATACGGCTGTGGCAGTCCACCCTGAAGATGAGCGCTTCAAGAAATTTATCGGCAAGACCGCCATCGTTCCCATGCTTGGACGTGAGATTCCCGTCATCGCGGACGAATACGTCAGCATGGAATTTGGCACGGGTGCGCTCAAGATCACGCCTGGGCACGACCCGAACGACTATGCCATTGCCCAACGCCACAACCTGCCCATCATTTCCATGTTGGATAAAGAAGCCAAGGTCAACGAGAATGGTGGAAAATATCAGGGCCAGGATCGGTTCGAGGCGAGGAAGCAGCTTTGGGCGGATATGAAAGAGGCGGGGCTCGTCATCAAAGAAGAAAAATATATGACGACCATCCCGCGTTCACAGCGCGGCGGTGAGATCGTCGAGCCGATGATCTCCGAGCAGTGGTTCGTGAAGATCGATCCACTGGCTGAGGCTGGTCTTGCGGCTGTCAAAGACGGGCGCATCAAGATCGTGCCCGAGCGTTTTGAAAAGACATATTACAACTGGCTTGAGAATATCAAGGATTGGTGTATCAGCCGCCAGCTGTGGTGGGGACATCGCATCCCCGTGTGGTATTGCCCCAACCATCACATGACCGTGGCGCGCGAAGACCCAACCGAATGCGCGACTTGCGGCTCGAAGGAAATTCGCCAGGACGACGATGTGTTGGACACCTGGTTCTCTTCGGGCTTGTGGCCGTTCTCCACACTTGGCTGGCCCGAGCAAACGCCCGACTTCAAATATTTCTATCCCACTTCCTACATGGAAACGGGCTATGACATTTTGTTTTTCTGGGTGGCACGCATGATCATGAGCGGTTTGGAATACACGGGACAAGTTCCCTTCCACACCGTCTATTTGCACGGTCTGGTGCGTGATGAGCATGGACATAAAATGTCCAAGACCAAAGGCAATGTGATCGACCCGCTCATCGTCATGGATGAATTCGGCACGGACGCGCTTCGCTTCACGCTGTTGGTTGGTTCCACACCTGGGAACGACACCAATGTCGGACTTAAGAAAGTGGAAGCCAATCGCAACTTTGCAAACAAGTTGTGGAATGCGGGACGTTTTGTGATCAACGCCATCGATGCTCAAAAAGAGGAACATCTCGAACTTGGCGAATACACTCTCGCCGATTCGTGGATCTGGGCTCGTTTGCAGCAGCTTGTCCGCGACGTGGAACGTCAATTCCAGAATTTCCAATACGGGCAGGCTGGTCAACAAATTTATGATTTCATCTGGTCAGACTTTGCAGATTGGTACGTGGAAATCGCCAAGCAGGAATTGAACGAAGGCGGCATTCGAGCAGCCCGTGCGGCGGATACGCTTGCGCGCGTGTTCGATATTTCCCTGCGTTTGCTCCATCCTTTTACGCCGTTCGTGACCGAAGAGATTTGGGGTCACTTGCATAGCGCATTGCGCGAATCACCATTGAATTCAATTTGTATTGATTGGCCCGATGCGTTGATCGTGGCGAAATTCCCCGAGCCGCGTGATGTGGAAGGCTGGGAAGAGGAGAAGCTCGCAGACTTCGCGTTGATCCAGGAGATCGTGCGTTCCATTCGCAACCTGCGCGCGGAGAAGAATGTGGCTCCCGGCAAGAAGATCGCTGCCAGCATTTCAGCAGGTGCGAGGGCTGACCTGTTGAAGGAACAAGCCCAAGTCATTGCATCCCTTGCAGGGCTTGATCATTCGTCGCTCATGATCGATGAATCTCTCCAGGATAAACCGAATGATGCTGTCGCTCTCATCGTTGGCTCTGTGGAAATCTATCTCCCGCTCGCAGGCATGGTGGACTTGGCGAACGAAAAAGCCCGCCTTGAAAAAGAACTCAAAGAAGCCGTGTCTCACATTCAAAGGTTGGAAACTTTACTCGGTAGTGACTTTGCCAACAAAGCGCCCGCCGCGTTGATCGCGAAAGAGCGCGAGAAACTAGCAGGGTATAAAGATACAGCTGAGAAGATCAAAGCGCAGTTAAAGTAATTAAGCATTTGGGGCAGGATGAAATCCTGCCCCAAATGTTATATAATGAGCTAAGAAAATTGTCTGTTCGGCAGTCTCAAACACCTTATTGATATAAGAGACCGTACTCTTAGAAGGATGGACGTGATGAGCGAAAATCAGACCCCGATATTTATTGTTTTATCTAGGGATCAGGGGCCGTCGCTGAATGCGGGGGAGCTAAACGCTTTTACACGGGAGTTGGGGGAGTTGCTTAAGAAGAAACCAGGAAATGAAGAATATGTACGCTACATTGACAAATCTGCTCTCCCTCAAAATGCCAAAGTTGCTGATTTGTTGTTGTACGCCGGGCAGATTGGTCTTGCAGTTGCTCCTACCGTGATGGAAATTGCGACACCTTGGGTGCTCAATCAGATTGACATGTTGCTCAAGCGCTTATCTCAAAAAGGTACTTCCGTAGGGGCAAAAATTATTGTCGGTAACCACGAAGAGATCATCACTCCTGCTACAAAGGAAGTCGAGATGGACGCGGTTTCGGAGCGCATCTCATTATTTAGCAGGTCCCCGGGAAATCGTTACGCCCTGGTTATTGGCACATCCAACTATTTGGATGAAAATTTCCGCTCGCTAAACTCACCATCTGTGGATGCTCAAAGATTTGCGTCGGTGCTGCAGAATGCTGATATTGGAGCGTTTACCCATGTGGAATTAATGCTGGATAAGAACAAGCATGAAATTGAACAGGCTATTGAGCAGTTTTATGACAACAAACAGCGTGACGACCTATTGTTGCTATACTACTCTGGCCACGGTATCAAATCCTCAGACGGCAAATTGCTGCTTACTGCTAGTAATACTACATACAAGGCTCTTCGCGCAACAAGTGTGCAAGATAGATTTGTAAAAGAAAGTATGAATAACAGCGCATCGGAACGACAAATCTTAATTCTCGACTGTTGCTTTGGCGGAGCGATTGTGGAAGGTGCAAAAAGCGACAATATCGTCGGGCAAAGTGTGGATGCGCTCGCCTATTTTCAGTCGATGGGGCATGGTCGTGCCATTATAGCTGCCAGTGACAGAATGCAATATGCAATTGACGGTACAAATATTCAAGGGAAGATTGAGAACTCACTATTTACTCGTCACTTGATCGAAGGTCTTGAGAAGGGTGACGCTGACCGCGATAATGATGGCAGGATAGATATCCGGGAGCTTTACGACTATATATATAAGAATATAAGACATAAGCAAACACCTGTTTTGGATGCCCAATTAGAGGGCGAGATTGTAGTAGGTATAAACCCAAAAAGGAAAATCAAACCAGCTGAACTGCCTGAGGACATTAAGAATGCGATAAGAAGTAAGGATGTTGTGTCAAGGATAGGCGCAGTGAGCGTGTTGGAACAATATCTCATTGAAAATCACGGCATAAGAACGGTTGAAGAGGCAGTCAGAGTTAGTCTGCAGAAGTTAATGAAAGATGATAGCAAAAGGGTTTCATCTGTCGCGGCAAGTGTTTACAACAAACATTTCTCCAGTCTAGAGAGCGGTAGGACAATCGGCGAGAGCAATCAGACGCCGTTAGCAAAAGATCAGATAAAGTATCAGGAACGAACCGCACCGGCGGATAGTTCTAATCCTTCGACCCCATCCCCTCCTAAAAAAAGAATGGGAGTTATGGGAGTTTTTGGCTTGTTAGGCGCCATAGTGATTGTTCTTGTTGTCTTATTCTGTTTGTGTAATTTCATGCTTACACTATCTACTTATTAAGCTAATCCGCGAGCCTGTTTGAATACGAAGCTTGATAAAGCTTAGTTCGCAAGGACTATTGCCCAAGGATTAGGATATTACTAGAGTAGACCATGGCATGGAAATGCTATATACTGCTTTTAAAAATGGGAGTTAAATGAATATACAAACCTTCACCATCCGCCGTGCCGAGCCATCTGATGCAGAAGCCATGCAAAAGATATTCTCTGGCCCAAAGGCAATTTGGGGAACTCTTCAGCTTCCGTATCCATCCCTTGATCGGTGGCGCAAACGGCTTGCCGAACCGCCTGATGGCTCTTTCGGTCTTCTGGCGTGTGTAGAAAATGAAGTCATTGGTCAATTGGGTTTGTTTACTTTTCCGCAAAATCCGCGCCGCAGGCATGTGGGACAGATCGGCATGGCCATCCGTGACGATTGGCAGGGCAAAGGTGCAGGTTCTGCACTCATGGTCGCTGCAATGGACTTGGCCGATAGCTGGCTCAATCTTTTCCGCATCGAACTCGAAGTTTACACAGACAATGAACCTGCCATACGCCTGTATAAAAAGTTTGGCTTTATCACGGAAGGCACGCTCAAGAGCTTCGCTTACCGCGGCGGTCAATATGTGGATGTATACACAATGGCGAGATTTCGCGAAAAATAAATGAGGATGGAAACACCCCTACATTTGTATGATTGGATGAAGGAATTTTCCCATGTAAGATGAGCTCACTTATTTCATTTTCTGGAGGAATCTCATGCAAAACCCAACTCAATATGCACCCTGTCCCAGCTGCGGACAAAGCAATGCGAAGAAGGTCAGCTACACCTGGTGGGGAGGCGCGCTCGGTCCGAACATGTTCACCCATGTCAAATGTCAAAATTGCGGCACGCAATACAACGGCAAAACGGGACAATCCAACCAGCGAAACATTATCCTGTACTTTGTCGGTTCTTTTGTGATTGCTTTTTGCATTTGTGGAGGGTTGGCTGCGGTGAACTTCTTACTGCAAAGTCAATAATTGAATTCATTTTTGATCTCCTGGCAGATGACCCCGCAACAGAGTCATCTGTTTTTTATTACAAAATTTCGCAAATAAAAGACAATTGTCAATTGACGCGTATCATGCGATGGGATACTTTAAACAGGCAAAATCTCAAACTTTGAAAAGGAAATCATCCCATGACCATGAAAATTCAAGACGACTGCATCGCCTGCGGTGCCTGTGTTCCCGATTGCCCCACCGAATCCATCACCGAAGGCGATGGCACCCTGTATGTGATTGACCAGGCCACTTGCGTTGAATGCGAAGGACACTTCGATTCCCCCAAGTGCGTTTCCGTCTGCCCTGTGGACTGCATCGTCAAAGCCTGATTGCGTCAACCCGCCCGTTGCGGGTATAATCTCAACAACTAAATATCGACCTTCGGGGCAGGGTGCAATTCCCGATCGGTGGTACAGCCCACGAGCCTGTTTAGGTACATCGCTTTCCCCGCTGGGAAAACGGGCATGACTCGGTGTAATTCCGGGGCCGACAGTTATAGTCTGGATAGAAGAAGGTAAAGACAACACGACTTGTGTCGCTGTTTGGATTCACGCCCCGAAAACGTTCCTTGTTTTCGGGTTTTTTTGTGGATGTGAACCGCTTCACGCGCCGCTGATGCCTGTTTCTGCGCCCCGATTGCCTGCCCTGAACGAGAGTGAAGGGCGATACAAACGAGGCGCATTTTTTATGTCATCACTCAAGCGTGTTAAAAATATCCTTCCAGCCGTCCTTTCCATCGCTTTTGCATTGATGGCATGGCAATTGATCGTGCAATGGACTCAACTTCCGCGCTTCATCCTGCCCGCGCCCGCGGATGTGTGGTCACGCTTCCTAAAAGCTCTCATGGATGGAAGCCTGCTGTATCACACGGGGATCACCCTTGTAGAGATCGTGCTGGGCTTGCTGGTTGGAATCACCTTCGCCACAATCACGGGGTATGCACTGGCAAAATCGCGCTCGCTTGAAAAAGTCCTGTCACCATATCTTGTCGCAAGCCAGGCAATCCCTGTCGTAGCCATTGCGCCGCTGCTGGTCATCTGGTTGGGAGATGGAATTCTCTCGAAAGTGGTCATCTGCGCGTTGATCGTTTTCTTCCCCGTCCTGGTGAATACAGTCGTTGGCATACGTGCCGTCCCGTCTGCGTTATATGACATGATGCATTCCATTCGCGCGACACGCCTGCAGATTCTGATGAAGCTGGAAGTCCCGGCTTCGCTGCCTGTGCTGCTTGGAGGATTGCGAATTGGCGCAACATTATCGGTGATCGGCGCAATCGTCGGCGAGCTGGTGGATGCCGAGCAGGGACTTGGCTTTCTCTTGCAGCTTGGCGACTTTCAATATGACACGTCCATGGTATTTGTGGCGGTTTTCATGTTGATCGCGTTGGCTTTGTTTCTGTACGGCGTGGTCACACTGCTAGAAAGAAAATTTTTGAAGTGGCAGGCTTGAGGTCATTGCGAGGAGCGAATGACACGAAGAGCAATCGCCCTTCTTTCAACGACATAAGAAAATTCACAGGAGATAACAATGTTTAAAAAGTTGGTTTACCTCATGCTCGGGCTGGCACTCAGCCTTTCGGCTTGCGGCAGTTCACAGGGCGGGGATGATGCGAATGCCGTCCGCAAGATCAAACTGCCGATGGGCTACATCCCAAATATTCAATATGCGCCGTTCTATGTTGCCATCGATAAAGGCTATTTCGCTGACGAAGGGATCGAGATCGAATTCGATTATGCCTTCGAGACCGATGGAGTGGCGTTGGTGGGTGCGGGCGAACTTCCATTTGCTGTGGCTTCAGGTGAGCAGGTTCTATTGGCGCGTTCACAGGGATTGCCCGTGGTGTATGCCTTTGCCTGGTATCAGCAATTCCCGATTTCCATTATTTCCGCGCCTGAATTAAATATCAATGAACCTGCCGACCTACGTGTGCAAACGATTGGATTGCCCGGCTTGTTTGGCGCAAACTATATTGGGTTGCAAGCCCTGCTTTTTTCCGCCGGTCTCACACCAGATGATGTGAAGATGGATGCGATTGGCTTCAACCAGGTGGAAGCGTATGCGAGCGGACAGAAAGACATTGTGGTTGGTTACGCGGCAAATGAACCGATCGTTTTAGCTTCACAGGATTTCAAGTTGAACGAGATGCGTGTGGCCGATTATGTGCAGTTGACCGCAAATGGGATCGTCTCAAATGAAACGACAATTGCAAACGAACCCGAGTTGGTAAAGAGCATGGCGCGCGCGCTCGCCCGCGGTATCGCAGATGCGATTGCCGATCCCGATGAAGCCTATGAGATCAGTTTGAAATTCGTGGAGAACTTGAAGGATCAGGACAAAGATGTGCAGATGCAGGTTCTGAAAACATCCATCGAGTTTTGGCAGGCGGAGAGAATCGGCTTTTCCGACCCGCAAGCCTGGGAGAATATGAACGATATTTTGGTTAAGATGGGGCTAATCCCCGAGCCTGTCGATTTGAGCAAGGCATTCACGAATGAGTTCGTGCCGTAATCCATGTCATTGCGAGTGAAGCAACGACCCAAAAATATGACAAATACCAAACCCGCCCTCACTGTAAAAGATTTGAGCGTAGTTTTTCCCGAGAGCAATGGACAGTCATCCCCGCATACCGGGCTGGATGTGCTTGACCGAATTTCATTTCAAGTGCATCCGCGCGAATTTATTTGCTTCCTCGGCCCGTCGGGGTCGGGAAAGACAACCCTGCTCAAGGTTGTGGCTGGGCTGGTTCAACCGACCTCCGGCCATGTAAACTTCATGTATCATCACCGTCCCAAGATCGGCATGGTTTTTCAGCAGGCTAGTCTTATGCCGTGGCGCACCGTGATCGAAAACATCAAACTTCCGCTTGAACTGGAAGGGATTGGCAATATCAAAGCGCATAACAAAGCGCGCGAGATGATCCGTTTGGTGGGATTGAAAGGCTTTGAAGACTCGCTTCCACGCGACTTATCCGGCGGCATGGCACAGCGTGTGGGAATCGCGCGCGCGCTCATCCATGACCCGGACCTGCTTCTGCTCGATGAACCTTTTGCTTCGCTGGATGCTCTCACCCGCGAACGCATGTGGACGGAGCTCTCAAGAATTTGGCAGGCCAAACAAAAGACAGTCATCATGGTGACACATTCCATCAATGAGTCCTTATTCCTGGCAGATCGTGTTTTGGTGTTGACGCAACGTCCCGGCAAAATAAAATTGGACGTGAAGGTTGAACTTCCGCGCCCAAGAAACGATGACATTCGCTATACTCCGCAATTTGGAAAACTCGCGAGGAAACTACGCGAAGCAATTGAATAGATAAAAGCACCGAAGTCTTGCAGACTTCGGCACTTTTTTTATGGCGCGATCCACACTACAAAAGTCAGGCTCGCCTTTTTATATTGTCCTTGCACTTCCCAGCAGCCCAGGGTTGGAAATTCAACTCCCGTAAGCATAGCCTCTCCAATATCATCAGCCATGGCATTGGTTGCGCCGTAAAAGCGAAGCCCGGGCGCTTCTGCGTCCAATCTGCGGCCAGATACAACCAGGGCAGGTCTGGGTTCATTGGGCAGGGAATATGACGTGCTCCACCACATTATCTTCTGGGTATATCCATCAGGAGATTCAGGCAATGAGGACCAAACCCCGTTTTCATGAAGTGCTGTCCATAAATGTTCGGAGCCAAACCAAAAGATGCCTGTCCAAGGAGCCCTGGGGGAATGCGGCGCGGGTGCTTCAAAAGAAAGACTTCCTGCCGTAGTAACAGGGCAGTCTACCGGAGGAATGGAGGATGCGATCTCAGTTTGGGCAGCTTCAGTCAGGGATGATGGTGTGGGCAAATCTGTTGGCATTCTGTAGTCTTCGATCGATGAAGGTCCATCAGATTGACCAGCCGTATTTGAAGAGCAACCAGCCATCAAGGAGATGAGCAGGAGCGTCCGTACGAAGAAATTGACTTTTTGCATAACTTTCTCCTTCGTATGCTGTACACCTCCCGCGCCGTTCAGGTTCCGCCATGATCTCCCGCACTAAACTCTTTTTGTATGTAAATTGCTTCTCCCAGGGATCAAATGTGGGAATCACTTCCTATATTGGGCTTGTTGACGAGAGTTGCCAGCATTTTTCTGGTCGCTTCTGCAACTTCATTGAGCGCCTGTTGAAATACTTCTTCGTTTGCTTTTGAAGGCTTTCGATATCCACTGACCTTCCTTACATATTGCAGAGCTGCTTCATTGATTTCCTGCTCTGTGACAGGGTGGTCCAAATTGCGCAAGGGTTTAATGCTTCGACACATATTTCACCTCTTAAACTTTCGGCCAATCCATTAATAAGACTTCAGCCAGTAATCTTGAATTGACATTGCGGTCCATTTTTTCGAGCGCGTTCTCAAGGTTGCTGACCACCCGCCGCGCTGTGGATAGATCGAGCCGCCCGGCAAGAAATTCGATTTCCATGTTGCGGTCTATGTTGACGAGCGGAGTCTCTGCGCCAGCCACGCGCAGCATCACATCCCGCCAATAAGACAGCCAGATGGTGATGGCTTGCCGCATGGCGTCTTTGTCTTTGGAGAGTTTGTCAGCGTAGAAGAATTTTTCGACACGTGGAGCAGGCAGGAGCGTTTGAAGATCGTCCAGCCGTTCATCACGCTTTTCAAGCAGGGTGGCGTCATCTACCAAACGGCGCGCATAGCCGGGCCGTCCGCCTGAGATGTGGGCCAGCAAACGCGCACGCTCTTCATCCACGCCGCGGTAGATCAGATCTGCTTCAACAGCTTCGATGGGCAGGGGACGCAGGCGCAGGATTTCACAGCGTGAGATGATGGTTGGGAGAAGCTGTTCGGGGGTGTCGGCGGTCAATAAAAGGATGGCGTGCGCGGGGGCTTCTTCGAGAGTCTTTAGCAAGGCGTTGGATGCGTTGTCATTTGCCTCTTGAAAACGCAAAAACAATGCCACGCGATACGTGGACTGATAGGGCTTGAGTGACAATGAACGCTGCACTTCGCGGATCTGATCTACTTTGAGCGTTCCGCCTTCGGTTTCCGCTTGAACGACATTCATATCAGGATGCTGCATGGCGTCGATCTGTTTGCAGTCGCGGCATAGCCCGCAAGGGACGCCGGGTGCGAGCGGCTTGGTGCAATTCAATGCCTGAGCGAGGCGCAGTGCCAAAGTCCGCCGACCCAGACCGGGAGGTCCAGAAAAAAGATACGCATGGCGGACATCTCCGCGCGCAGCGTGCTGGCGGAGCATATCCACTGCCCATTCATGCCCGAGTAAATTCCAGTTATCAGCCATTGGGGTAAGTATCAGGTGTCAGGTGCGAGGTGTCAAGTAATTCGTAAAACGTGATGGTGAAACGTGAAATGCTATTCCTGCCCGGCGCGCAATCTTAAATAGGATTGATATCGTTCCGGGTGAATCTTATTTTCCTTCAATGCAGCCAGTACGGCGCAGCCCGGTTCATGGATATGTGTGCAATCGCTGAACTGGCAGTGCGGAACGAGATCGCGCAGCTCTGGAAAATACGCATCCATTTCCCCCGCTTCCGTATCCCACAAAGCAAGCGACTTCCAGCCCGGCGTATCGGCAACGTAGCCGCCGCCTTCCAGCGGGAACATCTGCCGCGTGACGGTGGTATGCCTGCCTTTGTTCATCACTTTGCTGATCTCATTTACCGCGAGTCCCAGCCCGGGTTGCAGCGCATTCAACAAACTTGATTTGCCCACACCGCTGGGTCCAGCCAGCGCGGAGATTTTATTTTTCAACACATTGCGCATTTCTTCCAGCCCCACTTCCGATTTTGCGGAAGTGTAAATGACGCGATAGCCTATGTCTTCATACATGCCGAAAAGTTCTTTCGGGTCTTCAACAAGGTCGATTTTGTTGGCAATAATAATGGTCGGTATCTTTTGTTTTTCAGCAATGACGAGAAAACGGTCGAGCATCCTTAATTTTGGATTCGGATTCGCGCAGGCAAATACAAAGACCACCTGATCGGCATTTGCCAGCAGCACTTGTTGATATTCGCCCTGCGGGCGCGGATCCAACCTGACCAAAGCCTGCTTGCGCTCCTCGACATGTTCCAACGCTCCACTGCCATCATCCAAAAGCGTAATGGTGACATGATCCCCAAGCGCGGCGATATCCCCTTTGGCGCGGCCTTGTTTCAACTTCCCGCGTAACTGACAAACAATAACGCCCTCCCCGGTTTCCACCCAAAAGAAACCGGATTGGGCTTTGACGATCAGACCTTGTTTCGTGCTTGTATTGGTCAAATGCTTCCTTTTTAGTTATCCGTTGATGGCGGGATGCCAAACGGAGTGGGCGTATAT
>JACZJB010000095.1 GCA_014860805.1 Anaerolineales bacterium
GGTTATCAGTCGAAGGGTGAAGCGAATAAAAGGGACGCAGTCCAGATCGGTTGACATGTTCCAATTTAAGCGTTGGACGCGAGCGTTTGCCGAGCCTTGTTTCCACGCGGCGGGTATTGATCCACCAATCCACTTGAAAGCGGTCGGAGGGCAGGCCTGCATTAAGACCGTCGCGCATTTCTCCGTATTCTGCGCGGCGATAGGTGGTGCAGACTGCGCCCAGCTTTGCTATGTTGAGATGCGCGTTGCGGCTGAGCAGGGGGTCATATGTCCATGTGATGTGGTCAAGTCCCTGATGTCGCACCATTTGCCATTGCGCGCGCTTGAGAGCAAAGCCTGCGCCGCCGTCACGTTGACCGGGAAGAATGCCCATCATATGCGAGCAATGTTTGGGGCGCGGGCCATCAGGCGTTTCCTCGAGCCCCGGGAAGCCGAATAAAAAGCCAATCAGTTTTTCTTCCGCGAATGCGCCGAGCACAAGCCCGCCGTTGTGGACGGCTGTGATGAGCATGTGCATGGGAACTACGTCAGTCTCCGAATCGGGCCAGATAGTGCGCTGAAGGTCTTCGACCAGAGTCAGTTCTTCAGGGGTTTCAATGAGATGGATGTTGAAGTTTGTCATAATTTTCTTGGGCGGATGGAGGTGAAAGTTTGTGTAACCCTTTTCCAGGCACGTTGATACCAGGGTTTTCGAATCAGGTAATCGAGGCGGTACGTGAAGCGCGCGGGCATCAGCCCGAAATATCGCGGCATGGAATCAATGGCGCAGGTTCGATTTACTGCAAAGTAATCAAGCCAGAAAGAAGAGATCGGAAAGTTTGGAACTACTCCTTCAAGGAAGACTGTGAAGGCGCGCAACGTAATGGGAGACAAAGGAATGAGATATCGATTGCGCTGGGTGGTTTCCATGATGGTTTCAATGATCTGCTGGAGCGTGAAGAATTCACTGCCGCCGAGTTCATATACCTGGTTGAGGGTGTCTTCTCTTTCAAGCGACCACAGCATGCAAGTGACGAGGTCTTCCACCCACACGGGTTGTACCACAGTCCGCCCGCCCGCCGGGATTGGAAATACGCCCAGCGATGAACGGATAAGACGCGAAAGATTATTGGTGAAATGATCTTCCGGTCCATACACAAGAGAGGAGCGCAGGATGGTGTATGGAACTTTGCCGTTGCGGATATGTTCCTCGGCGATGCCTTTTGCTTTGAATGCGGGATATCCGGAAGCGCGGGCTGCCCCAATATGGCTGAGATAGACGATTCGATCCACGCCTGCATCTGCCGCTGCTTCGACAAGATTTTCCGTACCTTGAATATCGGTTTCCAGCAGACTTCCGCGGCTGCCTTGATTTTCTGCGCTGGCAAGGTGAAAGACAGTATCCACATCCCGCAGGGCGGCGCGCAGACCACGTTTGTCTGCAAGGGATACCACAGCCACTTCCACGGGGACGCCTTTAGGCAGGCGCGGCGTGCGCGGGGAGGGACGGATCAATGCACGCAGCGGATATCCAATGGATGAAAGCTGGCGTACAAGGGTGCGTCCGATAAAACCGGTGGCGCCGGTGACGAGAATCATGTTTGAAATTATAGCAGAGCGGAGGATG
Source organism: Anaerolineales bacterium (assembly GCA_014860805.1). GTDB lineage: Bacteria > Chloroflexota > Anaerolineae > Anaerolineales > Villigracilaceae > Villigracilis. The sequence continues at coordinate 1,607 of JACZJB010000095.1, forward strand.
TGTATTGCATACCCTGTAAAGCGAAAAAGAAAAAACCCTGTGTTTTACAGGGGTTTGTGGGCGCTGAGGGACTCGAACCCCCGACCCCCTCGGTGTAAACGAGGTGCTCTAACCAACTGAGCTAAGCGCCCGGGAGAACCGCATTATAGCATGTGATTCCAAAAAGTGAGGATTTGTTTTTTGCCTGCGTTATAATCACATTCATCAAACAGGAGCAGACTCATGACCGACTCAAAACCTCTTAACTGGACACCCATTCCCGGCGTTGGCTACACTGTCATCCGTCGCGGCGATGGTGGAATGACATTAACCTTTACCGACCTTTCCAATACGACCATGGCGCATTGGCATGAATTTGCGCTTGAACATTTACTTGGTTCAGACCGCCGCACGCGCAACCTGTATGATCTGCGTGCTGTAAAGGATATTCCCGAAGCCGCTGTCCGTATGGCGGTGGATGCAAATAGCGACCCCTCTGCGCGCAACATCCGTGTGGCGGTGGTGGTGGCGGACCAGTCCGTTGCGGATGCGATCCGTAAAGTGGCGGCGCTTGCAGAAACGGGCCTCGCTTCTGCGATAAAAATTTTTACAGATATCAACGAAGCCGAAGCCTGGCTGGCTCGCCCGTTGGATCAAATCCCTTAAATGTCTCTGGCGGGAGAGCATTCTCCCGCACGGATGGAATTGTCGCATGAAATCATCTTCTCTTCGGGTTGGGAAGTTCACATTTAATTGGGGCTCCCGCACGTATGTGATGGGCATCCTGAACGTGACCCCTGATTCTTTTTCAGGCGATGGAATCATCAGCAAAGGGGAAGTGGTCCAAACGGCATTGACACAAGCGGATGAATTCATCGCTTCCGGCGCGGACTTGTTGGATGTGGGCGGCGAATCGACACGTCCCGGCTCTGCAGCGGTTTCTGTGGATGATGAAATGGAACGGGTGATTCCCGTTATCCATGCCTTGCACGCAACTTTTCCTGATGCGTTAATTTCAATCGATACCTACAAATCTCAAGTTGCTGAAGAAGCGATTAAAGCCGGCGCACATATTGTCAACGATGTGTGGGGATTGCGCGCCGACCCTGAACTGGCGCGTGTTGCTGCAAGATACAAAGTCCCTGTCATTCTGATGCACAACAGCAGCGACCCTGCCAGTGTGGACGTCCGCGAAAAATTGGGAAATGCTTATATCGGCTCTGAATATCAAAACCTGATCGAAGACGTCAAGAAGGAATTGCTCGAAAGCGTGGCGTTGGCGAAAAATGACGGAGTGGAAGAGTCGCAAATTGTTTTGGATCCAGGCATCGGTTTTGGAAAGACGCGGGAACATAATCTTGAGTTGATCAACCGCCTTGATGCAATACGCTCTTTAGGATACCCGATTCTGCTCGGTCCATCCAGAAAATCATTTATTGGTTTTACGTTGGATGTGCCGCCCGATCAACGTGTGGAAGGGACAGCCGCAGCAGTGTCGGTGGGAATTACCCGCGGTGCGGACATCATCCGCGTGCACGATGTGAAGGAAATGGTGCGCGTTGCAAAAATGACGGATGCGCTGGTGCGAAATGGATAATTACAGCAAAGATTTGCTGCGCACGGGAATCATCGAAGCGAAAACGGGTGACCGCAATGTTGCCCGTCGTTATCTTGACCGCGCTATTTATATGTCCGGTTCACATGAGGTGCTGGCGGAAGCGTGGTTTTGGATGAGCGAGGTCAGTGACGATCCCGCTGAAAAGCGCAAGGCACTGGAAAATTGCCTCGCCCATGACCTGCGTCATGCGCGCGCGCGGCGCTCCCTTGCGATTTTGGATGGCAAGCTCAAAACTGATGATGTGATCAACCCCGATCATTTGCCGGCCGCGCCGGAAGGATTACGCGCGGCTGACGCCCAGAGATTTATATGTTCCAAGTGCGGCGGACGCATGTCATTTGCGCCGGACGGACAATCCCTCGTCTGTGAATATTGTTCGCGCAGCCAAACTCTTGTCAGCGCTCAGCCCGAAAATGAAAAGGATTTTATTATTGCAATGGCCACCATGAAGGGGCATGGCAAGCCCTTGCAGGAACAGGTTTTTCATTGCAATGGCTGCGGTGCGGAATTTATCCTGCCTCCCAAACAAATTTCCGCAAACTGCGTGTATTGCGATTCGTCGCATGTGGTCAGTTTGGAAAAGACAAAGGATGTGCTTGCCCCGGATGGGATCATTCCTCATGTTTTTGACCAGAAACGTGCAACACGCATATTGATCGACTGGGTGGAGATCAACCAAATCAAGCCTGAAAAAAAGGTGGAAATTCCGCGCGGCTTGTATCTTCCGCTTTGGACATTTGATGTGGGCGGCGCGATTGAATACACTGCTGAAAAGGTTGAATATGAGGAAGATTCATTTTTGAATCGCGGACAGCAGAAAATGGTGCGGATTACCGATCAATACCCTGTCATGGTGGATGACATAACGCTTCCCGCTTCCCGAAAGCTGTCCGCTGTTTTCCTGAAACTGATCCCCGCCTTTGATATGAAGTCTGTCAAAAGATACGACCCGCGCTTCCTGGCGAATTGGCCTGCTGAAATCTACGACGTCCCCATGGCAGATGCCTCACTCGACGCGCGCAGTCAGGCGTATAAGATGTATAAAAACAAATTACCCCACCTGATTAATGGCATGAACCTCGTGCATACTTCATCTGCTGCTCTGGTGATCGAATCCTTCAAGCTGGTATTGCTGCCTGTGTGGATGACTGAACTTCCCTTTGGCGGACGGGAGCATCTGGTGTTGATCAATGGGCAAAGCGGGGTGGTTTCGAGCGATTTGCCTGATGCGGGAGAAGAATCCGAGGCGGGTGGGTTATTCAGTTTTCTGGCGGACTTGCTGGAAGAGTAGCCGTTTATTTCCTGAAATATCCGCGCACAATATCTGAATAATCTGTATCTGTGTGTTCATCCAGGATACGGAAGAAATCTTCACGGGTGGAAATGCCGTCTTTTTTCTGAGCAATGTAATCTCGAATAAACGCAAAAAAAGCCTCATCGCCGATACGGTCACGCAATTCTTGTATGAAGTGCGCCCCGTTGAAGTAAACTATGCGTTTGTAATTCTCGTCATTCAGTCCATCGTACACGGGGATATCGATATAGCCTTGCGGTTCAAAGAAATCAATGCGATAAGACCACCACCAGGAAAGCAGGTCAGGGTAGAACGCTTCATAGTAAAGGGATTCGGAGTAGGTTGTGAGTGATTCGTCCAGCCAGGGCTCAAGCGCCTGATCATTGGCGACCTGGTCAAACCACCATTGATGACCTGTCTCATGCACGGCGACGAAGGTCAGGTAATTGGTGGGGGTGCCATCATATAAGTTGTAGAAACTGCGGCTATGGAAGAATAAGGCGGAGAATTCCATGCTGTCTTTGAAATCTGCAATGACCACGGACAAAGTTTTATGTGGATATTGGCCAAACTTTTCGGAGAAAACTTCCAGGGCCTGCGCGCTGGCGATCATAGCTGCTTCGCCGGCGTTCTTGAAGATGGGGAAATAGTAACTGTACACAGTTGTGTTCCCTTTCTTCATACTTGAGACTTGGAAATCACGACTTGCAGAAATGGCGAAGGCGCGTCCTTCAATCAATGTGTAGCGGGTAATTTCGCCGGTTGCTTCGGCGAATCCACTCGCGGCGACAATGGGAGCATTTTCTGGATTTGAAAATTTTAAGTTGACTTCAAAATCAGCAATGGGGTAGATCAAATATTCGCCATGCGACCATGGTTCGCGGATCATCCATTCCCCATCCATAAATGGGACAATGAACGGATACCAGTTGACAAGGTTCATTTGAATATCGCTATATCCAAAGATTCTTGCGCGCAGGCTGTTGGCCTGGTCCATGTACGGGAGGGAGAGGCTGTAGCTGAGATTAACTGTCAAAACAGAATCAGGTGCGAGCGGAGTCGGAAGCGGGAGGTCAAGGCGGTGGGCGTTAAGTATGTAGTTCGGTATGAGGGTGCCGTCTACTGTGACTTGAGTCAAATTGAAGCAATTGGGCCAAAGATTGGCGGCAATGGCGAGAGTCAATGAATGGAGCGGCTGACCGGTATGATTTGGATAGGTAATGATCTCATCCACAGCGACGAAATGACGGTCATAATCAATGCTGGTGTTGAGGATATATTTTTCGCGGACGGGAATTCCGGGAATTGTTGGCAGTGGTGTTGCGGAAACCTGTGAAATCTCTTCGTTTGCGGATCGAATCGGTGTTGGAGTTTGAGAGGCTTGCGGGGCAGGCAGGTTGCAGGATGCAAGGAAGAGCAATAAGAGAAGGGTAAATTTCCGCATGGATATATTTTATCCTTTTGTGTATAATCTTAACCGCGCCCTGATAGTTCAATGGATAGAACAAGGCACTCCTAAGGCTTAGATGTAGGTCCGATTCCTACTCAGGGCATGAGAACTTTACAAAAATGTTAATCTACTTCTTATAAAATTCCCCTTGCAAAATTTATAGGGTAGTAGTAATATTGACCTTGATGAGCGCCAGGGTGCCCCCCTCACCCTGGCGCTCATCATTTAAATTAATAGCCAGAAATAAAAAGAAGCCGCTCTCAGAGCGGCTTCTTTTTATTTCTATTTTTTCGGGCTTTTCACCATTTGTCTGGCTGTTTGCAATAATTCATGTGCAGAACGGAGAGTGCCTTCGCCGACTTCGCCGAGCATTTGCGAGAGTTCAAGCAGGCGCGGCTCGCCTTCGAGTGGTTCGACGCGGGTGAGGGTGCGTCCCTTGTCAACAAGTTTTTGGACTTGGTAATGTTGATCGCCAAAAACGGCAAGCTGCGGAAGATGGGTAACACAAAAGACTTGATGTGTGCGCGAGAGATTCCATAGTTTTTGACCGACGACCATGCCCACGCGCCCGCCAATGCCCTGGTCAATTTCATCGAAGATCAGGGAGGGGACTTCATCGGCGCGAGCCATAACGTTTTTCAACCCGAGCATCAAACGCGAAGTTTCACCGCCGGATGCGATCTTTGCGAGCGGCTTGAGTCCTTCGCCGGGGTTGGGAGCTACGAGAAATTCCACGCGGTCGAATCCATTTTGGTCAAAAGCGATGCGGGTCCCATCAGCAAGCGGAGCGCCGTTGGGATCGGGCTTGGTTTGGAAATCCACACCGAATCTTGCGGATTCCATTTTTAGATCATCCAGTTCAATTTCGATGCCCTTGCCCATTTCCACAGCAGCGGATTTTCTTTTTTCGGTGAGGGTATTGCCTTGCTTACCGAGTTTCTCAAGAAGTTTGGCTTCCTGCATTTCCAATTCGTTGATGCGGTCTGCTGCACCGGTAATGGTCTCTAATTGTTTGCGGGCATCGGCGCCGTAGGCAATGACTGCGGGAATATTCCCGCCGTATTTGCGGGTAAGCGAATGGATGAGGTCCAGACGTTCTTCCACATCTTCCAGCCTCTTCGGATTGAATTCGATTTCCTCAAGATAATCACGCAAACCATGGATGATGTCGGACATCGTATCCAGCATCAGTTCGGCTTGATTCGCCAACTCGGACTGGCCTGCATCTATTTTTGCGAGCGTTGCCAATGCCTGAGCAGCCTGCCCAACCAGGTCTGTTGCGGCGGGAGTCTCGGGTGAGCCTTCTTCCAGAACCGCCAGCGCTTCCTGGGCATTTTGCGCGAGTGACTCGGCGTTTGCCAGCCTGTCGCGTTCCTTGCGGAGTTCTTCATCTTCGCCGGCTCTTAAACGAGCATCTTCAATTTCCTCAGCCTGGTAGGTGAGGATCTCAATTCTGCGTTCCGCATCCGCCTGGGCTTTGCGCAGATCGGTCAATTCGCGGCGCAGATTCAACAAGGCGTGGTAGGTTTGGCGGTACTCTGTCAGCGGTTTGGCAACTTCTGCGTAGCGATCGAGCAGGCCGAGGTGTGCCCGAGGATCGAGCAGGGAGAGATGTTCCGCCTGCCCGTGGATATCGATCAAAAGCGCGCCGAGTTCCTTCAACAATCCAACGTTCACCGTGCGGCCATTCACGCGCGCCACACTGCGTCCCTCTTTGCGGACCTCGCGCATCAGCACCACATAATTGGGATCATCCATTAATTCTTCGCGGTTGAGGATTTCGTGCACCGCCTCTTTTTCCGGACCTTTGAGCTGAAACACACCTTCGACAAATGCCGCCTCTGAATCAGTGCGGACGAAGGTCGTGTCCGCTTTGCCGCCGATGAGCATGACGACCGCATCGAGGATGATGGATTTGCCCGCGCCTGTTTCACCGGTCAGGATGATGAGTCCCTGCCCGAAACGCAGGTCGAGTTTATCTATAATTGCGAAGTTTTGAATATGGAGTTCGGTAAGCATGAGAATTACCTTGTCAGTTGAATTCCAGAGATGCGTGAATAAACGGTTGGGGTTGCAATTACAAGGTAGATGACTACGCCAATGACGCCATAGATATTTCCCGTCAGAAGGAGAAGGATCGCCGCAGGCAGGGCGCCGAGTACCACGCCTGTCGCGCAGGCAACGAACAATGCTCTTGAGCGGCGTTTATTAAGCACGCGCAGGGTCAGGTTTGCGATCAACGTCCCTGCGCCGCTGCCGATGCCAGCCGCAAGGAAGAACATGAAAAAGCCGATGAAGGAACCGATAAAAGCGACCAGGATACTGGTGATCAAGGAAAGCACAATGGTGACGCCCATTCCTGTCAGATAGTCATACCATTCGGCGGTGTCGAAAGTCTTTTGCTGTGCACGGACACAATCCTTGCAGAGATAGCCGGTGGGAGTCCGCACTGCGCATGAGGCGCACATGGGACGTTCACAGCGCTTGCAGCGCAGGTTGGTCTCGCGGGTGGGATGGGCGTAGCAATAGGTAACAGTTGAATCGGTCATCGTGGAAATCCTAAAGAGTTTTCATTCATGTGAGCGGTGATATTGCGGTAAAAATAACCCGGGTCTCCGAAACGTACAAATTGTGCGGTCACGTCAGCAGCAGTCACATTGACAATGTCATCTTCCATTAATGGTGATGGCAGTTGACCGTCCACACTCAGGACTGCATTCTCACTTTTTACAACAATATTCACGGACGAGCCTTCGGACAAGACCACCGCACGATCTACAGATAAGTGAGGCGCAATCGGCACCAGAAGAATATTTCGCAGCTCCGGCGGAAGAATTGGCCCGCCAGCCGCAAGGGCATATGCTGTTGAGCCTGTCGCAGTCGATGCGATCAACCCATCTGCCACGTAGCTGGTTAACTGACGGGTATCCACAAAAGCGGTCAAACGTACGGGGCGCAGGTTTTGTCCACGGGCGACGACAACTTCATTCAATGCTTTCGAAACGCCAAGGCTTTCGCCCGCGCGGACGTGTTCGGCGCGCAGCATCATACGGTTCTCGATCCACGCTTCTCCGTTGAATAGTTTTTCAAAGTAGTCGCGCCATTCCTTGCGGTCAATTTGAATGAGAAATCCGAGCCTGCCCAGGTTTACACCCAAAATAGGCACGCCCGACGGCGCACATAAATGCCCCGCCCGCAAAACACTTCCATCTCCGCCAACGGCAATCAACATGTCGTGTTCGCCTTTTTTTACCGCCTTGCGAAGATCCTCGTCATACAGCGAACCGTATGGCGCATGGATCCCTTTTTCTTTTAAGAAAGCGGCCATGGCTTCTGCTTCTGCAAAGGCTTCGGGCATTTTCGGATACGCTGTGATGACAGGTCGTTTCGGTGTGAATGACGCAGACATAACGAAATTATACCTTTGTGTGGGTCACAGACTGATACTCTGTGCTAGCCCAGCTTTTGGTCACACACATTGCGGAAGCCGCATCCCCTACAACGGGACGGCTGTTCGTGTGAGCGAGGGACATCTTTCTTCGCTTCATCGATTCGCATCTCTGCCAGCAATTCCATCAAAGCGGACTCAAGTTCCCGTGTGTACTCAATCGCGAAATCACGATTCTCGTAATGGATGATCCCATACTGCGGACGTTTGCGGTACGTTTTTTCAACCAGTAGGCAGTACGATGCCAGTTGAAAAATATGCGAATCGTATGGCGACTCTGGCGCCCGCCCGGACTTTACTTCCACGGGTATGATCTGCCCATCCTTTTCGATCAGATAATCCGGTTTACCGGTCAGCCCAAGCGCTGCATAAAAAAGCGGTTTCTCCACTTCTCCCCAGCCGCGCGTGTCCGTGTAGATGACGCGTCCGCCGGGCAGTCCTGCGGCTTTTTGCTGGCGGTTCGATTGCCAGAAAAAGATGAGCGCAAGGACAAAAAGGAAAAGGATAATGTACAGCATTTGACCAGTTTGCCAACTAAAGTTTTTCCGCCAGCCTTATGATTCTGCCGAGCCGTGTAAAGGCTGCGCTATCGAGATCTTTTTGTCTTTTTTTCAGGATTTTGACAAAATCATCCTTGTTGAATTCATTGATGGCGGGCAACGTCCTCTCAGCGTGCTGCGGCACTTCCTTGGAGCGGCAGGAGGCTAAATGCTCAAGCAAGTAAGGGAGGATGACCTTGTTATATTCTTCATTTTCGGCGGCTGTATGCGCCAGTACAGAAATGGAATTATCAATCGCAATGACCGAGCCTTCCTCTTTTGCCCTTTTGATTTCATCCAAATGTTTGAAAGTAAAATCCGGGTTTATCTTGGCGATTTCTGCGAGCGCGGTCATGGCTCCCCAGACCATGTTGTTGTGTCTGCTTTTCAGGAGTTTGATGAAATCTTCGCTGTAAGGTTCGATCAGCCCAGGTTCAATGGCACCGATTTCATACATCACGTGGATACAATCTCCATGGATGTTTTTATTTTCATTCCACATATTTTGGGCGATCTCACGAATGCTCATGATGTCTTCCCGTGCGGCAAGGTCACGCGCCAGATCAAGGTTGGGCGTTCGGTCGCGACGGGTTTGTAAATAGGCGAGACGGTTTAATAATTCAGACATGAATTTTCTTAACTGAAACTTGAATCATAGTTGTGCGGCGCAATAGGCTACCAGCATAAGAATTGCCGCCAGAAGCAGGAGCAGGCCAACGGTCCGTGTAAGAGCCGAAGCAACGACCTGGCGGCCATGTCGTTTGTGGAGTTCCGTCCCAGCTGCAAGTTCAGCCTGATTCTCTGAGAGAGTCCCATTCTTACGGTACCACCACGAGCGGCGGCAGTATAGGTAGGTTCCAATGTCAGAAGAGCGGATCGGACGCATTTGCAGAGTATAGCACAAATTTTCTAAACTTAACGCCTTGCGGGTTTCGCAATTCTTTTGTGATAAACTACCGATGCAAATTTTTTCTGGAGGAATGGCATGCCCGAACGCAAAACATATTCAATCGAAATCGCAGGTGTAAAACGTGAACTGCGTCTTTTTGAGATCAAGCCCGGTTTGAAGATCGCCATCCTTAATATTTTAGGTGATACAGAACTGGTGCAGGCCTGTGCTCGAGACCTCGCGAAAAAGATAAAAGATGTAAATTATGACGTCATCGTCACGGCGGAAGCCAAGTCCATTCCGTTGGCGTATGCACTTTCTGTAGAAACGAAAAAGCCCTACATTGTTTTCCGCAAGCTATACAAGCCGTATATGGGGGATGCCATTCAGGCGGAGACTCTCTCGATTACCACCGGTCAGCCGCAGGTTTTGATTTTGGATGAAAAAGACCGTGAATTGATCCAGGGGAAAAAAGTGTTGGTTGTGGATGATGTGATCAGTACAGGCTCCACGCTGCAAGGTATGCGAATCATCCTGGATAAAGCTGGCGCAAGCGTGGCAGGTGAAGCAGCCATCCTTACGGAAGGCGACAGGGCGCAATGGATGCATATCCATTCGCTGGGCCATTTGCCATTGTTTACGGATTAAATGGCATAGGGTGCAGCATCCCTGCACCCTATGAAAATAATTCCATTTTCTTTTTTCGAGAGAGAGCTTTGATGGCTCTCTCTCTTTTCATTGCGGTTACTTTATCTGTCTGCGGCTCCAGATAAACGAGTTTCACAGGCCGGCGGGTTTTTGTGTAGCGTGCGCCACGTCCTTTATTGTGCTGTTTTACACGCCGTTCGGGGTCGGTTGTCCAGCCGGTGTAGTAGGTTCCATCTGCGCATTCGAGGATGTAACAAAAGCAGGTCATTCTTCCTTTTTGTCTTTGGGTTTGGTGAAGAATGTCCCCAGCAATCTTTCTGACATGGATATCTTTTCAACAGGCTCGCGTTTGGCTTCCATCCAACTGGCGGCGGAGCGTTCCTTTAACCAGTTCTGGCGTCCGTCCTGTGCTTTTTGCAGGCGATCTCTTAATGCCTTTTCATTGCCATCTTCGATATCATAGCGCAGTTCAACCAGGGCGGTGATCATCGCATCCAGTTTTTGCATCATATTTTCGCGGTTTTGCATGACCTGCATGTGCAGCGAAGTGATTTCATCCTGCCCTGTAAGAGCGGAGGTTGCGGCATAATATGCGCGGCTTGCCACTTTACGGACTTCCTGCCAGCCGGGCTGGCTTGTGGTTGCATTGAGCAATGTGGCTGAAACCAATTGCGGAAGTAATTGTGCCGAAGCCATCAGACCGTCCGACTCGGCAAAGTCGGTGATCATCACAGTTGCGCCGGTTAAGCTGACAAGCCCGGAGACCAGTTGCAACGCATCGCTGGGTGTGCCTTGCGGCGCCGAGAGCAGGAAGATGCTTCTCGAAAACAGGTCAGCTTTGGCTGAGTCCAGACCCGTGCCCGTCTCGTGCAGGAAATCAGGGCTGATTGCGGGGACCAGCCCCACATAGTGAACTCCATCGGGCAAAATTTCCTGCGCCCATTTTGCCACTTCGGCTTTGATCGGGGTTGTGTCCACAACGACAGTTCCCTTTTTGAGATCTTGTTTAATGTAGTCCAGCGTTTCCTGAATTTGATGCACCGGAATGGCAAGCACAACGATATTCGCGTTTTCAACTGAACCTGGAAGATTATGGTTCGTATTCTCGACCACCCCGTTTTTTTGCGCAAGCCGTTCAATCCCGAAATCCTTATCGTGGCCGGTTGTTGTAACTTTGTCTTTATGGGCAGCAAGCGCCAGCCCCAATGATGCGCCGATTTGTCCAAGACCAATAATTGTGATTTGTACAGGCATGTTACCCTCGCAGGAGTTTGATGTCGCGATTATACTGCCATTGCCTCCTTAAACGACGAGAACCACGGACGCCGACCGGGTTCTCTTTGAAAGGAGGAGAAGAGAAATCACCTTACGCCAGTAAATTTATCATGATTGTCAAAAACCTACTTGACGCGAACCCTACGACTACCCTACGATTGTCCGACAATTAACAAGAATGCAAACGTTTTTTGATGAAAGAAGGCAAAAATGACATCCTCCCCTTCCAAAATTTATCTCGGCGAACTGAATCACACGCCTCTCGGAGATTTACGCCTCGCTGTCTCAAACCTGGGACTGGTTGCCGTGGAATGGGCAGTTTCCCAGCCCGAACTGACGACCTATCTGCTCCACCGCCTGAAGAGAAATGTGGAGGAAGACCAAAAGAAAATTCACTCCTACGCGAAGGAAATAAACGAATATTTAAAGGGAAAACGCCGCGATTTCACCTTCCCCATTGATTGGTCCACGCTGCGGCCATTTCAACGGAAGACCCTGAAAGCCGTTTTTGACATTCCCTACGGTGAAATCCGCACTTACGCTGACATCGCAGCCCTAATTGGACATCCAATTGCGTACCGCGCTGTGGGAAGGGCAAATGCCACCAACCCCATGCCGTTGGTCATTCCCTGTCACCGCCTCATTGGCAGGGACGGCAAACTCCACGGCTATGGCGGCGGAGAGGGCTTGCCAACGAAGGAATGGCTGTTGAAGTTGGAAGGGGCAGTAGTGGTGTAAGGAAAATGAATACGCTTTTATATTCCCGGCGTATACTTCTCCTCCCATTCCGCGATTGCTGCGCGGATGGTGGATTTCATGACAGGGTCGGGCACATCATCAATCGAGTCGAATTTTTGCACGCCAACATAAACTTCCACACCGCCTTGCAATGATTCGTGCAGGCGCAGGCCGCTTTTCTCAAGAGGCGTGTTCAACAGGCGCTCCTGCAGGATGGAGTCAATTTGCTGGACGATGCTAAGAGAGGCAAAAGGTTTTTCCACCTCGGCTTTTTTTGCGGGCTGCAAGGGACGGGAAACAACTTCTGCGGGTGAAACAGGCGCGAGCGGAGTCTGTTGCGAAGCGGAGGGGTGGGAAACTGCCGGGGCAATTTGTCCACCTTCCACCCAGGGGCGCATGACCGTGATCAATTCGATCAGGCGTTTCTTTTGATCGGGGGAAACATTTTTCGGCGTCACTATCTTCCCATCCAGCTCAAGGAACGGTTCACCGTTTTTATATTTCAATCTTAAGAGGCCGGGGTCATCTGTGGCAGATGGAGCGGAGGCTTTTGAAATTCCGGCTTCGGCGAGTTTTTTTTCCGCTTCGGCGCGGGCATTTTTTTCCTTTGTTTCCGCGGCTTCTATCTTTTTCACCGAGCGGACATTTGAATCCACATACCCGATGAAAAAGCCGATCAGCAAAACAACAAGAGCCAGTCCCCACAAGGCAGGCACGGGCCATGTAACAGTTGCGAATTCAAGCTGCATGATTATTTCCTTTCAATAACCTGACATTTCGGGCAAACGTGCGTGCCGCGCTGACCGACAGTAAACTTTTGTATCTCAATGCCGCAGACGGGACAGGGCTTGCCTTCACGGTCGTACACACGAAAATAATTTTGAAAATCGCCGCCGCGATAAACCCAGTCGATGCTGGCTCCATTGCGGCGGATGCCTTCCTTTAACACAGACTGGATCGCTTCATGCAGCGCCTTCGCCTGCTTCTGCGAAACTGAATTCGACAACGCCAAAGGATGCAGTTTCGCAATGTGCAGACATTCATCCGTATAAATGTTGCCAAGGCCTGCGAGAAAAGCCTGGTCTAAGAGCAGCGGTTTTAGCTGGCGTTTCTTTTTGTGTAAATTTTCGAACAGCCATTGCGGCGTGAACTCTTTTTCCAGGGGTTCGGGTCCCAATTTGCCAAGGACGGTTTCAGGCTGATCTGTGAACCACACGCGCCCAAATTTGCGGGTGTCGTTGAAGGCAAGCTGGCTTTCCCTGCCGTTTTTCGAGCGCAGGAAAAGTATAAGGCGGTCGTGTTTTTCTGGCTTAATTTTACCTGTTCTTACTATTAAATCCCCGCTCATGCGCAAATGTATAAGGAGATTGTAATCTTCCAACACGAGGATCAGGTACTTTGCGCGCCGTGAGACGGCTTTTATTTTCTGCCCTTTCACCAGTTCCTTGAACTTTTTTACTGAGGGAGCGGCAAGTGTCCGGGGCCAGAGAACATCGGCGGAGACTATTGTGCCGCCGACAACTTCCGTTTCAATGGCGCGGGCGATGGTTTCTACTTCAGGGAGTTCAGGCATAATCAACAATCAGCCCTTAGTTTTCAGTGACCAGCTTTTGACTGATTGCTGAAAACCGAGGGATTTTTTACTCGTTGAACATCTCTCCGACAGAGCGGCCTTCATGGGCGCGTTTGATGACCTCACCCAGCAAACCCGCAACTGAAAGCACAGTGATTCTTCCTTCGAGATGTTTCATTTTTTCAGGGGAGAGCGGCGCAGAATCTGTCGTGATGATCTGTTTGATGGGCAGGGAGGCAAGGCGTTTCGCGCCGTCTCGTGAGAGGATGGCATGCACAAATGCAAGATATACATCCCGCGCGCCGTTCTTTTTGCACACATCCACTGCCTGGGCAATGGAGCCGCCCGTATCCACTTCGTCATCCACAATGATGACGTCGCGGTCTTTTACATCACCGATCAAGGTCAATGCTTCGGCATTTGCATCGTTGCCATGACGGCGCTTTTCGATGAACGCGATCGGTGCATCCAGATCTGCGGCGTAATTGCGTCCTTTCTTTGCAAAGCCCAGGTCAACAGAAACTACCACGGGGTCTTTCATGTCTGCGCGCATATTGTCGTTGATATGGCTGACGAGCAGATGAGATGCAGTCAGCACATCGCCGGGAATGGAGAAGAATCCCTGTACCTGCCCGGCATGCGGATCAAGGGTCATGTAACGGTCTGCGCCGGCTACTTCGAGCATATCCGCCACCAGACGGGCAGTGATCGGCACGCGCGGCTGATCTTTTTTGTCCGAGCGCCCATAGCACAAATATGGGACAACGGCAGTGATGCGAGCCGCTGAGTCCAGGCGCAAGGTCTGGATCATGATCAATAATTCCATCAAATTCCTGTGGACTGGGGAGGATGTGGTCTGAATCACATAGACATCCTGTCCACGCGCGCTGCCACTCAATTTAACGAACAGATTTTCGTTTGGGAACTCAATCACTTCACGCCCGCTCAAAGGCTGGCCGAGATAATCCGAGATTTTTTGGGCGAGTTCAGGCGTGCCGCTGCCTGCAAAAAGTTTAATCCCACCATACACTTTCAAGTCGTGATGAACATGATGCATTAACTACTTCTCCTTGGCTTTCGACATCCACTCAGAACGCAGCACGCTCATGATCAGGACATCATCGTATTTTCCAAACTTATAGACCGCTTCACGCAGTCGTCCCTCCAGCACGAAACCCGCTTTTTCATACGAACGCACGGCTCGAACGTTCTTAGTATAAACTCTTAAGAATGCGCGGTTCAGATTCAGGGTCTCAAAGCAATGGCGCACAAGCAGACTCATGACTTCAGCGCCGTAGCCTTTGTTCCATTCCGATTTTTCGCCGATCAAAATTCCGAGTTCGGCAGAGCTGTTGACATGGTCAACGTCGAATACGCCGCAGTTACCGATCAATTTCCAGTTTTTGCCTTTGCGAACTTCGATGGCAAGCGGCTTTTCTTTTTGGTCGCGCTTTGCAAGAGAGTTGAACCAATTCTCCTCATCTGCAAATGACATGGGTAAATAAAGCGCTAGCCCGCGAGTCACTTCGGGGTCGTTGACCCATTCATGAAACTTGTTGACATCTTCGCGTTCCACTGCGCGCAAACGAATTCGATCACCATAGATAATGCTCATGTTTACCTGCCGTTCAATAATATCTTTACTGCTTCACCCGGAGAAACATTTCTCTGCACCATTTTTTCAAGCACACTCTCATACTTCTCTTGCGGAACATCTTCATGGAAGCGGTTCATCAACGCTTCGCGGACCAACGCCTCCAATTCGACCTCGAGCCTGGCTCGCTCGCGAACAGCCCAATCCCCACTCTGGCGCAGATGATCCACATGCCGCCCAATGGACTCTGCCAGTTCGACAATTCCCTTGCTTTCGATGGACACTGTCTTCTGGATGGGCGGAATCCACATCAGCGTGGTGGATGAATCGTTTTCAGGGGCAGCTGTCCGCATGGTGGAGCCGTGATGTTGAAAGACTCGCGCGGTGGGATGTGCCAATTCCAGCATGGACTTTAATGCTTTCTCTGTATTTTCCACGCCGGGTCTGTCTGCCTTGTTGATAACGAGAACATCCGCAATTTCCAGAATGCCCGCTTTAATGGCTTGAATGTCGTCGCCGAGGCCGGGCGCTTCTACAACTAGAGTTGTGTGCGCGAGACGGGCAACATCCACTTCGCTTTGCCCCGCGCCGACCGTTTCAATGATGATGACATCGAAACCCGCTGCGTCAAAGACCTGCACCATGTTCGCCGTGGACTGTGCCAACCCGCCCAGCGAGCCGCGCGTCGCCATCGAGCGGATGAAGACATTTGGGTCGCCGGAAAGGTCACGCATGCGCACACGGTCACCGAGCACCGCACCGCCCGTGAATGGACTTGACGGGTCGACAGCGACGATAGCCACGCGCTTGTTTTCCACTTTGCGATAATACAGCGCAAGCTGATTCACCAGCGAAGATTTTCCTGTGCCCGGTGCGCCGGTTACACCAATGAGATGTGCCTTGCCCGTGTGCGGGAAAAGCTCGATTAATGCAGTGCGTCCATCAGGCGCGTTGTTTTCTACTTGCGTGAGCAAGCGCGCCAATGCGAGACGATCACCGTTGAGAACTGCTTGAGAATAAGTCATGGTTTGTATTATGTCGTTGCGAGCCGCCGTTCTTATTCTTTGGCGGAGATACTTGCGCCGCACGCCAGTGCAGGTGAGCAATCTCCAATAGAGTTAGGGGATTGCTTCGGGCGGAAAATCACCGCCCTCGCAATGACGAACGAGAGTTAACAACAAAACACAGAGCCTTTGCTCTGTGTAGGTTTAATCATCTAGCCTGCCACGGCGGTTTGAACATCACGGATAATGTCTTCGGTGGAGGCGCCGGGTCCGAAGACTCCAGCCACTCCCATTTCTTTCAGTTGAAGCAGGTCCTCGTCGGGAATGATGCCGCCGATAAAGACTTTGACATGAGTTTGACCATTTGCTTTGAGCAATTCCATCACGCGCGGAGTCAATGCCATGTGCGCGCCAGAAAGAATGGATAAGCCGACCACATCCACATCTTCCTGAAGAGCGGCTTCGGCAATCATTTCGGGTGTCTGACGCAGGCCGGTGTAGATCACTTCCATGCCGGCATCTCGCAAGGCACGCGCAACCACTTTCGCGCCGCGATCATGCCCGTCCAAACCAGGCTTGGCAACCAATACACGAATTTTTTTATCGGACATAATTCCTCCAGGGGAGATATCGCTGAAATTATACTATGCATCACAAACTCAAAATTTATACTTTTCAAAGTCGTAAACCAGACAAAGATCGAAAAAACAAAAAGGATTGCATTCAAGGCAATCCTTTTATAACTTAATATCCATCGTCCTTTGGCGGCGCGGTAGGACCGTAGTCCAGCACCTGGCGTATTTGAGTGGCGCCTTCCGGCGGACCGACGATCTTCTTGTCTTCCATCATATCCACGATACGGGAGGCGCGGGTGTAACCGATGCGTAGCCTGCGTTGCAGCATGGAGACGGAAGCGCGTCCCTCTTTGCGGACGATTGCCACTGCTTCGTCGTATAGCGGATCACCTTCCACTTTTGGTGTTTGTTCCCATAAGGGGGCCTGTTTAAGCGGCACATTTTCAGGGATGGAATCCGCGGGCATGCCAGCCACGGCATAGGAACTTCCGCCGCCTGCTTGTGTGCGCCAGTACTCCACCAAATTTTGGATCTCGCTATCTGAAACGAACACGCCTTGTAAACGCGCGGCTGCAGGGGCGTCAGGCGCCTGATATAACATGTCACCACGGCCGAGCAATCGCTCCGCGCCGGGTTGGTCGAGGATGACGCGGCTGTCTGTGTTGGATGCGACCGCGAAGGCGATGCGTGCGGGGAAGTTTGCCTTAATGAGGCCTGTCACCACATCTACAGATGGGCGTTGTGTGGCAAGGATCATATGAATGCCGGTAGCGCGCGCCAATTGAGCAAGACGTGTAATGGTTTTTTCCGTCTCGTCCGGAGCGATCATCATCAAGTCCGCCAACTCGTCAATGATGATGACAAGATAAGGCAGTTTCTTTTGTCCCTGCAATTTCATTTTGGCGTTGTAATCAATGATGTTGCGCGAACCAACCTGCGCGAACAGGTGATAGCGCTTGTCCATTTCACGCGTCATCCATTGCAATGCGCCGATGACGCGGTCCATTTCAACGACCACGGGACCCAGCAAATGCGGAATGCCGTTGTAGCCGGTCAACTCCACACGTTTCGGGTCAACCAGCACGAGGCGCAGGTCATCGGGAGTGTTGTACAGCAGCATGCATGTCAAAATGGAATTTACGCACACCGATTTCC
>JACZJB010000096.1 GCA_014860805.1 Anaerolineales bacterium
TTACATTGAATGGGGTGATACCCGTTTCATTGCTGTCTTTTATAGCAATGATTCTCCCATGGTGGGACCGGTACGCTCTGGAAGATTTATGGATGAGCATGTTGCCCGCATGTATCACGCCTTTCTCATGTTCAAAGGCGCCGACCCGCGCGAATTAAACTATCTGCACAGCACGGATCTTAGCGATTTTCTCATTATCGTTGGAATTGGTTCCTGTCCGCCGTATTTTATTGGTCCGTACAAACGCGATTCCTACAATAACGTATTTTTCAATACGACAAAATGGGCTGCTTGCACCATAAAAAAAGGATTGGATAATTCCCCGCAAACCATCAGCGGCGGTTTTTTCTCAACAGACCTGCCAGAAAGCCAAATGCAGGCAACGCGGATTTATTCCTTTTATTCCGTATATAGTTACAATTATTGGGAGTATGACCCTTCCACAAATAGCTATTTCCGCTATCAGGAATCGCAGGATATGGACAAGGGTAAGGCGGAAGCGTATGTTCCTCTTACTGACGCGCAGACGGAACTGCCGGTCACCGCTGCGAACGTGGTCACCTTGTTTGTTCCACATATATTTGCAAACTCATATAATGCCGAAGATGAGGTCTACAATATTGACCTGATCGATTTTGGAAAGGCAATTGTATTCCGCGATGGACTGGCGATCCCCGCATACTGGAACCGTACTGAAATGGATCAACCCATCCTGTTGACGAATTTGGATGGAACCCCGATCTACATGCGCCCGGGCAGAACCTTTTATCAGGTTATGGGAACAACCTCCACGTATACGCAGGACGGCACGAACTGGCGTTTTAAGTTCCAAACTCCTTAAGACTTGTTAATGGATTAGAATAAATATATCCCCGTTTTATACGGAGCATCCATGACTTTTGACCCCGTTTTTCTTAGCAGCCTGACCCTTGTACTCACCGCATTCGGCGGGGCTTTTCTTGCCGCCTTATGGATCAGCCTCGTTGTGTGGACGTATCGTGACATTCGTGCCCGCGCTCGAGATCCATTGGTGCAGACGCTGGCCGCTTTGCTCGTGGCGGTCTTGAATCTGCCCGGTGTATTGGTTTATCTTATCTTGCGTCCGCCGCGAACACTGGAAGAGGAATATCAGCGCACGCTTGAGGAAGAAGCTCTGCTTCAAGCACTGGAAGACCTTCCGCTCTGCCCGGGTTGTGAGCGCCGCGTAAAGGAAGATTGGCAGATATGTCCCAACTGTCACACCAAATTAAAGAAAACGTGCCACAACTGCTCAAAGTTTATGGAACTCTCTTGGAATCTTTGCCCATATTGCGGGACGCCTGCGCCCGGCATGAGGTTGGAATCCACAAGCATGGATAATGCCCTGCGGAGTATGAAAATGAATGAAGACCAGGGCGACGTTAAAGTTGAATAATGAATTACGGTATAAGCTGCTATGAATGAAAATCAACTAAAAGGCTATTTTGCGTTCGATGATAGCGATCTGAATGCAAATCGAAATGGCAGACTTTCAGAAAAACAGGTGAAACGCTTCAAGGAAGTTGACCAATTTGCTCACAGGTTTGTGTTGGGACTCTTTCTCGTATTTCTCGCCGTCACTTTATTTTTGGGGTATCGCGCTATTTCCGAAATGACAAGTATTGGTTTGTGGGTGGGGACTGTCATTATGTTATTGGTTACCGGCTGGGCTTTTCGCGGAGTTCGAACCGATGTGGATAACTCGGTTGAAAAGACGGAAGGCGAAGTCCAGTTTGTGAAAGTTGAAAGGCAAACTGGTTCTCCCACCGATCCTTCATCCAGCCGCACGACGGTCTCGAGTTATGAAATGCGGGTGGGGGGAGCGGCTTTTGGTAATGCAAACCCTGCGTTGATCGATATCATGCAGGGCGATGTATATACTTTGTACTACACAAAGACGACAATGCAAATCCTCTCGGTTGAATTTGTGTCGAAGGGAAAATAGAGAAAGAGTAGCTTCATACGAAGTATTGGATAAAACATGAAAATAGAATCGATCACCCTGTATCACATATCCATGCCATTGATCGCCCCGTTTGAAACCTCTTTTGGCCGCGAGACAGACCGTCAATGTGTCATCATTGAAATCCATTCCGAGGGATTTGTTGGATATGGCGAGTGCGTTGCAACTTATGACCCTGGCTACAACTATGAGACCACCGGCACATCCATGCATATTCTGAAGGATTTTGTTGCCCCATTGATCCTCGGCAAAGACGTAAAAGATGCCGCAGATTTTCAGGAAAAAATAACCAGCATTCGCGGACATCACCTTGCCAAGGCGGGCGTTGAAATGGCAATTTGGGATTTGCTGGGGAAACGTGCTGGCAAGTCGCTGCGTGAGTTGTTCGGCGGTGTGCGAAATAAGGTCGAAGTCGGTGTTTCCATCGGGATTCAATCCTCTCCTGCGAAGATGGTCGAAACCGTGGCGGATTTTGTCCAGCAAGGTTACGGACGTGCGAAACTCAAGATCAAACCGGGCAAGGATGTGGAAGTCACTGCTGCTGTCCGCAAGGAATTCCCAAACCTGCGCCTGCAAGTGGATGCAAATTCCGCATTTACTATGGATGACGCTCCCAGCCTCAAGCCACTGGACAAGCTAAACCTCTTGCTCATCGAACAGCCTTTGTTCGAAGACGATATTTGGGATCATCATAAATTCCAGGCGGAATTTGAAACGCCCATCTGCCTGGATGAAAGCATTATTACACCGCGCCATGCGCGCTACGCCATTGAAATGAAAGCCTGCAAGATCATCAACATCAAAGCGGGCAGGTTGGGCGGTTTGAGTCAGGGGATCATGGTGCACGATTTATGCCAGCAAAATAATATGCCAGTCTGGTGCGGCGGCATGTTGGAGACCGGCATTGGACGCGCTTCCAATCTCGCGCTCGCATCTCTCCCTAACTTTATTTTGCCTGGCGATGTTTCCGCTTCTGATAGATATTACACTCAGGATATCACCAACGAACGTTTTGTCCTGAATTCTGACTCCACCATCGATGTTCCGAGCGGTGCTGGTTTGGGCGTGACCATCAACTCAGATGCGTTGAAATCTTTTACTCTGGCTCAGGTAAAGTTAGATAAAATTTAACCTATCCATTCTTTTGGTTATATTGCAAGCGCGAGGCGTGTTACTTGCTTCGTGCTTTTATTTTGAAACAGTATCGAGATTTGTATGAAAAAAATATGTAGTTTGCTGATTTGTATTTTCATTCTCACAGCCTGCGCTCCCGCAACGGAAGTGATCATCCCGCCGACATTAACCCCGCCGCCAATTTCAACTGCAACACCCATCCCTGCAGCGTCTGGCTTGTGGGTGAGCCCCGCTGTGCCCGATGATCTTCGTGCCGTTATTCAAACATGGGATATTCCCTTTGTTAACGATGCCGCCCTCGCTACACAAAAACTGGATGTTTCTGACTCAGGTGCTTTGTGGATTTACGCCCTCGTGGCTCCATTTCCCACGGTGACAGACGGCGTTACTTACGAAGACGTATCCTCCGCCTGGAAAAGCGCTTCGTCTTCTGGACCGTTGGTTGGGCACGATTTACTCATGGCAGAATCCACTCTGGAGGCGTTCACTGCCCTTTGGGGCGAACCAGCTTCAGGCGCGGTGAGAGTCGTTTCATCTGACCAGTTGTTGGATGCCGCCTGGGAGGACCTGTCCAGTTGGGCTATCATCCCGTTTGAGGAGATTCAGCCAAAATGGAAAGTGCTAAGTGTGGACGGAGAATCTCCCCTTCACAAGGATTTCAACGCGGACGCATACCCACTCAAAATAAAATTTGGTTTAACAGATCCTGAAGATTTTGCATTGCCCGAATCCAACCGCGACCCATCGAAACTGGCCACTGTTGTTTTGACAGGTGTGACTGCTCTCGTTCGCGCCACTGCGTTCACGATGGAAACGAAAGGCGTCACCCGCCCCGGCGAGTTGATCTATGATTGGCTGCATACCGCAGATGTGACTCACATCAGCAATGAAGTGCCGTTTGACCCGAATTGTCCCTTCCCGGAACCCGGGCATAAAAATTTCATTTTGTGCAGCGACCCAAAATATTTGGAGCTTCTGCAATATGTTGGCACCGATGTTGTGGAGTTGACAGGCGATCACTTTGCGGATCGCGGTACGCAAGCCATGCTCGATACATTGGAAATGTATAAAAAGAACAACCTTCCGTATTATGGCGGCGGTGCAAATGAGACCGAGGCGCGCAAACCCTTGTTGATGGAAGTGAACGGAAATAAGATCGCGTTCATGGGCTGCAACGGAAAGATTTCCTATTTGTTCGTAAAAGCGACGGATTATGCTCCCGGTGCAGCCAACTGTGACTATAAATTTTTCACTCAGCAAATTAAGGATGTGACTGCTCAAGGGTATATGGTCATTTTTACGTTCCAGCATGAGGAGTGTTATCACTACGGTCCATGTTATCAGCATGAAGCGGGTTTCCACGCTGTAGCAGATGCAGGCGCAACAGTTGTGAGCGGCAGTCAGGCGCATTTTCCGCATTTGATGGAATTTCGCGGCGACTCATTTATTCATTTTGGTCTGGGCAATCTCTTCTTTGACCAAATGACGTACGAATTGCCTGACGGCAATGTCATAGATGGAACCCGCCGCGAATTTATTGACCGTCATGTTTTTTATGACGGCAAATATCTGGGCGTGGAGTTGCTGACTGCTATGCTGGAGGATTTTTCCCGTCCACGCCCAATGAATGAGCGCGAACGCGCGCAATTTCTCTCGGAGTATTTCTCATATAGCGGGTGGATGCCGTTGCTGCCAACGCCTATTCCGCAGCCAACCGTCACACTTACGCCAATTGTGCTGCCGTAGTCTTTCCCCGCCATAGAAAACATAAAATTTTCTGTGGCGTTTTTTTTGTTTTACTCGAACGAAGGATGGAGAGTTTACAATTTTTTTACATCCCAGCCATACACATTTAACTCCCTTCCTCTAAAATTTCAGCATAACCTGAAGGAGGTTTATGATGAAATTCATGATTAAGAAATTGCTCCTGGCTTTTTCCGCGGCCGCGCTCGTTTTTGCGGCGTTCCCCGTCACCAGCGCTTTCGCCGCTGACGAGGCTCCGCCTGTTGCGGGTCGAATCTCAAATGAAAGGCTTGAAAGAGTTTGGGCGCGTCAATTGCGAATTTATGAAAAGCTCGGCAGAGCGTTTGCGGATGTTGATGCGCATATTGCCAGGTTTCAGGAGCGCATTGACAAGGCTGCTTCCAATGGGAAGGATGTCTCCTCCTTGCAGTCTGCATTGGATGCCTACAAAGCTGCATTGAATGCCGCCCAGCCGATGTATTCCGGCCTTGCAGAGATTGTGGACACGCATGCAGGCTTTGATGCGAACGGCAAAGTTATCGATGCCGAACAGGCCAAATCCACTTTGGAGCAGGTACGCACGAAACTGCAGGAAATAAAATCCACAATGGGAGGCACGTTCAAGGCGTTGCACGAAGCGCTGAAAGCCTTTCGCGATATAAATCGGCCTATTGAGCCAAGACCTTAATTCGAAATGTAGAAGCGGCAGGCAAGGCAGATCAAAATGCCAGCCTGCCGCTTGTGTCCTCGCTTAAATGATTAATTTAGACTGCCTTTGTCTGTCAGGTCAAATCTGCATTAAAATAAGAACCTCTCATAATTTCGCGGATATATAAAATTTAATCATCTGGTGAGGTAATCATGAATAAAAAAGTAGTTCAAACGGATAAAGCTCCAAAAGCGATCGGGCCGTACTCCCAGGCCATCTGCACCAATTCGATGGTCTATACTGCAGGACAGATCGCGCTTGACCCCGCCACAATGGAATTGGTGGCAGGTGGGATCGAAGAACAGACTCGTCAGGTGCTCAATAACCTCCGTAGTGTGCTGGAAGCATCAGGCTCAAGTCTTGACCTTGTTGTCAAGACCACCGTATTTTTGAAAGACATGAACGACTTTCCGAAAATGAATACGGTCTATGCAGAATACTTTGGCGAGAATCCGCCCGCCCGCAGCACCATTGCGGTTGCGGGTTTGCCTAAAGGCGGGATGGTTGAAATTGAAGCAGTTGCATTGATTGCTTGATCCATGTCCTCTGAATTGATTCTGCTGGTCGATGATGAACCTTCCATTATTCAACTTGCGCGCATGTATTTTGAGCGTGATGGATTTCGCGTGCAGGAAATTTCAGATGGCGAATCGGCACTTGAGGCTGTAGCGAAACAACACCCTGCACTCATCGTGCTGGATGTGATGCTTCCCAAATTGAATGGCTTCGAAGTCTGTCGTACATTGCGCGCAGGCGGAGACCAGACCCCGATTATCATGTTAACCGCGCGGGATGAGGATATCGACAAGATCCTCGGTCTTGAACTCGGCGCGGATGACTACCTCACCAAGCCGTTCAACCCACGGGAGTTGATTGCACGTGTCAAGGCGATCCTTCGCAGAGGAGATCATAAAAAACGGGCAGATGAAAAATCCTTCCATCACGGTGATCTAAGCATTGACCCTGTCACACGGGAAGCCCGCCTCGCTTCGCGGACCCTTGACCTGCGTACCCAGGAATTTGACCTTTTACTCACTTTGGCAGAGCAGCCAGGCCGTGTGTTCACCCGTGAACAATTGCTCCAGCTTGCCTGGGGGTTTGATTACTACGGTCAAACCCGCACAGTGGACGTACACATTGCGCACCTTCGTAAAAAACTGGATGGAGGAAGTGTGAAAATTGAAACCGTCACTGGCGTGGGATACAAGTTGGTCGCCTGATGTCATTGCGTGGGTGCTCTTGTTTGTAGGCAGAAGCAATCACATCACAATGACGTAATCATCTTCCTATGTTTTCATCCCTTCGTTCCCGACTCTGGCTGAGTTATGCCTTCATCATCGTCACAGCATTAGGTGTTGTGGCGATGATTTTGTTCATATATTTGCTGCGTAACCCCATTTCGTATCGCCAAACATTAGAGAGACTGCAGGCTGTGCGGACTATCGTAGCGGAGCGGGAAAATGTGCCGCCATCCCAGTCCATTGCCGTTTCAGCAGAGAAGGCTTCGCTTACTTTCAATGTGCGCGTTTTATTGTTCTCGAAAGATAGACAGCTTGTTTTGGATACCTATTCGGGTCAGGGAGCTGCCCTTCCCTTTCCTCCTGAACGGAAAATTTTTAGGCGGAATGCGATCCCGATTGTGCGTGATGCAAATAAGGTTGCCTGGCTCTATTCATTGGAACAGATCTCAGACGGCAGCTATTTGATGGTGGCTTCACCGCGCCCTCGTATTTCCATATTAAACGTGTTTGATGAGTTCCTGCCGCTTATTTTGCAAGGCGGGATTTTTGCTTTGCTTCTTTCCCTTGTGGTGGCATTCCTTTTTGCGCGTTGGATCGCGGACCCTCTGCAAAAAGTGGTCACTGCGGCTCGTTCCCTTCCATCAGCGGAGATAAATGCTGTAGAAACCAGCGGCCCGCATGAGGTCCAGGAATTGACGCGGGCGTTCAATGCAATGATCGCGCGAATGCAGGCGAGTCAAAAATCGCAGCGCGAGTTTGTCGCGAACGTTTCGCATGAACTGAAAACGCCGCTCACATCCATTCAGGGATTTGCCCAGGCGATTTTGGATGGCACTGCGGATACGGATGCGTCCCGTCAACAAGCGGCTCAGGTGATTTACACTGAATCCGGGCGTATGCACCGCATGGTTTTGGATTTGCTTGACCTGGCCCGGCTTGATGCAGGGACGGCGGATATTACGATGGGTCCTGTGAATATGCCCGCGCTGTTGAATGCAGTTGCGGAAAAATTCTCGCCGCAGTTGCAAAGGGCGGGTGTGAATATTGAAGTGAATATTTCGCCCGATCTGCCAAATGTCACTGCAGATGGCGACCGCATGGCGCAGGTCTTTACCAATTTGGTAGACAATGCGCTGAAATTCACTCCGCGCGGCGGGTTGATCTCCTTGCGGGCGTCGGCTGAAGATAATGAGATGCTTATCTCGGTGACAGATACAGGCGCGGGGATTCCGGAGGAGGCGCAGGCACATATTTTTGGGAGGTTTTATCAGGCGGATACTGCCCGCAAGGGTGGTGAACAACATGGCGCAGGCCTGGGCTTGGCAATTGCATATGAGATTGTGCAGGCTCATGGTGGTAGAATTAGCGTCCGCAGCAGGGAAGGGCAGGGAGCAGCTTTTGAAGTGATACTGCCCCTTGTTCCAGAAACTGCTAAGACTATAACTCGCAAAAAGTGAACTCTTCTCGCCGCCTCTTTTGGCGGCGAATCCTTGCCTGAATTATTGAAATGAAATCCGCTCAACCCTTTGTTTCCATTATTGTTCCTTGTTATAACGAGGAAGCCACCATCCGCCACTTGCTGGATGCTGTGCTTGCGCAAACCTATCCGCGCGGGCAGATGCAGCTTGTTATCTCGGATGGCATGTCCACAGACCATACGCGGGATGTGATTGCTGCTTTCCAAACAGAACACGCGGACTTGTCGGTGCGCGTGGTGGATAATTCGGTGAGGACGATTCCTTCGGGACTGAATCAAGCTATCCGTGAGTCAAGAGGCGAGATTATCGTCCGCTTGGACGCGCATTCGATGCCCATTCCTGAATATGTGGAACGCTGTGTCGCAGCGCTTCAGGCTGGCAAGGGAGATAATGTGGGCGGCGTCTGGGAGATTCGCCCGGGTGCAGGGACGCGGGTTGCTGAGTCAATTTCATTTGCAGCGGCGCATCCATTGGGAGTTGGGGACGCGATGTATCGCCTCAACGCGAAAGAAGGCGCGGTCGATACCGTTCCGTTTGGTTCCTTCAGCCGTGCTTTGATTGAAAGAATTGGCGCGTTCGACGAGACTTTGCTCGCAAACGAGGATTATGAGTTTAACACTCGCGTGCGCGAGGCAGGCGGCGTTGTCTGGCTGGATCCGTCCATTCGCACAGTTTATTTTTCAAGAAGCACGTTCGGTAAATTGGCGGCTCAATATTGGCGCTATGGGTTTTGGAAGTTCCAAATGCTCAAACGTTATCTGCACACGTTGCGATGGCGGCAAGCGTTGCCGCCTGCATTTGTCTTAAGTCTCTTTATCCTGATTGTGTTATCCTTGTGGGTTGAGCCTGCACGTTATCTGCTTGCCGCACAGGTATTCATTTATTTTGCGGTTTTGGCATCGGCTGGATTAAAGCTTGCGATTAATAAAAGGAAAGGTTTTTTAATTTGGGGGTTGCCGTTAGCGATCGCCACCATGCACATTTCGTGGGGCGCAGGTTTTTTGGGGAGCGGCATCTTAAGTTTGTTCAAGAAAAATGGCTGATATCTACCGACCCTCATTACGATTAAGACCCAGCGAACAACGCACCATCCTGTTAGTGGGTGACTTTGTTGCATCCGTCAGCGCCATGGGCGGCGCCATCTTTTTTTGGTATCAATATTCCCTTTATAAACTGGTGGACAGCGGTTTGTCGCAGGCGCGGGCAGAACGCCTGGTAACGGTCGAAGTTCCTTTTTGGTTTTACCTGCTACCTTTGGTTTGGCTGCTTTTGATGGTCGAATCATACGATTCGCACTCCGCTGGAAATTGGCGCAAAACTCTGCGTGGAATTGCAGTGGCGCCGATTGTCGGTTTGCTGGCATACTCCCTGCTATTTACGATCAATCTTGATCCGAATTCCCTGCCGCGTATTGCGGTGGGCGCCTTCCTTGTTCTCGCTTCATTCTTAACGTTGGGCTGGCGCGCCATCTTTATTCGAATCTACACTTCATCAGGGTTGATGCGCCGTATCCTGATCGTGGGAGCTGGCAAGGCTGGCCATTCTCTTGCGGATATTTATCGCAAACTCAGTCCGCCGCCGTTCATTCTGCTTGGCTTTATTGATGATGACCTGCGCAAAAAAGGTAAATCCTATTATGGTTTCGCCGTCCTCGGCACAAGCGAACACCTGCTTGAGATCATTGAGGAATACCGTGTTTCAGACATTGTGGTGGCTATTAATGGCGAGATTAAAGGTGAGACTTTTCAGACCATTTTGGATACCCAGGAGCGCGGCGTGGAAATTTCCCGTATGCCGATCATGTACGAGGAGCTAACGCAGCGGGTACCCATCGAGCATCTCGAATCTGATTGGGTCATTCGGTCTTTTGTCGATCAGGTACGGGTCAGTGGTTTGTACGAACTTTCCAAACGCACTATGGATATAATAGGCGGATTCATTGGAACGCTTGCTTTTATGCTTCTTTTCCCCATCATTGCATTTGCAATCCTGGTTGAGAGTGGCTTCCCGATCTTTTACTCCCAAAACAGGCTTGGCAAAGGCGGCAGTATTTTTCGGATCTATAAATTCCGCACCATGAAGCAGGATGCAGAAGCGGACGGAGAAGCCAAAGCCGCTGTGGAGAATGATCCGCGGGTGACCCGTGTTGGTAATTTCCTGCGGAAGACTCGTTTGGATGAAATGCCTCAATTTCTAAGCGTGCTGCAGGGCGAGATGAGTCTTGTTGGTCCGCGTGCCGAAAGACCGAGGCTGGTTGCGGAATACCAGAAGCAAATTCCTTTTTACCGCGCAAGGCTGCTGGTGAAACCAGGTCTCACAGGCTGGGCTCAAATCAATTATGGATATGTTGCCACAATTAAAGAGACTGTCGTTAAACTTGAGTACGATCTCTACTATATCAAGCACCGTACGTTGAACATGGATATAAACATCGTGTTACGAACCATTGGAACAGTCTTAAGAAGGACAGGTAGATAATGAAATATTTAGTAACAGGCGGCGCAGGATTCATCGGTTCCCACATCACGCGCACCCTTTTGCAACGCGGGAATCAAGTACGGATTTTGGATAATTTCTCTTCAGGCAAGCGCGAGAACTTGAAGGGTTTGGATATCGAATTAATCGAAGGGGACTTGCGGGACGCATCGAAGGTTGCGGAAGCTGTCAAAGGCATGGACATTGTCTTCCACGAAGCAGCCTTTGTCTCGGTCCCTGAATCAATGGAAAAGCCGTTGGAATGTCTGGATGTAAATGTGACAGGCACGTCCATTTTGTTTGAAGCAGCCCGCAAGGCAGGCGTGAAGCGGGTGGTGATTGCCTCCAGCGCTGCGGTGTATGGAGACTCGGAAGCCTATCCACTTTCGGAAGAGACTCCGCTTCGTCAGTTGTCACCGTATGCCACTTCCAAACGTATCGACGAAAAATATGCCGAATTGTTCACGAATCAATTTGGCTTGGAAGTTGCCGCCCTGCGCTACTTTAACGTCTACGGACCGCGCCAACGACCTGATTCCATGTACGCTGCAGCAGTACCGATCTTTATCCGCCGCATGTTGGACAACAAGCCGATCACCATATATGGGGACGGCGGGCAGACCCGTGACCTTGTTAACGTTCGTGATGTGGTGCAGGCAAATTTACTCGCATCCGAACACCCTGCCGCGCCTGGCAAGATCTTCAACGTCTGCACTGGTGTGGAGACCCGTCTGCTCGACCTGCTTGACATTCTCTATGAAATCTTCCCGAATGCCCCCAAACATGTCCATGCCGAACCGCGTGCGGGCGACATTTATCGCTCCATTGGCACGCCTAAAAAGATCGTGGAAACCCTCGGCTTTAAACCCCAAGTCACACTGGCGGAAGGGTTGAAGGAAGCCGTGGAAGAAATGCGTGGAGCGTGAAAATCTAAAAAGGTAGACAGGTGTAAAGATAACCAGTTAAACGTGACGTTCAACTTTTGCCTGTCGACCTTTTTCCATCCTTCACCCTTCCAAATTTATTACTTCGACAAGCTCAGTACAAGCCTTTCCCTTATGTCCTCACGACCTCATATCCGTAATCGCTTCGTCTTAATTGGCGATATTGCCCTCATCATCGTTTCGGTGCTGGGCAGTTTCGCGCTGCGGTTGGATGTGAGTGAATTGCCGTTCTATTTCCCCGCCGCGTTGATGATGTGTGCGGTGGCGTTGCTCGTAAAAATCCCCGCATATTATTTTTTTGGCTTATATCGTCGTTTGTGGGTTTATGCCAGTACGAGTGAATTGCGCTTGATTACCGTTGCAGTGACCACCGCGACGGTGTTAACTTCAGGCGTGATGCTCCTGTTGATCAACTTCAAGCTGCTTCAACCTGGCATGCCCCGTTCTGCGCTCGGCATTGACTGGCTGCTTTCGCTCGTGCTCATCGGCGGTTCGCGTTTTGCCTTGCGCATTCTTGCGGAACAAAATACAGGTTCGCGTGATGCGTTGCGCGAGACCAAACGAGCGCTTATCATCGGAGCGGGAGATGAAGGTGCTCTTGTTGTGCGCGAATTACAGAAAGCATCACAACTAAATCTCGTTCCCGTCGGTTTTTTGGATGATGACCCCGCCAAACAGAATCACCAGATTTATGGCGTTTCGGTGGTTGGCAGGATAAACAAGCTGCAAGCTGTTCTTGAAAGCCATCGCGTGGATGAAGTCATCATTGCGATTCCGTCGGCGCCTGGCAGCATCATCCGCTTTGTTAATGACGCTTGCCGCAAAAGGGGAATTTCCTCCCGCACCATGCCTGGGATGTATGAACTCATTGGCGGCAAGGTCAGTGTCAATCGTCTGCGTGAAGTGGATATTGCCGATCTGTTGCGCCGCGAACCTGTCACCATTGATGATCATTTGGTTGGTTCGATCCTCGGTGGCAAGCGTGTTTTAATCACAGGCGCGGGCGGTTCCATTGGGCGTGAGATTTGCCGCCAGGTGGCGCGCTGGTCTCCAGCCGAATTGGTTTTGCTGGGTCATGGCGAGAATAGTATTTTCGAATCACTGCTTGAACTTAACGAGGATTTTCCCGCCCTTTCCATTCATCCCGTCATTGCCGATGTGCGCGATGCAAACCGCATCGAAGAGATGTTCAAACTGCACCAGCCGCAGGTTGTCTTTCATGCAGCAGCGCACAAACACGTCCCTTTGATGGAGGCGAATGTTGAAGAAGCCATTACGAACAATGTCCTCGGTACGAGAAATGTTGTAGGAACAGCAAACAGATACGGGGTGGAAAGACTCGTTCTTATCTCCACAGATAAAGCCGTTCGCCCCGTCAGCATCATGGGTGCCACGAAGCGCCTCGCCGAGATGATCGTCCTCGATACCGCACAGCGCACGAAGCGCGCGTATTCCGTGGTTCGTTTTGGAAATGTGCTTGGCAGCCGCGGCAGTGTGGTTCCGAAATTCAAAAATCAAATTGCGCGCGGTGGACCTGTGACCATCACGCATCCTGAAATGTATCGTTATTTCATGACCATTCCCGAAGCCGTGCATCTTGTTTTGCAAGCCGCGTCGATGGGGCGGGGCGGCGAGGTATTCATGCTCAATATGGGCCAGCAGGTTCGCATCCTTGATCTTGCCGAAGACCTCATCAAGCTTTCTGGATTGGAGCCGCATCGCGATATTGAAATCACGTTCACTGGCATTCGCCCTGGCGAAAAGCTGCGCGAGGATCTTTGGGAGGAGGGTATGCAATTCGAGCCAACGCAGCAATCCGAAATTTTCCGCGCCGTCGAAGAGGAAAAAGTGGATGGCGATGCGCTTGCACGTGCTATCGAGCAACTCGCTCAATCCGCGCTTCACTCCGAAACCGACGACTTGATTCGCCAGCTAAATGATTTTCTGCCCTCAGGCTCCATTCGCACCACGCCGCCGCCTGACATGACGTCTGTGGTCTAGCACATGCCTGAAGTTTCCCTCGCCGATTGGAATCAATTTATATCAAAACATCCCGACGCGCATCTTTTGCAGATGGGCGAATGGGGTGAACTTAAATCTGGCTTTGGATGGAAACCCGTGCGCCTCATTCTTAACAACGAAATTGGCGCACAGATCCTCTTCCGCCGCCTGCCTTTGGGTTTGACTCTCGGCTATATGCCGAAACCTGCTATTAGCTTTCGGCAGTCAGCGATTGGCGATGACTTCTGGAAAGAAGTTGATTCTATTTGCAAAAGGAATCGTGCCGTCTTCCTCAAAGTTGAACCTGATGCATGGATTGATGAATTCGACTTTCAAACTTCAACTTTCAAGCGTTCATCTCATAACATTCAACCTCCACGCACCATCACGATCGATATAACAGATGGCGAAGAAACCATCCTCGCTCGTATGAAGCCAAAATGCCGCTACAACATCCGTCTCGCAGAGAAAAAGGGGATCACCGTCCGCGCATGGGACGATATCCGCTCATTCCACGAGATGATGACCGTCACGGGCGGGCGGGATAAGTTTGGCGTACATTCAAAAGAATATTATCAGCTTGCATATGATCTCTTTCATCCAAAAGGGACCTGTGAATTGCTCGTTGCGGAATTTGAAGGCAAGCCCCTCGCTTCGCTGATGGTTTTTGCAAATGGGAAACGTGCCTGGTATGTCTACGGCGCATCGAACGATCAGGAACGTAACCGAATGCCAACTTACCTTTTGCAGTGGGAAGCCATCCGCTGGGCAAAGATGCGCGGCTGTGACGAATACGATCTGTGGGGCGTCCCTGATCAGAATGAAGAAACTCTCGAAGCACAATTCGAATCTCGTCATGACGGGTTGTGGGGAGTCTACCGCTTCAAGCGTGGTTTCGGCGGCCAGGTCAAACGCGCTGCCCAGGCTTTGGATAGAGTTTACAATCCGTTTTTGTATTGGGTATATTTGAAGTTGATAGGAAATAGAGAATAGTGAGCAGCCAGAACTGGAATCAAATCATCTCGGCGCTTCCAAATCCACACTTTCTCCAAACCTACGAATGGGGACAGGTGAAGGCGAAGTATGGTTGGATTCCATATTACGCTGTGTGGGGTGCGAATGGCGAATTCCATGTTGAAAAAGATATTACTCGTCTTTCTTCCCTTCGAGAGCCTCAGGGCAGCGCTTTCGTCTTTCCTGTTGTTGCCGCCGCCCTCATTCTCAAACGTCAAATCCTCTCACGTGGTTTCGCCGCCCGCCTGTCCATCCTCTATGCTCCGAAAGGTCCCTTGTTGGATTGGGATAATGAACCCCTGCGGACTCGCGTGCTGAATGACTTGCAATCCTTCGCGAAAAAACAAGGCGCGATCTTTTTGAAACTTGACCCTGATGTCTTGCTCGCGTGCGGAGTCCCTCACAGCGAGGGAGATGTCATAGAAAACAGCGGACAGGTCGTGATGTCCGATTTGAAGCGCAGGGGATGGATATATTCGTCCGACCAGATCCAGTTCAGAAATTCTGTCCTCGTGGATTTGACTTCTGCCGAAGATGAAATCCTCATGCGCATGAAGCCGAAGACGCGCTACAACGTCCGTCTTGCGGGGAAAAAAGGGGTGGCGGTTCGCGTCGGTACAGTGGACGACCTGCCTATGCTTTACAAAATGTACGCCGAGACATCCGTGCGCGATGGCTTCGTGATTCGCGATAAAAATTATTACATGACCGTTTGGAAATTGTTCATGCAAACAGCGGTCAGCGGTCAACCGTCAGCGGTTCCGTTGATCGCCGAAGTGGATGGAGAACCCGTCGCTGCAATTTTCCTGTTCATGTTTACAGGTCGTGGATATTATGTCTATGGTATGTCGGGCAATGCTCACCGTGAAAAGATGCCAACTTATCTTTTACAATGGGAAGCCATGAGGCACGCCAAATCCAATGGATGCACGGCTTATGACCTGTGGGGTGCGCCAGAGGTATTTGATGAAAGCGATTCAATGTGGGGCGTGTATCGCTTCAAGGAAGGTCTGGGCGGCGAAGTGGTGCGGACTCTTGGCGCGTATGACTTTGCCCCGAACAAGCTTTGGTATACGATGTACGCGGATATCATGCCGCGCGTATTGGATGTGATGCGTTCGCGTGGAAAACAAAAAACGAAGCAAGTTGTTGGAGGTGCATAAATGCCTGTCCCAAGATTTAACTTTGCTCACTTGCCCACACCCGTCGAAGAATTACCGAACCTTACCCAGGCTCTTGGCGGATCACGTCTTCTCGTCAAGCGTGATGACCAGACAGGGTTGGCTTTCGGCGGGAACAAAACTCGCAAGCTGGAATTCCTGATCGCTGAAGCACGCGGGCAGGGTGCAGACTTATTGATTTCAGGCGGCGCGATGCAGTCCAATCACTGCCGCCAGACGGCTGCGGCTGCTGCTCGTTACGGATTTGACTGCACTTTGGTGCTGACAGGGGAGAAGCCTCAGCAGCCTTCTGCAAATTTTCTGCTTGACCAACTCTTCGGCGCGGAAATTATCACCGTGGAAGACCGCGCCTTTCGCGACCAAACCTTGCAGGAGACTTTTGACAAAGCCGTCGCTGCAGGGAGGAAGCCTTATCTTGTGCCGTACGGAGGGTCAAGTCCCACGGGGGCGATGGGATATACCTTTGCGATGCAGGAATTCATAAATCAAAACATGCGGGTGGATTGGATCGTGTTCGGCACATCTTCGGGCGGCACACATGCGGGATTGGTGCTCGGACAACGACTGTTTGGTTTCAAAGGCAGGGTGCTGGGAATCAGTATCGATGAACCCGAAGAGGAATTGAAATCTCATGTCTCTGAATTGGCATCCCAAGCCAGCGAAAAACTCGGTGAG
This sequence comes from Anaerolineales bacterium, assembly GCA_014860805.1. GTDB lineage: Bacteria > Chloroflexota > Anaerolineae > Anaerolineales > Villigracilaceae > Villigracilis. The sequence goes on from JACZJB010000096.1 coordinate 16,577, forward strand.
CGGATTCACTTTACCCGCAACGATGTGCTTGCCACCGAAGATTATTGTCAGGCGGGCTATGGGGTTTTTGGGGAAGGGGAGCGCGAGGCGATCCATTTATTTGCCAGCAATGAAGGCTTGCTGCTTGACCCCGTTTACACGGGGCGCGCCGCCGCTGGGATGATCGACCTTATCCGCAAGGGATTCTTCAAGAAGGATGAAACCGTGCTGTTCTGGCATACAGGCGGTCAACCCGCGCTGTTTGCAGACAAGTATTCGAGGGATATTATCAAGTAAAACAAGAAGACAAGGAAACAGGTTTCCTTGTCTTCTTTCTTTATTCTAAGATTTCCACGCTCATCCCAACTTCAAGCCTGCCCTCGTTCAAGGGAATCACATTCATCCCAAAGATCGCGCCCAGTTTGTGCTTGCGATACCCGCCCAGAGTTTTGAGCGGCTCTTTCTTTCTCTCAAGAGTGACCTGGTCCGTGGTGGTCACTTCGCAGCGCGCGCAGGGTTTGACGAGTGCCATCTCTATATCGCCGATTCTGATGCGCTTCCATGTGTCTTCTGCGAAAGGCTCACAGTCCTTGACGACAATGTTTGGGCGGAATCGATTCATCGGGAGAGCCGAATCCAGCTTTGAGTTTAAGTCCTGAAGCGATGCTTCAGAGATGATCAGGATCGGGTAGCCGTCTGCAAATCCAGTGTGGTCGTCTGCGTTGATGGCATATTCCTGACTCAATTTGCGTTGAAATCCAGCGGCAATGTGCACAAGGCGGACAGGCGTGCCGAGCCAATCCGAAAACCATTGTGCGGGCTCTTCGCCCTGATCCACAGCTTGCACGCCTGAGCTTTTCCAAATATTGACGGGATACGTTGCGCCAGATCTCTGAATGCCGAATTGGATCGAATCAAAATTTGGCGCGGAAAGCGTGACCGAATCATTTTCCGTTTCTTTCGCACTGTGCGGGGCGGAGCGCTGTCGAAGCGTGGGCGTGACGAGCGCGAGTTTTGGATGGTCGCGTTGGGTGAGGAATTCACCTTCAGGGGTGACCACCATCATGCGGCGGTCGTGCTCGAGTCCCATGCGTTCGACGTTGGATGCAGACACATCGAATCCGCGGCAGGCTTTGATGGGGTAATACGTAAGGTTGGATAATGTGATCATATGATTTCTTCGTAGATGATTTTTGAGATTTGCGCCATGCAGGCATGCGCTTCATTTGCCCTGTCTTCAGGAAAGCCGTGCGTAAATAATGAAATGGCATATGGTTTGCGGTTTGGAGGAAAGACGATGCCGACATCGTGGAAAAAGTCGTCAGACCAGCCTGTTTTGTGCGCAGTCTTTACATTGGCAGGCAGAAGTGCAGGGATGCTTTCGTTGAATTCCTGCCCGAACATGATCTCGATCATTTCATCGCAGGCTTTTTTAGAGACAACGTTCCCTTCCGCGATCAGGCGCATCATATGCGTTGAATTGCGCGCACTGGCAGAGTTGTTCACGTTTTGGAGATATGCTTTTTTATCCTCCAGCATGCGGATGATGTGCATGTCCTGAATGCCAAGTTCTTTCATAAAGGCATCCACGCGCGCGGTGCCGACCTTTTCCATGAGGATATTGCTGGCAAGGTTGCTGCTGCGCACGATCATCAAGCGCGTTAGTTCGCGGATGCTTTCCGTTCCGCCGATACGGTTGTATAAAGTGAGTTCGGAATCATCGGCGGGGTCGAGAGCGAATTCGCATCCACCCAGGATGCTTTTGAATGAATTGAATATCTCCAAATGCTCTTCAAGTGACAGCAGTCCCTCGTGCGCCTGACGGAATACTTCCATCATCACAGGCACTTTCATCGTGCTGGCAGGATGCATCATCTCATCGGCGTGGATGAGGATTTCCGTTTGCGTTTGGAGATCATATACGGCGGCTGAAATTGTTTTATTTTTGAATTGGGAAATAAACGGTTCGAGCTGAATCATGCGCGCAATTTTACTCGAACATCCACCGCCACCGCACCCTTGCTTAACACCCGCAGCGGATTGATCTCGATCTCTTCAATATTTTCGTGATCCATTGCAAGGCGCGATAATTTGATCAAGGCATCGATAACGGATTTCTCATCCACGGGCGGGATGCTGCGGAAGCCTCTTAACTTTTTCCCAGCCCACGTTTTGCGGATCATTTCCCGCGCCCCAGCCTGATTCAACGGCGCCAGGGCAAAGGTTACATCCTTAAGACCTTCCACCTCGATGCCGCCCGCGCCGAACATCATCAGCACTCCAAATAATGGATCCCGTACCATGCCGATGATGACTTCCTGCCCGTCAGCGATCTGACGCTGCAAATACACACCCTCGATTCGCGGCGGTGGAATTAACGCTTTGACTCGTTTCATCATTTGCGCGTAACTGCTGTGGAGGGTGGGGATGTCATTGATGTTGAGCAATACGCCGCCCGCATCCGACTTGTGGACAATGTCAGGAGACGCGATCTTCATGACGAGCGGGAAACCAATTTTATTTGCAATGTCTGCGGCTTCGTCTTTGTCGCGCGCAAATTTAATCAATGCAGTGGAGATGCCATACGAGGAGATGAGTTCAACAGCTGAAGTGGTGTTGGGTGATGCCAGGGTCGGATTTCGACCCTGGGCAGCGCGTTCAATGGTCTGCGATCTGCGGTCAAGGGTTTCCGTCCGCCTTACCAATGCGCCCAATGCGGATGCGGCGCGCTCAGGGAATGGATAGGTTGGGATGTGCGCGCATTGGAAT